>NZ_JCAQOZ010000037.1:0-59562 GCF_059567945.1 Paraburkholderia sp. BGA-UO-ETr-F12 | reverse complement strand
GGGCGGCATTCGACTGGTCCTCAGCCATGAACCAGTTCGCGATTCTGTTTGGAGAGCGTTTTACCAACGCACGCGGGTAACTCCGCTAACCGCCTCGCACACAAAAATGCGGACAGGTTCCGCACAGGGGCAACGCTAATAGACCACTAACAAAACAAGGAAAGGCCAAAGGACCAACAACAGAACAGACCACTACCACACCAAACCAACACCCAAAATCCAGATCACCAACAAAAAGCGCCGCGAAAGCCCCAAAGCCGGGCAGGCAGGCAAAACCCACCCCTCATATCTGGTATTCCCCTTTAGCATACCCACCACCCAATCTTTGATTACCGCCCCCGCGGGCCCCCCCTTTAGACTCCTGCAAACACCTCAATCGAGCAGGAGACGTCGTGACCCTCACCCCGGCCGCCGCGCAGCGCGCTCAACCATTACTTCGCCATTACATCAATGGCGAATTCGTCGCCACAACGAACACCTTCCCTAATATCAGCCCGGTCGACGGCCGCGAACTCGCGCAAGTCTGCGAAGCCGAAGCCGCAACCGTCGATGCCGCCGTCCGCGCCGCAGCCGCCGCCCAACGCGCCGGCTGGCGCAACACCAAACCGGCGGAACGCGCCGACTGGCTGCATAAAATCGCCGACGGCATCGAAGCCCGTTTCGACGATTTCGTCGCAGCAGAAGTCGCCGACACCGGCCGCCCGCTCGAACAAGCCCGCAAGCTGGATATCGCCCGCGGCATCGCGAACTTCCGCACCTTCGCGGACCTCATCCGCACGGCGAACAGCGAATTCTTCGAAACCCATGCCGCCGACGGCAGCGAACTGATCAACTACGTCACGCGCAAACCGCTCGGTGTGGTCGGCATCATCTCGCCCTGGAATCTGCCGCTGCTGCTGTTCACCTGGAAAGTCGCACCAGCCCTCGCCATGGGCAACTGCGTCGTGGCCAAGCCCTCGGAGGAAACCCCCAGCTCCGCCACGCTGCTCGCCGAAGTGATGCACGACATCGGCTTGCCGCCCGGCGTGTTCAACCTGATTCACGGTCACGGACCAAATGCGGCCGGCGAATTCCTCACGCGTCATCCGGATATCAGCGCGATCACCTTCACCGGTGAATCGCGTACCGGCAGCACGATCATGAAGACCGTGGCCGACGGCGTGAAAGAAATCTCGTTCGAACTGGGCGGCAAGAACGCCGCCGTCGTGTTCGCCGACGCGGACTTCGATGCGGCCGTCGCCGGTGTGCTGAAGTCGAGCTTCACCAATGCCGGTCAGGTCTGCCTGTGCAGCGAGCGCGTGTATGTCGAGCGGCCCATCTTCGAGCGCTTCGTCGCCGCGCTGAAGGAAAAAACCGAGGCGCTGCAAGTCGGCGCGCCCGACGATCCCACCACCACGATGGGCCCGCTGATCTCGCGTGGCCATCGCGAGAAAGTACTGTCGTACTTCCGTCTCGCAGTCGAAGAGGGCGCAACGGTCGTAACCGGCGGCAATGTTCCGCAATTCGGCGATGCGCGCGATCAGGGCGCCTTCGTGATGCCGACCATCTGGACCGGTCTGTCCGACGATGCGCGTTGCGTCAAAGAGGAAATCTTCGGTCCTGTGTGCCACATCGCACCGTTCGATAGCGAAGACGAAGTGATCGGACGCGTGAACGACAGCGCCTACGGCCTCGCCGCCAGCATCTGGACGACGCAGCTTTCACGCGGTCATCGTGTGGCGCGGCAGATCGAAACCGGCATCGTCTGGGTCAACGCGTGGTTCGTGCGCGATCTGCGCACGCCGTTCGGTGGCACCAAGCTCTCGGGCATCGGCCGTGAAGGCGGGCGTCATTCGCTCGACTTCTATTCGGAACTGACCAACGTTTGCGTGAGGATCGCATGAGCGAGATCGACCTGAACGCCGCGCAGCGGATCGCAAACACACTCTGGCAGGCGCAGCAGAACGGCACACCGGTCGCGCCGGTACGCGCTGCTATCGCGGAGCTCGGCGGCGATGCGCTCGAAGCCGCTTACGCGGTGCAGCGCTTGAATACCGAGCGAAAGCTGGCGAGCGGCCGGCGCCTCGTGGGACGCAAGATCGGTCTTACGTCGAAAGCGGTGCAGACGCAACTCGGCGTCGATCAACCGGACTTCGGCATGCTTTTCGACGATATGTCGATCGCCGATGGTGAAGAAATCGCGATGTCGCGCACGCAGCAACCCAAAGTGGAAGCCGAGATCGCGCTGATACTCGCGCACGATCTGCCGCACGAACGGCATACGATCGCCGACCTGATTCGTGCAACCGCGTACGCGTTGCCCGCCATCGAGATCGTCGGCAGCCGGATCGCCAACTGGGATATCCGTTTGACGGATACCGTCGCCGACAACGCGTCGAGTGGTCTGTTCGTGCTCGGCAATCGCCCCGTCAAGCTTGATGCTTTCGATGCAATCAACTGCGGCATGGTCATGGAGCGGCGCGGCGATCAGGTGAGCATCGGCGTGGGTGCGGCGTGCCTCGGCAATCCGCTTTACGCGGCCGTATGGCTCGCCAACACGATGACCCGGGTCGGCGCGCCGTTGAAGGCCGGCGACATCGTGCTAACGGGTGCGCTGGGACCGATGGTCGGCGTCAGCGCCGGCGATGTCTTCACCGCCCATATCGAAGGACTCGGCTCCGTGAGCGCGAGTTTTGCCCATCACGCGGAATCCGCATCGTGAACGGAAACGCCATGCAAGAAAAACTGGACAAACAAGCCGTCGCCATCATCGGCTCCGGCAATATCGGCACCGATCTGATGATCAAGGTATTGCGCAACGCGAAGCACCTTGAAATGGGCGCAATGGTTGGCATCGATCCCGCCTCGGACGGTCTGGCGCGTGCCGAACGCCTCGGCGTGCCAACCACGGCGAAGGGGATCGAAGGTCTGGTCGGGATGCCGAACTTTGGCGATATTCGCATCGCGTTCGATGCGACCTCAGCCGGCGCGCATCATCGCCATGCGGCGGTGCTGCGTGAGCACGGCGTGACCGTGATCGATCTGACGCCGGCCGCTATCGGTCCGTTCGTGGTGCCGGTGGTGAATCTGTTCGCGCATCTCGACGCGCCGAATCTGAACATGGTCACCTGCGGCGGCCAGGCGACGATTCCCATCGTTCACGCGGTATCGCGCGTGGCGCCGGTGCGGTACGCGGAGATCGTCGCGTCGATTGCGAGCCGTTCGGCCGGTCCGGGAACGCGCGCCAATATCGACGAATTTACCGAGACCACCTCGAAGGCGATCGAAACCGTCGGCGGCGCGGCGCGCGGCAAGGCGATCATCGTGCTCAATCCGGCCGAACCGCCGCTGATGATGCGCGACACCGTCTACTGCCTGACCGAAGAAGACGCCGACACCGATGAAATCGAAAGCTCGATTCACGCGATGGTCGCGGCGGTGGCGAGTTACGTGCCCGGTTATCGTCTGAAGCAGGCGGTGCAGTTCGACCGCTATAGCGCGGAAAACCCGCTTGCGCTGCACGCGAACGAACGCCGCGCGGGGCTGAAGGTGAGCGTGTTCCTCGAAGTGGAGGGCGCCGCGCATTATCTGCCTTCCTATGCGGGGAATCTGGACATCATGACTTCGGCGGCGCTCGCCGCGGCCGAGCAGATCGCGGCTAGCCGCGTGGCGGCATGAGAGCAACACGCA
Source organism: Paraburkholderia sp. BGA-UO-ETr-F12 (assembly GCF_059567945.1). Lineage (NCBI taxonomy): Bacteria > Pseudomonadati > Pseudomonadota > Betaproteobacteria > Burkholderiales > Burkholderiaceae > Paraburkholderia > Paraburkholderia sp. BGA-UO-ETr-F12. The sequence continues at coordinate 55,893 of NZ_JCAQOZ010000037.1, read as the reverse complement.
AGGGAAACACACAATGACCGATAGCAACAAGAAAATTTATGTGTCGGACGTGACGCTGCGCGACGGCATGCACGCGATTCGCCATCAGTACTCGTTGGACGACGCCGTAGCGATCGCGCGAGCGCTCGATGAAGCCGGCGTCGACAGTATTGAAGTCGCGCACGGCGACGGTCTCTCAGGTTCGAGCTTTAACTATGGTTTCGGCGCGCACACCGATCTCGAATGGATCGCAGCGGTCGCGGGCACGGTCAAGCGCGCGCAAGTGGCGACGCTGCTGTTGCCCGGCATCGGCACCGTCCACGATCTGCGGGCGGCGTACGACGCCGGCGCGCGCATCGTGCGGATCGCCACGCATTGCACCGAAGCGGATATCTCGAAGCAGCACATCGAATACGCCCGCTCGCTCGGCATGGACACCGTCGGCTTCCTGATGATGTCGCATATGACCACGCCCGACGCCTTGGCGAAGCAGGCGAAGCTGATGGAAAGCTACGGCGCACAATGCGTCTATGTGGTCGATTCGGGCGGCGCGCTGAATATGCGCGACGTCGCCGAGCGTTTCGACGCTTTCAAGGCGGTGCTCGATCCGGCCACGCAAACGGGTATGCACGCGCATCACAATCTGTCGCTAGGCGTGGCGAATTCCGTGGTCGCGCTTGAACACGGCTGCGACCGCATCGATGCATCGCTGACGGGCATGGGAGCGGGCGCGGGTAACGCGCCGCTCGAAGTGTTCATCGCCGCGGTAGACCGGATGAAACTCAATCACGGTTGCGATGTGAAGAAACTGATCGACGCCGCGGAAGACGTCGTGCGTCCGTTGCAGGAGCGGCCGGTGCGCGTGGATCGCGAAACGCTGGCGCTCGGCTATGCCGGCGTGTATTCGAGCTTTCTGCGCCACACTGAGGCGGCTGCGGCGAAATACCGCCTATCGGCCTTCGACATCATGGTCGAACTCGGCAAGCGCCGCATGGTCGGCGGCCAGGAAGACATGATCGTCGACGTCGCGCTGGATATGCTGAAGGCGCGCGAATTCGCGAAGGAGGCCGCATGATCGACCTCGATGCGCTCGCGCAACGTATCGACGACGCCGCACGCCACGCGGAACCGATCGCGCAACTCACCGCGTCCACGCCGTTCTCGCTGGACGACGCGTACGGGATTCAACGCGCCTCGATCGAGCGGCGTATTCATCGCGGTGAAAGCATGGTCGGCGTGAAGCTCGGTTTCACGAGCCGCGCGAAGATGATCCAGATGGGCGTGGATAGCCTGATCTGGGGCTGGCTCACCGATGCGATGCTCGATGAAGACGGTGGCCGTGTTGCACTCGATTGTTTCATTCATCCGCGTGTTGAGCCGGAGGTCTGCTTTCTGACGAGCCGCGAGATCGACCGCCCATTGACGATGCTTGAAGCGTCGCGCTATCTGGAAGCGGTGGCCCCGGCGATGGAGATCATCGATTCGCGCTACCGCGACTTCAGGTTCACGCTCGAAGACGTGGTCGCCGATAACTGTTCGTCGGCGGGACTGGTGATCGGCCCGTGGAGCAAGGGTTTCGACAGTCTGCGCAACGCGGGCGTCACGATGCGAATCGACGGGCGCATCGTGCAGGCCGGGTCGACCGCCGCAATTCTCGGCGATCCGTTGCGTTCGATCGTGCAGGCTTCGCGCCTGATCGCGCAAAGCGGCCTCGTATTGCCCGCCGGCTCGCTGATCATGGCAGGCGCCGCTACCGCCGCTCATCCGCTGCCCGTTGACGCGCATGTGCATTGCGTCGTCAACGGCCTCGGCAGCACCGAATTCACAACCTATCGACTCTCATGACCAACGAACCGACCATTCAGGGGCGCGTAGTGCCCGGCAAAACCAAACCGCGTGGCCGTTTTCCTCACGTGACGCGGGCGGGCGACTTCCTGTTCGTCTCCGGCACGAGCTCGCGCCGTCCGGACAATACGATCGCGGGCGCCTGCGCCGATGAACTCGGCACGGTGCAACTCGACATTCGTGAGCAGACGCGCGTGGTGATCGAGAACATTCGCGATATTCTTCAGAGTGAAGGCGCGGACCTGTCGAACCTCGTCGAGATCTCGTCGTTCCTCGTCAACATGAACGACTTCGGCGGCTATAACGCCGTCTACGGCGAGTACTTCGACGAGACGGGTCCGACGCGCACGACGGTGGCCGTGCATCAATTGCCGCATCCGCATCTGCTGATCGAGATGAAGGCGATTGCGTACGCGCCGAAAAAGTAAACACGCATAGAAAACTAAACGACAGAGACAGCCATGCTTACGTACGGCAAACCGTTCAATTTCCAGCGCTGGATCGACGATCACGCGCATCTGCTGAAACCGCCTGTGGGCAATCAGCAGGTGTGGCAGGACAGCGATTTCATCGTCACGGTGGTAGGCGGCCCGAATCACCGCACCGATTATCACGACGATCCGCTCGAGGAATTCTTCTATCAGTTGCGCGGCAACGCGTACCTGCACCTATGGATCGACGGCAAGCGCGAGCGTGTCGACCTGAAAGAAGGGGATGTGTTTCTACTGCCGCCGCATGTGCGTCATTCGCCGCAACGGCCGGAAGCGGGCAGCGTTTGCCTCGTAATCGAGCGGCAACGCCCGCAAGGCGTGGTGGACGGTTTCGAATGGTACTGCGATGACTGCGGCCATCTCGTTCACCGCGTCGAGGTGCAACTGAAAAGCATCGTCAATGACTTGCCACCGCTTTTCAACGCGTTCTATGCGTCGGAAGAGAAACGCCGCTGTGCGCATTGCGGTCATGTCCACCCCGGCCGCGCCGTCTAAACAAACAGAATCACGATGACACTTCGAATCGACATGCATTCCCACTTTTTCCCGCCGATCACGCGGGAAGAGGCCGCGCGCCTGGACGCGGAACACGCGCCCTGGCTGAAGATCGACGCGGACGGCGAACGCGGCATGATCATGACCGGCGAGAAAAGCTTTCGCCCGGTGTATCGCGCGCTGTGGGACGCGGCCACACGGATTGCCGAAATGGATGCACTCGGCGTGGATATCCAGTTGATGTGTGCGACGCCTGTGATGTTCGGCTATCGCTACGATGCGGCCGCCGCGCACGATTGGGCCGCGCGGATGAACGACCACGCGCTCGAACTTTGCGCGCATGCGCCTGATCGGCTGATGGCGCTGGCACAGGTGCCGTTGCAGGACATTGAGCTGGCGTGCCGCGAGGCTACGCGCGCTCATCGCGCAGGGCATCGCGGCGTGCAGATCGGCAATCATCTCGGTCCGCGCGATCTCGACGACGAACACCTCGTGACGTTCCTCACGCACTGCGCGAACGACGGCATTCCGGTGCTCGTGCATCCGTGGGACATGATGACCGACGGCCGCATGAAGAAATGGATGCTGCCATGGCTGGTCGCGATGCCGGCGGAAACGCAATTGAGCATGGTGTCGCTGATTTTGTCGGGCGCATTCGAGCGGATTCCGAAATCGCTGAAGTTGTGTTTCGCGCACGGCGGCGGCAGCTTTGCCTTTTTGCTTGGCCGGGTGCAGAACGCGTGGGAGCAGCGCGACATTGTGCGCGAGGATTGCCCCAATCCGCCAGTGTCGTATCTCGATCGATTCTACGTGGATAGCGCGGTATTCGATCAGGGCGCATTGCGTCTGCTAGTCGACACGATGGGCGAAGACCACGTGCTACTCGGCTCCGACTATCCGTTCCCGCTCGGTGAGCAGAAGATCGGCGACCTGGTCGCGAATCATCCCCAACTGAGCGACACGGCGAAGACCAAGATCCTTGGCGCCAACGCTCAGCGCTTTTTCGATTTGCCCATGACGGTTGCACACACCGCCTAAACAGCAGATACCCCAGACTTTGCAATAGCAAGAAGAACACATAGGAAATTAGCCAGATGATCACCCGGGAACACTGCGCCGCGCTCGACGCCGCCGATACCTTGGCCCACTGCCGCGCGCGCTTCGATCTGCCCGCTGACACGATTTATCTCGACGGGAATTCGCTGGGCGCGATGCCTGCCAATGTGCCCGCGCGTATCGAACGGGCTTTGAAACAGGAATGGGCACACGGTTTGATTCGTTCGTGGAACGACGCTGACTGGTATCCGGCGCCACAACGCACCGGCAACAAGATTGCCCGCTTGATCGGCGCTGGACAGGACGAAGTGATCGTTGCCGATTCGACCTCGGTGAATCTGTTCAAGGTACTGGTCGCCGCCACGCGCATGCGTCCGGGCCGCAATGTGATCCTTGCCGAGCGAACCAATTTCCCCACTGATGTGTATATCGCTTCGAGCGTCGCCGAGATGACAGGTTGCGAATTGCGCTGTGTTGATCCGGATGACATCGTCGCGGCGATCGACGATACCGTGGCGATCGTGTCGCTCACGCACGTCAACTACAAAACCGGCAAGCGCTATGACATGGAAGCGGTGACGCGTCTCGCGCACGAAGCTGGTGCGCTGATCGTATGGGACCTTTGTCATTCGGCGGGGGCGATGCCGGTGAATCTGAACCGCTGCGACGCCGATTTTGCGGTGGGCTGCGGCTACAAGTATCTGAACGGCGGCCCGGGCGCACCGGCATTCGTGTTCGTTGCGTCGCGTCACATCGAAGCAGTGCGTCAGCCGCTGACCGGTTGGCACGGTCATTCGAAACCGTTCGAATTTACTCATGACTACGCGCCGCATCCCGGCATCGACCGGATGTTGACCGGCACCGCGCCGCAACTCGGCGTCATTGCGCTGGAGAGCGCACTGGAAGCATTTGACGATGTCGATCTCGACGTGCTGCGCGACAAGAGCGTGGCGCTCGGCAATCTGTTTATCGAGCTGACCGATCAGGAGTTGCAGGGTCTCGGTTGCACACTCGCTTCGCCGCGCGATGCCGGGCAACGCGGCAGCCAGGTCTCGCTGGGTCATGCGCAAGGCTACGCGATCATGCAGGCGCTGATTGCACGCAACGTGATCGGCGACTTCCGCGCACCGGACATTCTGCGCTTCGGTTTTGCGCCCCTGTATGTGCGTTACGTGGATATCTGGGACACCATCGCGCAACTCAAGGACATCATCGCAACGGATGCATGGAACACCGAGGAATTCAAAGCGCGCAAATCGGTGACGTGAGTGATGGCAAGAATACGGTGACTCAAAACGATTCAATGAACAGACAAGCGCCGCGATTCGAACGTACCAGGTAATACGACCGCGGCACCGGCGGTTGCGTCCAGGTACGCGACCGCATCCCAGGAGGAGACAGAAAAATGACGCAAGAGCAGCGAGGCTTCGACACGATTGTCGAACGTGAGAAGGGGTTGCACCGTGGGTTATCGACGGGGCAGTTGTCGATGATTGCGATTGGCGGCGCGATTGGCACCGGCCTGTTTCTTGGCAGCGGATTTGCGATCGGCTTCGCCGGCCCGAGCGTACTGGTGAGTTACGCGATTGGCGCGCTGATCGCATTGTTGTTGATGGGGTGCCTTGCCGAGATGACGGTGGCGCATCCGACCTCGGGATCCTTCGGCGCCTATGCCGAGCACTACATTGCGCCGTGGGCGGGATTTCTGGTGCGCTATGCGTACTGGTCGTCGATTGTGTTCGCGGTCGGCACCGAGGTGACGGCGATTGCTGTGTATATGAAGTACTGGTTTCCGGCGGTGCCGGGCTGGTACTGGATTGTGGGGTTCTCCGCGGCGCTGATCGGCATTAACTCGGTGAGCGTGAAAGTATTCGGCGCGGTCGAGTATGTGTTTTCGATGTTGAAGATCGTGGCGATTGTCGGCTTCATCCTGCTGGGTGCATATGTCGTGTTTGGCGCGCCGGCGAATTCGGGGATCGGGTTTGGTAATTACACGTCGCACGGCGGCTTCTTTCCGAAGGGCGTGTGGGGCATGTGGGTGGCGGTGATCGTATCGATTTTCAGCTATCTGAGCATCGAGATGATCGCGGTGGCGGCGGGCGAGGCACGCGATCCACAGAAGGCCATTACACGGGCGTTTCGCGCGACGATGTTCCGGCTGGTGTTTTTCTATTTGCTGACGTTGGCGCTGATGCTGGCGATCGTGCCATGGAGTGCGGCGGGTACGGATGAGAGCCCGTTTGTGCGGGTGATGGCGGCGACGCATGTGCCTGGCGCGGCGGGCGTGATTAATTTTGTGATTCTGGTGGCGGCGTTGTCGGCGATGAATAGCCAGCTCTATATCACGACGCGGATGATGTTCAGTTTGTCACGGGCGGGGTATGCGCCGAGGCGTCTGGGGGCTTTGAATAGCAAGGGCGTGCCGGTTGCAGCGCTTTGGCTGTCGACGATCGGGATTGCGTTGGCTACCGTGTTGAATGTGATTTATCCGGATGCTTCGTTTGTGTTGATGATGTCCGTGTCGATGTTTGGGGCAATGTTTACGTGGTTGATGATTTTTGTTACGCACTTCTTTTTTCGCCATCGGCATAGGGGTGTGCCTTTGGCGTTCAGGATGTGGGGGTATCCGGTTACTTCTCTGCTTGGCGCCGGGCTGATGGTGAGTGCGTTGGTGACTACGTGGTTTACTCGCGAGTTTCGGATGACGCTTGTGATTGGGGTGCCGTTTGTTGTTGCGTTGCTGGTGGTTTATTTTGTCTGGTATCGGGGGAGAGCCGCTGGGGCGGCTCGTGCTGAGATGGTATGAGGGTGGGGTTTTGGTTTTGCCTGCCCGGCAGGGGGGGCTTCGCGGCGCTTTTTCGTTGTTGGTCGGATTCTTTGGCCTTTCCTTGCTTTGTTAGTGGTCCGCTCTGTTGTTGGTCTTTTGGCCTTTCCTTGTTTTGTTAGTGGTCTATTAGCGTTGCCCCTGTGCGGGGCGGCACCTACTTTTCTTTGCCTGCCGCAAAGAAAAGTAGGCAAAAGAAAGCGGCTCAAACCGCCAGCTCATAAGTGGGTCCCCTGGCTTGGAGGGGGTAGTGGTGCATCTGGAATCTGTGTCCTCGCACATTCGGCGCCGGTGACAAGGGCGTCATACCTCCGGCGGCGCTGCGCGCGCCGATGCCCAGTTCATAAAACCGTCGGCTAATTTTTCCGCCCACGCGTCAGCCGGCGCAGTGGCGCAGGCTGTATTGTCCGCACTCCGCACTCCGCACTCCGCACTCCGCACTCCGCACTCCGCACTCCGCACTCCGCACTCCGCACTCCGCATTCCACATTCCACATTCGGCATTCGACATGCAGCGCTTCGCCGAGGCGAAGCCGATGGCCCCTGGTGCGCGAAGCAAACCCGCTGGTTTCCCAGGCAGACCCGTCCGCGACGCACGTAGTGCGGAGTGGGAGCTGATGAGTCCTTTGTCGCTCGCGCGGAGTGTGCGAGGCGACAGATTCCAGATGCACCACTACCGTGGCTGTGCGGGGGACCCGCTTAAGAGCTAGCGGGGTAAAGCCGCTTTCTTTTGCCTACTTTTCTTTGCGGCAGGCAAAGAAAAGTAGGTGCCGCCCCGCACAGGGGCAACGCTAATAGACCACTAACAAAGCAAGGAAAGGCCAAAGGCCCAAAAGACCAACACCAGAACAGACCACAAACCCATAGCACTAACAACCCGCCGAGCAGGCTTCTCAACCCGCCGAGCAGGCTCCCTATTTAATCCCCAAAATCCACCGAGCAAACCTCTCAGCGTCAGCATCCGAAATCGCATTGGCCGGCATCGCGGCCCCTGTACCCCACTTCCCGGAACTCCCCTCCAACATACTCTTCTTCAGCTTCGCGACCGCATCAGACTCCCCCCGATATCGCTCCGCGATAGCCCGAAACGGCGGCCCGACCTTGGTCGTGTCAATCGAGTGACAAGCGCGGCAAGTCTGCTCGCTAGCAGAAACCCCACTCGCAATACCAATCCCACCTCCGGGCGTCGCAGCAAACGAACTCCCACCCAAAACCCCAGCCAGCGCAGCAACAAAAACCATTCCTCTCACAATCCCACTCCAGTAAAAAACAAAAAACCCCGCCGGCGAAAACCACCGGCAGGGCAAAGCGCTCGACAAATCATCAAGAGAAAAGAAACGAACCCAATCGCGTTACCGCGGCGGCCACGGTTTGGACGGCGCGCCAATCACCGGCTTACCCAGCAACGGCGTCGACAACGCATACGCCCCATTCTCCGTAAAGGCCCAAATGATGTTGCGGTCATACTCGGTATAAATCGCCAGCACACCCTTGCCGAGGGTATAACTCGGCAGCTCGCTCTCGTCCGCCAACGCCGGCACAAAATACCCGGCGATAGTCGGCTTCTCCGGATTGCGTACGTCGAAAATCTGCACGCCGGCGTTATAGAACGAATACGGAATCACACCCTGACGCGCACCACCCGGCTGACCAATCGCGTTCGAACGCTTAGGACCGAAGTTGCCGCCACGCTGGCAGAAACTCGTGAACGGCGCACCCTCAGGCGGTGTCGGCTGCGGCAGCTTGCCCGCTACCTTCAGATGCGACGGATCGCGAGCATCGACGACGAAAATGTCCTTGTACGGCTCGTAGCAATCGCGGTTCATCGGATAACCACTCGTCAGCACGAAGCCCGTGCGTTCGTACTGGCTGACGTCGGCATTGTCGTACTCGGTACCCGCAAAGCTCGGCGCCGTATTCACGTTGCCAAGAATCTTCGGCTGCGCCGGATTGGACAGGTCGAATGAATAAAGACCCAGACCGCCCATCGCGCCGAAACCAATCTTGCCGCCTTGTTCCAAAGGCTTGGGCAAGAAGATTGGAATCCGTGAACCCATCCACGAAGTGCGATTGCCGGCGCGCGGGTTCAGCAGATAAGCCTGCTCGTCAGCTTCATTGCCGACTTTCTGCCCCGGCACCGAGATCTGCGAGACGAACTTCGGATCGGCGGGGTCCGACATGTCCCAAACCTGATAACCCGGCGAATACAGATAGTTCGGGTACTCGGTCAGCGCGTAGCTGTCATCCGGCGCGGCCGACAGGATCATGTACTTGCCGCCGTAATATTCCGGCGCGTCAAGCGAGCCCGAACCCTGCTGCTGGCCGACCGGCGCATCGGGATGCTTGTAGTCGGTCGTGCGCGTGGCGATCAGCTTCCATTGGCTCGGCAGCGGGCCGTCCATTTCGAAGACCTTGAAGCCCTTGAGCGAGTTGTAGTGGCGCTGCGCTTCAACCTTATCCGGCTGCTCGCTCTTGTCGGTCATCAGACCGTAGCGGCCAATTTCGAACGAGGCAACCAGCACGGGCTTGCCGAGCTTCTTGCTCCATACGATCGTGGCGCCGCCGAGATAGTCATGCACGTTGTTCGGATCGAACTTCTCGGTCGGTCCCTTGGGTCCCCACGTGCCGCCCTGCGAAAACACGATCTTGCCGTTGGCGGGATCGGTGACGTCCATGATCCGCATGTAGTCGCGATCGTGGATATAGAGGTAACGGCGGCCGTTGAAGTCGGCGATATTGTTCCAGGCGTGGAAGGGCGAGTCGACAAGAGGGTAGAAGGCCAGAACCTTGACGTCCTTGGCATAGCTCTTCTTGTCCCATGTGGTCATTTCCCCCGGGAAGTGCTGGCCCTGATGCACTTCAGGAGTGGCCTTCGGCCACACGAACTGGCCGGTTGCCGGGTCCATCCCGTAGTCGACGCCCGGCTTGAGCGGGGCAGGCCGGCGATCGGGCGTCAGGCGCAGCCACTGGGCAAGGTAGGGGTCCTTGACATTCGGCGTGCCGGGCGTCACTTGTGCAGCCGATGCCGCGGCGTCCGGCGCCGACGCGGCCGGCGCATTTTCCGTGGCGGCACAAGCCGCCGCGGACACGAACGTCAACAGGACGCCTGTTGCGAGAGTGGATTTGAAATTGCGTTTGCGAAGCATTGGCTTCCTCCTTTTTATATTAGAACGCGTGACGAATCCCGAACTGGAAGCCGCTCGGATTCTGTCCGCCGTTCGGATACACCTGGAACGTGACCGGATAGGGAACAGGCACATCATGCTGATGCGTCACGTGCGCGAAAGTCGCATACAGGTCGGTCCGTTTCGACAAACCGTAGATGTAGCCAATCACGCCACCGGTCGCGCTGGAAATGCTGGTGTTGTTGTCGTCGTGACGATGCACCACGCTCACGTACAGACGATTGCGCCCGTCGATGTTCCAGCGCGCGCCGATCTGTGCGTCCCACCCTTGCGAATTGAAGGCCACGTAAGGCGGATACGCGTAGTAGCCGTTGTACGTGTGATAGATAAACGTCGGCTCGAAACCGCCGAACTTGTAGACGGCGGAGAAATAGTTGTCGCGCGACGAATGAATCTGCGAGGACTTGAAAATATCGCGCGTGTATTGCAATTCGCTCACGGCGCCGAGGAAAACCGGTCCGTGCCGATATTCGATACTGGTGCTCAGGAAACGCCCCGCGCGCGTGCTGTCGCCCACGCCGGTGGTCGCCATGATCCGGCCGGTGAAGCCGTAGAAGCTCGGCGTCTTGTACTGGATCGCGTTATCCACGCGATACGACGCGTAGAAGAACTCCATGTTGTTGACCATACTGAAGTCGGCGGCCCAGCTCGGATCGGCGTAGCCCGCAATCCAGTACGAGGGCGTGAACTGCCGGCCCATCGTCACTTCACCCCAGTTGCCTTTCAGGCCCACGAACGACTGGCGGAACTGCGTCGACTGCACGCCGGTGTTGGCGGAGAACATCGGCTCGACGGTGAACACGGCCTTGTTGCCGCCGCCCAGATCTTCGACGCCGCTCAAGTTGAAGCGTGAGTTGTTCAGGCCGCCGCTCGACATGCGGGTCACGTTTCCGCCGGAACCGGACGAGATCAGATGTTCGATGTTTATGTCGACATAGCCCGACAGCCAGACGCTCGACTGCGCGTGTGCTCCGGCGCATGCAAGCATGACGGCGCCGGACACGAGTGCTTTCTTTTTCATTCAGTCTCCAAACCGATCGTTGTTTTTTTCGAGTGAGTGAGAGTGCTGTCGTCGCGCGCGACAGCCGCGGTTACATCCTTTTTCGTCGTGTATACACAAACTGGAGAAAATTATACCCACGGCAAAATTTGGATTCCGAGCTTTATTTTTTTATACAAAACAGCGGTTTAGTTATAGCGGGTTGACCCTGATGGCATCGCGCGTCAAAACAGATGCCTGATTCCGGCTGCATAGGTCATTGCGGTCCCAGAACCGGAAAGCTTGTCGTAGACAGTTACCAGGTAAAGATCGGTGCGTTTGGAGAGGAAGTAGTCGAGGCCCGCGGAGCCCGTATTGCGGCCGGTGACGGCGCTCTTCGGCGCGCTGCGGCGGGTGTACGACCATTCGGCGAGTGCGCTGAGTTGCGAGGTCAGCGGAACCGAGAGACCGGCTTCGTAGGTGTGTGCGCCGATGTCGGCCGCATCGGTACGCAGACCTTGCAGCGCGCCGTACAGTTTGAAGAGCGAAAAATCATAGGCGGCGCCGACGAGGTACGCGTTCTGTGTCGGCGACGCCACACCGGCGACCACCCGTGTGCGTTGTACGGTCGCGACAGCGGTGAGCGAGCCGCCTGCATAGAGGGTCGAGAGCGCGGCGTTGTACGTGCCGTTCGCACCCGCGAAACCGCCGGGCGCATACACCGCGGTGGTGGTCAGTCCGTTCAGGTTGGGGCTGGTGTACTGAATGCCGTTGTTCCAGACGGTATCGCCCGCAAGCGCACCGCCGTAAGGCGCGGTGAAGGTTTGCATGACCAGTGGCGAGAACAGGATCGAGGCCTGAAACGGATTGACCGCCTGCTCGGCAAGGTAGAGCAGATTGGTATGCCGGCCGAGCGTCACGCGTCCGAACGGCCCGGCGATGCCCACATATGAATTGCGCCCCCAGAACGGATCGGCGGCGGTGCGGCCGATGCCACCGTTCGTCGGCTGGAAGAAGCTTTCGAGCACGGCGATCGCGCGATAGCCGGCGCCGAGTTCCTCGTTGACGCGGATGCCCCAGTAAGGTGCCGTCAATCCCGGGCTCTGTTCGGCGATGGCGGCGGACGGCCCGTTGCTGCGTTTGGTGCTGGCGATATCGAGCCCGACGAGCCCATACAGGGTGACGGAGGTTTGCGCGTTGACGGCATGGGACGCAAGTCCCCATGCGGCGGCGCAACTGAGCGCGAGCGCGCCCAGCGATCGAACGTTCATGGCGGATCCTCTTATGCGGTTGGGAACAGCGAGAGCACAGCGAGATTGCAACGGGACATCAGCAGAACACCGGCGGGACGGCGATGAGGCAACAACATGACGGCAACAGGACAGCGACAGGACGACCCGGGACGACAGCAGTACAGCAATGCAGCATCAGGTGGCGGCGCGACGCTGCGCCGCCACGTTTTCAGGCCGTGCGCACCGCGAATTCGATAGGAGCGCGCGCGAAGTGCTGGGACAGACTGGCGAGTAACGCGTCCCGCTGCGCAATCAATGAAGCGGGCGAGCGGCCCGCGATGTGCGGGGTGATCAGCACATCGGGATGATCGACCAGGGCGGCCGGCACCACGGGTTCGTCTTCGATCACGTCGAGCCCGGCACCGGCGATCGCGGCGTGAGCGAGCGCGTCGATTAACGCTTGCGTGTCGAGCACGGAACCGCGCGACACGTTCACCACGTAGCCGTGCGGCCCCAGCGCTTGCAGCACTTCGCGATTGACCAGATGCCGCGTCGCGGCGCCGCCGTTGCAGGCGATGACAAGAAAATCGCTGTCAGCGGCCAGTTCGGTGAGTTCCGCGTAGTAGCGGCCCGGCGCGTCGGCGTGCGGCCGGCGTGCGTGATAGCCGAGCGTCATGTCGAAGCCCTGGGCGCGCGCCGCGATTAGCCGGCCGATGCGCCCCATTCCGAGCAGCCCCAGGCGGGCGCCGGTCAGGGTGGGCCGCTCGGCGCGCGAGGCCTGCCAACGCCCGGCACGCACCGCGTAGGTGAGCGGTGCATAGCCGCGTGCGAGCGCGAGCAGCAGACCGATTGCGTGATCGGCGACGGTCGCCGCATTCGCGCCGGGCGCATGGGTCACCACGATGCCGTGCCGCGTGGCGGCGGCCACGTCGACGTTCTCGTAGCCGGCGCCGAACGCGCTGACGATTTCCAGCGCGGGCAGCGCGGCCATCTGCGCAGCGGATAAGCCGGTCGAGCCGTTGGTCACCACCGCGCGCAGGGTCGCCGGATCGACCTCGGCTGACAGGGCCGCGTCCCACCCGTCGGGATGATAGTGAAGCGTATAGCCGCGCCGCAGCGCATCCAGTGTCGCGTCCGGCAGTGCGATCAGCGCGAGCACATGCGTGCCGCTCGCGCTCTCGTTGACGTTGACGCTGACAGGCGCGCTCATGCTTGTGGATCGGCGGCTTGCGCGGCAGGCGCGACTTCCTTCACCGCACCTTTCCAGCCGTTTTCGGTGATGTCGAACACGGTGCCGTCGGGCATGCGGTACTTCACTTCGTAGAACACGTTCGGATCTTTCTCGTGGCGCCCCGTCAGATAGGTGCCGCCCGCCGCGACCACGCGCGCCGCGGTGTCTTCGACGCTGTCCACCCACATGCCGAAGTGAATCACGCCGCGCACGTCCTTCAGCCCCGCGTAACCGGGAACGGTCTCGTCCTTGAAGTTGAGGAGCGCCACGTTCATCGTGCCGTCCGTCATATAGATGCCGCGCATCGCGTTACCGGCTCGGCGCATGCCGAATGCCTGTTCGAAAAATTGCGCGGCGGCTTCGGGATCTTCGACCGAAAGCGCGATGTGGCGGAGCTTGTCCATGAGATGTCCTTGGGTTGTCCCGGGGTTGTTCTGCTGGGTGAATCGCCTGTCGGCGTAGAGAGGGTTGTCGTCACTTTGAATCAAGTGTGTCCGCAACTTCACCAGGTATACTACGTATAATAAATGTATACACAAAAACGATTTGATATACCAGAATGGTTCTCATACGCGGATCGGTGCCGTTAGCGCCGATTCGCCGCACTGTATGAGGACCACCGATGCACACCTTGCAGGAACCGTTGGGCAGTCTTTCCGCCACGCTCAGGGAGCGCTTTGCGCGGATCGGACCGGTCTGGGGGCGCGATATCAATGCGCATCGCGACCTGGTGATCGCCGCGTATTCGCCTTTGGTGGCTGCTGCGCGCGATGCGGGAGAACCGCTCGAGGTAGCGCGCGATATTGCCTACGGTGACCACGAGCGGCAGCGTCTGGATGTGTTTGCGTCCGCGCGATCGAGGGAGAAGGGCAATGCCGATGTCGTGCTGTTCGTCCATGGCGGCGCATTCCTGCGCGGCAGCAAGAGTTTCAACGGACTCATTTACGACAACGTGTCGCGCTGGTTCGCCCGTCAGGGTTGTGTCGCGCTGAACGTCGAATACCGGCTCGCGCCTGAAGCGCCGTATCCCGCCGGCGCGGACGACGTCGCCGCTGCACTCGCGTGGGCACAGAAACACGTCGCCGGTTTCGGCGGCAATCCGCAAAGAATCTTTCTGGTCGGACATTCGGCGGGCGGCGCGCATGTGGCCACGTATCTGTGCGATCCGTTGTATGCCGGGCTGCGTGAAGGCGCTTCGGCTGTCGCCGGTGCGGTGTTGATCAGCGCCCGGCTGGCCGCCGACGTGCTGCCCGATAACCCGAACGCAGCCGGTGTGCGCGCCTATTTCGGCACGGACGAAACACGCTACGCCGTGCGCTCGCCGCTGACCCACGCGGCGCATTTCGACGCGCCGCTGATGGTGGTGGTCGCCGAATACGAGAACCCTTATCTGGACGCCTACGGCGCGGCTTTCTTCGAGCGCGTTCTGCTGGCGCGTCAACGTGCCGGCGACGGCGCACCCAAACGCGCACCGCGCTTCGTGCAGATGCTGCGGCACAACCACACATCGGTGGTCGCGCATTTCGATTCGGGCGAGACCTTGTTAGGCGATGCGATGCTCGATTTTTTCAGCGCCTGATTGTCCACGTCCGCGCCCACGTCTGCGTCCACGTCTACGCCTATCCGTCCAGCTAATCAGGAGATCCGCATGTCCGTCAGCCGTCTATCTGCTTTTGCCAAACCGCGCGTGTTTGCGCCGGTGGTTACGCCGTTCACCGCCGGGCTGGACGTCGATGCAGCGCGCTTTGTCGCGTTTTGCCGCTGGCTGGTCGGGCAGGGGGCCGGCCTCGCGCTGTTCGGCACGAATAGCGAAGCGAATTCGCTGAGTCTTGCCGAACGCCACGCGTTGCTGGATCAGGTGCTCGAAGCCGGTATCGCCCCCGCCCAGATGCTGCCCGGCACCGGTGCATGCGCGTTGCCTGACGCGATCGCCTTGACCCGTCACGCGGCCGAAGCCGGCTGCGCCGGCGCCTTGATGCTGCCGCCGTTCTTTTATAAAGGTGTCAGCGACGACGGCCTGTTCGCGTACTACTCGGACGTGATCCAGGCCGTCGGCTCGGATCAGTTGCGCGTGCTGCTGTATCACATCCCGCAGTTCACCGGCGTGCCGATCACCCATACGCTGATCGAGCGGCTGATCGCGGCCTATCCGCAAACCGTGGTCGGGATCAAGGACAGTTCAGGCGACTGGGCCAACACCGCGGCGATGCTTGAGAAGTTTCCCGGCTTCGCCGTGTTTCCCGCGTCCGAGGCTTTGCTCGGCAAAGCACTGCCGCTGGGCGCGGCAGGCTGCATTTCGGCTACCGCGAATATTCAGCCGCACGCGATCGCGAGTCTGCTGAACGCGGCGACGCGGGAAGAAAGGGCGATATGGGAAGGCAAGGTCACGACGGTTCGCCTCGCCGTGCAAGCACAACCGATGATCCCCGCGTTGAAAAGCATCGTCGCGCACTTTGCGCACGACCCGGAGTGGACGCGGGTGCGCCCACCGCTCACGCCGATGAATCCGGCGCAGTCGGGCGCGTTGTTGCAGCAGCTTCAGGCATTGGATTTTTCGATGCCGTCGGTGGCATCGCTGGCGGTGGTGGCTGCGTGAACGGGCCGCGATTTCAGCCGGCGCATCGGTGGCGAGCGGTGCCGCCCATGTCGCCTATGTCATCGGGGCAAGCCGCGAAGCGTCGGCAGGGTGCGCATGATCGCGCTACGCCCAGCGTTTCAGGCGTTTTCACGCTCGGTGCGTTGGCGCTTGAGCCGGCCGAGTACAACGATAGACAGCCGCGCCGTATGGTCGCGCATCGCGTTGTACGCACGTTCCGGCTCGGAGTTGAGGATCGCGGAGACGATCTCGCGATGCTCGTCGGTTGCCGCCTCGAAGCGCGACGGCGAAGCCGGCTGCGCGGCGCGAAAACCCGCCAGACGCTGCCGCTGAACGGACATGATCGACGCCAGCGATTTGCTTTGCGCGCCCTTGCAGATCAGTTCGTGGAATTCGCGATTGAGCTGGAAGTACTCCGTTTCATCGCCGCGCGCGATCGCGGCGTTCATTTCGGTCTGGAGTTCTTCGAGCTGCTTCTTCTCGACGAGGCTCATACGCTGCGCGCTCAACCGGCAGCACAGCGCCTCGAGTTCGCACATCGCTTCGAGCATATCGGCGAGTTCGTCGATGCTGAACTGCGCGACCACCACACCCTTGCGCGGCGTCAGTTCGACGAGGCCACGCGCGGCGAGCTCGCGCAGCGCCTCGCGGATCGGTGTGCGCGACGCGTTGAAGCGTTCGGCGAGTGCCGCTTCTTCGAGCTTCTGGCCCGGTTCAAGCGTGCCTTCGATGATCTCGTCGCACAGCAGGCGGTAAATCTTGGAGGAGAGCGTCGTCATCGTGATGGTTGTGGGTTGAGCGAAACCGTGAGCAAGCGGCCCCATTATGCGCCAGCGGCCCAACCGCCTCAATCGCCACCGCGCATATCCGGCCTCCGTAAGCCCATGCAGTGTAAGCGTGAACGTGTTCATGCCCCGATTGGTGTATACGAGAATTTCAATAAAAATACACAGATGACTGAATGTATACGAATTATTGAACCCTCGACCGCAGCTAACTAATCCCCTACAAACGCAAAAAGCGAGGCAATACGTGACCTGGTTTGGTATCGCAACTTATGAATTGAACGGCCGCACGGCCACTGGCCTGGCGGTTGGCGACAAGCTGTATGACGCGCGGGCGGTATTGAAGCAAAGCGCTTCGGCGCTGCCGTTTGCCGACGTCGGCGCGCTGATCGCCGCTTGGGAGACGGACGGTGCGGCGGCCGTCGAACGGCTCGAAGCCGCTGCGCGCGCGCTCGAGGCGGGCACGCTCGACGCCGCGCCGCCCGCCGGCCACACGCTGTGCGTGCCGTATCAGCCGCGCCGCATTTTCGCGGCGGCGTCGAACTATTACGAACACGCGCAGGAGATGGGAACCGAGCTGGCGCCGCGCGAAGAGAGCACGCCGTACATGTTCATGAAGGCCGAGACGAGCGTGGTGCCGACTCTTGCGAACGTGGTCATTCCACCGCACGCGGAGCGGGTCGACTGGGAGGTGGAACTGGCCGTGGTGATTGGCAAGGCCGGCCGCCACATCGCGAAAGAGGACGCTTACGACTACATTGCCGGCTACACGATTCTCAACGACGTCAGCGCGCGCGACCTGAATCGCCGCTCCGACTATCCGTTCAAACACGACTGGTTTCGCGGCAAGAGTTTCGATACCTTTGGCCCACTCGGCCCGTGGTTCGTGCCGAGCGCGTGTATCGCCGAGCCGCAGAATCTGCGCATGCGCCTCGCGGTAAATGGCGAAATGATGCAGGACGGCAACACGTCCGCGATGATTTTCAACATCGCCGAGCAGATCGAATATTTATCGACGATCCTCACGCTGCAACCGGGCGATCTGATCGCCACGGGCACGCCGACCGGCGTCGGCATGGGGCGAGGCATTTATCTGAAGGCGGGTGACGTGATGGTCGCTTCGATCGACGGGATCGGTTCGATCGAGAATCCGCTGGTCGCCGGCTGAGCGTCAGCAGGCTCCCGGTACTTTCCATTCACCCCACTCACTCCACTCATAGACGGGGAACACGACATGTTGCAGCGGATACGGCGCGCGGTACGACAGTGGGTTCGGCCACTCAGTCGGCGGGCTGCGTTGAGCGCGGTGGCATTGACCGCCACCGCGCTTTTCACGAGCGCCCATGCGGCCGACAAGGTGCGCGTCAATCTGGCGTGGCTGCCGCAGGGCAGCACCGGCGGCATCCTGCTCGCGCAGGCCAAGGGCTACTACCGCGACGCGGGCCTCGACGTCAGCGTGATGCGCGGATATGGCGGCCAGCGCACCGTCAATGAAGTGGACGAGGGACTGTTCGAGTTCGGCTATGGCGACCCCGTCAGCGTGATGCTGAACCGCGCGCATGGCGGCCATGCGGTGATGGTCGGCGCGATCAACACGCGTTGGCCCGGTGCGATGTGTTATCTCGAGCGGCCCGGCTTCAAAGTGACGACACTAAAGGATCTGTCGGGGATGACGCTCGGCGGCGGCGGTGCGTCGCCGGTGCAGAACATCATGCCCGCATGGCTGAAGCAGAACGGCATGGCGCCCGACGCGATCAAGACCGTGCGCCTCGATCCGGCCGTGATCAATACCGCGCTGCTGCAAAAGCGCATCGACCTGTCCGAGTGCTGGGAAGGCGCGAGCCTGCCGGTGCAAGCCGCGTTGGCGAAGCGGGCCGGACAGCAGCTCGGCAAGGTTTTCTACCGGGATTTTGGTCTGGACATGATGGGCAACGGTATTGTCACCACCGATACCTTTGTGGCGCAGCATCCCGACGTGGTCAAACGATTTGTCGCCGCGACTTATCGCGGTTATGCGCTGATGCGCGAGCACCCGCAGGAGGCCGCCGATGCGATTGCCGGGCTCTATCCGGTGCTCGACAAGACGATCCTGTTGCAGCAGATCGTCGAGACCAATGGACTGATCGCCGACGATCCCGCGCAGCACAAGACCGGCTGGTTGCGGCCCGCGCGCATGGATGCCACCGCCGCGTTTGTGTCGCGCGCGTTCGGCACCGGCTCGAAGGTGAAGGCGGCCGATCTTTATACGAATCAGTTTGTCGAGTAAACCCTATTGGGGGTGACGCGTCGTTGAAACGGCGCGCTCACTCCAACCAGCCCGCGCGAGGCGTGGGCACTGAGGAGACAGGCAATGAACAGTTTGCGTCCGAAGCGGCTTGGGCACATGGTGCTGATGGTGCGCGACATCCAGAAGTCCGCGCAGTTTTATACCGACGTGCTGGGCCTCAAAGTATCCGACTGGATCGGCGACCAGATGGTATTTCTGCGCGCCGGCAGCGATCACCACGATCTCGCGCTCGCGCAACTGCCGAAAGATTCCGCCGATTTCAACGACCTGCCGCGCTATTCGCGCCCCGGCCTCGAGCACTTTTCGTATCTGATCGACAGCTACGAGGAGATGGAACGCTCGGTGAAGGTCTTGCAGGAGCATGGTGTCGAGATCGTGCGTGGGATCGGCCGGCATGGTCCTGGCAACAACCTGTTCCTCGTGTTCAAGGACCCGGATGGCAACAACGTCGAGGTGTACTGCGAGATGACGCAGATCGGCGAGCGCGACGCACACGAGCCGCAGGTTTGGGAGCGCACGATCGAATCGTTCGACCAGTACCGCTTCGAACGCTTTGTCGTGCCGCCGCCACCGCATCTGGTGGCGCAAAAATCGGCGCAGGCAGCGGCGGCGACTGCGGCGTCGGGCGCCCCGCAAGATTCAACGAAAGCCGATCCGTCCAGCTCGGCTGATAGTGAATAATTCGGAAACCTCATGAAGAGAATGTTCGAAACCGTCCTGTTCTGGATCGTGATTGGTCTGATCTGGGAATTCGGCGTGCGTTGGACGGGCACGCGGGACTACGTGCTGCCGGCGCTGTCGCAGGTCTTTGCGGCCGGTTGGGAGATGCGTGGACAGTTGCTGTCCGACACCTTGGCTACCGCGTGGGAAGTGTTCGCCGGCTTCGCGCTGGCGCTGGTCGGCGGCCTGACGATAGGCTTGCTGGCGAGCATGTCGAGCATTGCGCGGCGTACCTTGTTTCCGCTGGTCACCGCATTGCAGAGCATGCCGAAGATCGCGCTTGCACCGTTGTTGATCGTGTGGTTCGGTTACGGGTTTGCATCGAAGCTGGCGGCGGCCGTGCTGTTCGCGTTCTTCCCGATCGTGATCGCGACGATGGGCGGCCTCGCCGGTGTGCCGCGCAACCTGGACGAGCATTTTCGGGCGCTCGGTGCGTCGCAGGCCAAGACCTTCTGGTATTTGCGGTTGCCTGCCGCGTTGCCCGCGCTGATCGACGGTTTGAAGATCGCGATGCCGCTGGCGGTCATCGGGGCGATTGTCGGCGAGTTCATTGGGTCGGAGTCGGGGCTTGGGCACCTGATCGTGTTTGCGACATCGAATGCGCAGACTGCGTTGTCGTTTGCCGCGATCCTGATGGTGACCGTGCTGGCGATGCTGTTTTACTGGGCTGTCGAACTGGTTTCGCGCGGCGTGTGGTGGAGAGGAGTGACGGTCTGATGGCACTGGTCGACAAGTTGCGTATTGTGCAGCGCGCCGCGGCAACCGGCGCACAGGTTCATCCTTTGCATCGCGACGAAGCGGCGCCTGCGCTGATTTCCGTCGAACAGGTCGGTAAGCGCTTTGCCGCGCGGGGTGGGGCGGAGGCATTCAGCGCGCTTGACGATGTATCGATGCAGATTCGCCAGGGCGAGTTCGTCTCGATCCTGGGGCCGAGCGGATGCGGCAAGAGCACCTTGTTGCGGATGGTGGCCGGGTTGGTGCCATCAGATGGCGGCCGGATTCTGCTTGGTGCTGAGCCGATCAGCGCGCCGGTGCCGGATATTGGCGTGGTGTTTCAGACCAGCAATATGCTGCCCTGGCTGAGCGTGGGGGCGAATATCCGGCTGGGCGCGAAGTTGCGGAATGTGCCGCGGGCGCAGGTGGAGGAACGGCTTCCTGGCTTGCTTGAGACTTTGGGGTTGACGGCGTTTGCCGACCGGTATTCGCATGAGTTGTCGGGTGGGATGAGGCAGCGGGCGGCGATTGGGCAGATTCTGTTGCTCGAGCCGCGGGTGATGTTGATGGACGAGCCGTTTGGGGCGTTGGATGCGTTGACGCGGGACCGGTTGAATGTCGAGCTTTTGCGGATCTGGCAGCGGAGTACGCTGACGGTTTTGCTGGTGACTCACAGTATTCATGAGGCGGTGTTTTTGTCTGACCGGGTGCTGGTGATGTCGGAGCGGCCGGGGCGGGTGATTCACGATGTGAAGATTGAGTTGGCGCGGCCTAGGGAACCTGATCAGGTTAAGAGTGATCCCCTGTACGGGGAGTATGTTTCGGTGCTTTCCAGGTTGATGGGGGTGTTTTAGGGGCTGCGCGGGCTATGGGGTTGGTTTTGCCTGCCCGGCAGGTGGGGGCCTTCGCGGCGCTTTTTGTTGGTGATCTGGATTTTGGGTGTTGGCTTGGTGTGGTAGTGGTCTGTTCTGTTGTTGGTCCTTTGGCCTTTCCTTGTTTTGTTAGTGGTCTATTAGCGTTGCCCCTGTGCGGGGCGGCACCTACTTTTCTTTGCCTGCCGCAAAGAAAAGTAGGCAAAAGAAAGCGGCTCACACCGCCAGCTCATAAGCGGGTCTCCCGCACAGCCACGGTAGTGGTGCATCTGGAATCTGTCGCCTCGCACATTCCGCTTTAGTGACAAAGCAGTCATACTTCCGGCGGCGCTGCGCGCGCCGACACCCAGTTCAAGAACCATCAGGTATGCCAAGCGTTGGCGAGGTTTCCCTGGCAGACCCGTCCGCGACGCACGTAGTGCGGAGTGGGAGCTGATGAGCGCCTTGTCGCTAACGCGGAGTGTGCGGGGGCACGGATTCCAGATGCACCACTACCGCGGCTGTGCGGGGGACCCGCTTATGAGCTGGCGGTGTGAGCCGCTTTCTTTTGCCTACTTTTCTTTGCGGCAGGCAAAGAAAAGTAGGTGCCCCCCGCACAGGGGGAACGCTAATAGACCGATAACAAAACAAGGAAAGGCCAAAAGACCAACAACAGAGCGGACCACTAACCCAGCAAGGAAAGGCCAAAAGACCAGCACAGGCAAATCCCAACGCCATAGGCAAACCACCGATACCGATACCAACACCACCGCCAACGGCAAAAAACAAAAAAATCAGCATCCCTAACAACAGAATAAAAAAACCACACCACAAAACAACCGAACCAAACCCGATTACAATCCCTCCACCCCCAAGCCAGCCCGCAGGGCAAAACCTCATCTTTTATGCTGAAGATCCTGATCAGCGCCTGCCTGGTCGGCCACCCCGTCCGCTACAACGGCAAAGCCAAAGCCAACCCCATCCACGACACGTGGCTAACCCACTGGCAGGCCGAAGGCCGCCTCATCACCGTTTGCCCCGAAGTGGCAGCAGGCTTCCCGACCCCGCGGCCGCCAGCCGAAATACAACTGCGCCGTACCGGCGCCGACGTCCTCGCGCATCGCGCCATCATCAACGACAACACCGGCACAGACGTCACCGCGCTCTTCATCGCAGGCGCCCAGCACGCGCTAAACCGCGCAAAAGCAGAAAATTGCCGCTACGCATTGCTCGCCGACGGCAGCCCCTCCTGCGGCAGCACCTTCATCCACACCGGCAAATTCGACGGCCAAACCCATCCCGCCACCGGCGTCACTGTCGCGTTGTTGCAACAACACGGCATCCGCGTGTTCGCAGAATCGCAGATCGCCGAACTGGCCGCGGAAATCGAACGCGCCTCCAGCAACTGAGACACACTGTCAAATCGACCTGACAATTCGTGATATTGATCCGCTCACCCAAAATTCCCCGGTAACGTTTGCGTAGCCTTAATCAGCGGGAAATTCAAATCGAGCCAGTGAGACGGAGTAAATGTTAATCAAGATTTGACATTTACAAAATCTGAAAATTATTGATCTGAATTTAACCTTCCGATAACTATTTGGAAAACGTTTGCGCCGCTTAATCCCCCGGCTTCGTCGGCAAAAATCACGCCTTCAGGTCAGCAAGCCAGAGTATCAAACGCCGGATGCAGCGGAAATCCGTTGTAAAATTGCGGAAGATACACGCTAGAATGCGCGTCGATTCATCGCTAATGACCAATCGTTCAAACGATGTTCGCGTGAGTCCAGTCGGCAAGTAATTGCATCCGATCGAATCGTTTCCCGCGCAGACGGGAATCGCCGGTAATTACCGGCTCAAGGCCTGTCAGATCGGTAAATACGGGGAAGCAATATTAACGCTTGCTCCGCAATGCCTGCCGCCAATAAAACATTTGTGTGAGATGCGGGGTATTGCCAATGAGGATTCTGTCGATTTTCGGCACACGGCCGGAAGCCATCAAAATGGCGCCGTTAGTCAAGCAACTGGAAGCCGATACCGGCATCGAGTCGATTGTTTGCGTCACCGGGCAGCATCAGCAGATGCTCGATCAGGTGCTCGAGCTGTTTCAGATCAAGCCGCATCACAACCTCGCGCTGATGACCGGCAACCAGACGCTCAACGGTCTGGCCTCGCGTCTGATCGCCTCGCTCGACGAAGTGCTCGCTGCCGTACAACCCGATCGCGTGCTGGTGCACGGCGATACGACCACCGCGTGCGCGGCGGCGCTAGCTTCGTTCCACCGGCGCATTCCAATCGGTCACGTCGAAGCAGGGCTGCGTACCGGCAATCTGATGCAGCCGTGGCCGGAAGAAATGAACCGCCGCGTGGTCGACGTGATGAGCGATCTGATGTTCGCGCCCACCGCGAGCTCGAAAGCAAACCTCGCGCACGAAACGCTGCACGGCAAGATCATCGTCACCGGCAATACGGTGATCGACGCATTGAACCTCACCACCGCGCGCATCGACCAGGACGCGGCATTGCGCGCCGAACTCGACGCACGCCTGCCGTTTCTCGATGGCGCCCTGCCGGTGCTGCTCGTCACGGGCCATCGCCGTGAGAGCTTCGGTGCGGGCTTCGCGAACATTTGCGCGGCCCTTGCCGAACTCGCGAAAACCAACACGGTGCAGATCGTCTATCCGGTCCACCTGAATCCGAATGTGCGCGGTCCCGTGCAGGAAACCCTCGGCACGGCGCGCAACGTTCATCTGATCGAGCCGCTGGATTACCTCGGCTTCGTGCGCCTGATGCAGCGTGCGTCAATCATCCTCACCGACTCGGGCGGCGTGCAGGAAGAAGCGCCCGCACTCGGCAAGCCGGTGCTGGTGATGCGCGACGTGACCGAGCGGCCGGAAGCGGTGGCGGCCGGCACGGTACGCCTCGTCGGCACGGAGCGCGAAGCGATCGTGCGCGCGGTGACAGGTTTGCTCGCAAACGCGGGCGAGCGTGACGATTTTGCGCATCGCGTCAATCCGTACGGCGACGGCCATGCATCGCAACGAATCGTCGCGGCGCTGAGCGGGCGTCCGTTCGACGAGTTCGTGAGCGGCGCAGCGGGCAGCACCGCGCAGCTGGCGGGCGCATTGGCCGTGCACGCACTGTAAGACTGACGTTCGCCGGCCGCCGTCGATCGCGACGCGCCGGCAAAGCTTCCGGCAATACGCACTGCCAAAGCGGCCTGCAAAAAAGCGGCCTGCCAAAGCGGCCTGCCAGAACCGGCATCGCAGTTTCAAACAATCCATGCAGCGCAAATTCGCCTCACTGTTTGCGCGCTAATTTCGAGACAAGACAACGTGACCACCCATTCGCTCATGCGCCGCCTGGCGCGCCCTCACCTGAAGGTTCTTGCCGCGCTGCTGTTGCTGGCGTCGACGGCCTATGCCCAGCAGCCGGCCGATGTCGCCGGCAGCTTCGCGCAGCTCGGCAGCGGCCGGCTCGCGACGCGCACGGTGTCGCTGGCCGAACTGGGCATGCGCGATCCGGTCGTGCTGCGTGCGCCGGACGGGCGTCAGGAGTTGTATCTGCCGGTGCCGGCCGGCGTACCCCTGAGCGATGCGGCCTTGCAGATCGACGGCAGCTATCTGCGCGGTAACGGCGGCCGCACGACCATGCTGGTGTCGCTCGACGGCTCGCCGGTACTCTCGCGCACCCCAACGCAGGATCAGGGCGATGCGTCCGCGAGTCTGGGCGTGGACGGCGCGGCGAGGCCGAGCGGTTTCGTGCGCGTGGGTCTCGACTGGTCGTCGGTGCTGAGCGATAACATCTGTACCGACCAGACCGCGATCGGCAACGTCTGGCGCATCGCGCCGACTTCGCGGCTGACCTATCGCTACGATCCTGACGCGATCGTCGATCTGCGCAGCGCGTGGGGCGCCTTGCCGAACAAACCGGTGGTGATGCTCGGTGCGCGCAAGCTCGGCGCACCGGCGTTCGATGCAGGCTGGCGCGTCGAAGCGCTGCTGCAACGCGAAGGCCGCACGCCGCTCACGCGGCCGTGGCCCGTAGTGGGCGACACGGTCGACCTGAGCGATATCGAGGTGCCGGCGCCGCTGCGCGCGATTCCGGCCTTCGCCGCGCTGGCCGCGGGCGGTTCGCACAAGCTGGCGAATCCGGCGGAAGCGGGCGCCCTCGTCGCACTGACGCCGCGCCCGGCATTCGCGCCGGACGTGATCGTCGCCGACGACACGCTGCGCAACACGCTGAAGACGTCGCTCGATGCGTTGCGTGAACAGGTTGTCGGCGCGGCCCCTGGTGCTGCCGACGCGTTCGACGCATGGCGTGCCCGCGCAATCGATCCGATCGCGAAGCCGCTCGTTTCGGGCGAAGTGCGCCTTGCCCACCTCGGCGGCCAAACCGCAATCGTGGTCGGCGATAACGACGGCGTGGCGATTCTCGCGCGCACGTGGCGTCCGATCGACGTGACGAGCCGTCTCGTCGTGCATCAGATCGATACCGCGCCGAACACGCGTGGCGACGAAATCGCGCTGTCGCTGCTGGGCGGCCTGCCGCGCACGCTCGACGTACAAGGCCGCGCCACCTGGGACGCGAATTTCGATCTGGGCGCGGTGTCGGGCAACGGCAAGCTGCCAGGCAGCGTGGTGCTCGACGTGGCTGCATCGCCGGCTCTGAACAACGCGGCGCAGACCGCCTCGATCTATTTCAACGACGTGCTGATCGGCTCGCAACTGCTGAACGCCAACGGCAAGCCGCAGCGCATTACCGCGCGCGTGCCGCACTACGCGCTGGCGCCGAACAATCTGCTGCGCGTGGTGTTTCAGCGCCAGCCGGAAGGCGGCTGCCAGCCGCGTAGCCAGGGTCATCCGATTGCCGTATTGCCGAGCAGTCATCTGACGCTCACCGACGCGAAGATCGGCGACGATTTCACCGGCATGGTCGCGCGTTTTGCATCGGAAGCGAATGTGCTGGTGCCGGCCGCGTACCTGAACGATCCCACGCAAGCACTGCCGCGCGTCGCGCGCCTCGCGAACGCAAGCGGCATTTCGCCGACGGGCGCGGCCTTCAGCGTCGCCCGTGACGGCGAAGCGGTGAACCCGAAGGGCGCCTTCCTCGCGGCCGACGTCGCGCTCGCCGATGAGAAGAGCCTCGCACGGTTGTCGAAAGACCGCTTGTCGCTGAGCGATGCATCCGGCAAGGTTCTCGCGGACGTGTCGGGTCTGAACCGTGTCGGCGTGATCGAAGCGGTGAAGTCGGGCAGCGTGTCGGGCATCGCGTATCGCACGGTGGGGGAGACGGCGGCGGTCTTGCCTGCGTCGTTGCAACTCTCGCGTGGCGATGTGGCGATCGTTGACGGCAGCGGTACGCTGCGCCAGTTCGATACGCGTCATCCGGGCGAAGTGGTCGACGCGGAAGACGTGCAAGGTCCGTGGTTCATGCAGAACTGGGTGCGCTGGGGCATCCCGGCCGCGCTCGTCGGCCTGCTGATCGTATTGCTGCTGGTGGCCAACGTGGCGCGCCGCAGGAATAAGGACAAGTCGTGAGCATCGCGCTGATCAAATGGTATGCGGGCTACGCGGTAGCTCACTACTACCTCGGGCTCGAATACGTCGCGGCGCTGGTGGCGTTCATCATTCTGCTGTCCAGCATCGACGATCTGTTCATCGACGCCTGGTACTGGACCCGCACGATCTATCGCCGCTTCACGGTGCAGCGCACCTACAAGCCGCTCACCAGCGCGCAGTTATATCAGCGCGACGAGCAGCCGATCGCGATCATGGTGCCCGCGTGGCACGAGTACGACGTGGTCGCGGCGATGATCGAGGACATGGTGCGGGTGATGGACTACCGCAACTATGTGGTGTTCGTCGGCACCTATCAGAACGACCCGCAGACCATCGCCGAAGTCGAACGGATGCGCCGCCGCTACAAGCAGTTGCGTCGCGTGGAAGTGCCGCATGACGGTCCGACCTGCAAGGCGGACTGTCTGAACTGGGTGATTCAGGCGATCTTCAAGTACGAGGGTGAGGCCGGCATCGAATTCGCCGGCGTAGTGCTGCACGATAGCGAAGACGTGCTGCATCCGGTCGAGCTGCGCTTTTTCAACTACCTGTTGCCGCGCAAGGACATGATCCAGTTGCCGGTCGCCTCGCTCGAGCGCAACTGGTTCGAACTCGTGGCCGGCACCTATATGGACGAGTTCGCCGAATGGCACGCGAAGGACCTGGTGGTGCGGGAGAGCCTGGTGGGCTCGGTGCCGTCCGCTGGGGTAGGCACGTGCTTCTCGCGCCGCGCGCTGCTCGCGCTGATCGCCGAAACCGACAATCAGCCGTTCAATACCGAAAGCCTGACCGAGGACTACGACGTCGGCGCGCGCCTGGGCAAGATGGGGATGCAGTCGATTTTCGCGCGCTTTCCGGTGCAGTTCGCCACGCGCCGCAAGGCATGGTTCGGCCTCGGCAAGGAGCGCGACATCACCGTGACGATGCCGCTGTGCGTGCGCGAATTCTTCCCCGATACCTTCCGCACCGCCTACCGGCAGCGTGCGCGCTGGACGCTCGGTATCGGCTTGCAAGGCTGGAAGCAGACCGGCTGGACCGGCTCGCTCGCCAATCGCTATCTGCTGTTTCGCGACCGCAAGGGGATCGTCACCGCGTTCGTCGGCATCATCGCGTATGGGCTGGTGATCCAGTTTCTGCTCTTCGCCGGCGCTGAACTCCTCGGCTGGATGCCGGACCTGATCGCTTCGCCGTTCTCCGATTCGCTGTGGCTGCAAGCGCTGCTATGGGCCAACGGCTGCGCGTTGCTGTTGCGCGTCGCGCAGCGGATCTATTTCGTGACGCGCCTCTATGGCTGGGAGCACGGCGTGCTGTCCGTGCCGCGCATGGTGGTCGGTAACTTCATCAACTTCATGGCTGTTTCGCGTGCGTGGAAAATGTTCCTCACGCACCTCGTGACGGGCAAGCGTCTGGCATGGGACAAGACCATGCACGACTTTCCGTCCGCCGATGGCTTCAACAACCGCCGCCAGCGTCTGGGCGAATTGCTGCTGTCGTGGCAGGCCATTGATCCGGACAAGCTCGAACAGGCGCTTGGCGAAAGCCATGCGCGTGAGGCGCCGCTGGGCCGCGTGCTGATGGCCAAGGGCTGGCTCGACGAGGAGACGCTCGCGGAAGCGATTGCCTTCCAGGCGGATTTGCCGCGTGGACGTGTGATGCTTGAACGCATCAAGGAAGACGCGGAGCGCCTGCCGCTCGACGCGATCGTGCGCCATCGCGTATTGCCGCAGATCGACGCCGCGAATGGCCGCACGATCTTGCTGACCGCGAGCCCGCTTGCCGATACGGCGGTGGCGGAACTGAACGGGCTGATCGAAGGACACGTTGCCCAGCAGATCGTCCGTGAGGGCGAAATCGCGGCGGGCCTGCGCGTGCTGCGCGGGGTCGAAACCATGGCGCCGGTGGGCGAGGTCGAGTCAGGGGGCACGGTTGGGGGCGCGCCGGCAGGTGTATCGCCGGACGACGCGAGCGGGTCTGTGCCGGCACGCAGCGTGCCGTTGATCGGCGATCTGCTGATCGAGCATGGCCACGTGCGCCGTGAAGCTTTCGAGTCAGCCATGCAGGACTATCGCCCGGATCGACATGGCCGCATCGGCGACTACATGGTGGCGCGCGGCGTGATCTCGCGTGCCGCACTCGAGAACGTAATTCAGCAACAGCGCCGCCTGCAGGGCGCTCTGGCGGCATCCGAATGAGCGATTCATTTTTCTTCAGCTTGCGTGCCGTTGCCGCTGCAACGGTGACGGGCGCACTGTGCCTGAGCGGCGCGGCGGCCTATGGGCAGAGCACGGCGGCCGCACCTCAGCCGGCCGCATCCGGACAGAACATGCTGCCGTTGAGCGGCGCCGCCTACCGCGTGGCGCAGACCGCATACGCCGCCTACGAGCGCGGCGACTACGCCGGTGCGGTGGAGCGGGCACGCGAGGCGATCCGCCAGCGCCCCGACGTCGTGTCGCTGCGGGTACTGCTAGCCAACTCGCTCGCCGCGCTGCGCCGCTATAGCGAAGCAAGCCGCTCGCTCGGCGACGCGATTGCGCAGATCGGCCGCGATCCGGCGCTGGTCTCGCGTCGCAAGCAGATCGACGCGCTGAACGTGTCGACCCGCGCAGTGGCACGCGCGGGCCGCCAGCAGCCGGCCGATCCGGACGTGCTGACCGGCGCCGCGTTGACGGCCGCGCAGCAGGCCTACAAAGCGTACGCGGCGAAGGATTTTGCGGGCACCGTCAAGTACGCGAACGAGGCGATCTCGCTGCGTCCCGACCTGCTGCGCCTGCGGCTGTTGCTGATCGACGCGGCGAGCGCGGCCGGTCAGGATACCGAAGCATGGAACGCCGATCTCGACGCAAGCGGGCGCTTCGGCGACACCGAGGAACTGCGCTTGAGGCGCAGCTTCATTGGCAACCGGCTGGCGCCGAAGTCGTCCGCTGCGTCGTATGAGGCTTTCAGGAAGGGCGACTACGCGCAGGCTGCCACGCTCGCGCGTGAGACGGTCGCCTATGCGCCGGATCAGGTCGGCTACCGCATCCAGTTGATGGACGTGCTGTTCGCCGCGAACGATCTGCCTGGCGTGCAAGCCGCGGCGAGCGATGCGATTGCCGCCGACGATACGGAAATCATGCCGCTCACGCTGCGTGGCTACGTGCTGGCCGCGCAGGGCAAGACGGCGGACGCTGAGGCGGATTTCGCCAGAGCGTTGCAGGCCAACGACGCGACGCAGCGCAACAAGCGCGTGGCGCGCGTGATCATCGCCGACGTATGGATCGCCGAAGGACAGCCGCAGCGTGCGCTCGATCTGCTCGCGCCGCTCAAGATGAATGGCGACGACACCGATCCGCCGATCGCGCTGCGACGTGCGCAGGCGCGGCGGTTGCTCGCGCATGCGCCGGCCGTCGCGGCGAACGCGTCGAGCACCGCAACCGCTTCAACCGCTTCAACCGCGTCGACCGATTCGCTTGCTCCAGCCACGCAAATCGACCCGGCGCACCGTCCCGTGATCGACTGCGTGGTCGATCAGTTTGGCGCAAGCTGCGACGTGTACGCCGCCGATCGCGGTTTCGCCGCGGCACGCGCCGCGGCCACCGCAGCCGCTGCAAACGACAAGGCCGGCGCGGTCGGCTACGCACGCGAAGCGGTCAAAGCCGCGCCGGACGATCCGCAGCACCGGGTCGATCTGATCAACGCGCTCAGCACGGCCGGCAACGACTCCGCCGCGTCGCGCGAAGCGCAAAAGATGATCGACGCCGGCATGCTCGACGCGATGCCGGACCTGAGCGCCGCGTACATCGCACAACGGGCCGGCGACAACAAGGTCGCGTTCCAGCGTTTCAGCATGGCCGACAAGGCCGGCACGATGCCGGCCAGCGCCTACGCCGACGCCGGCTATGCGGCCGTGAACGCGTACCGCAACCGCGAAGCCGCGCAGTACTTCGAACGCGCGATCGACGCGAGCGCCAAACCGGGCGACGACACGCCGCCCGCCACTCCCGCCCAACTGAACGAGATGCGCAGTGCGCACGCCGAAGCCACCCGCAACTGGGGCTTCGACGCGTCGCTGAATTATCGCGGCGCGGGCATGCAGCCGGGCTATGCGTCGTCGCCGACACCGGGCACGTCGAACAACTGGCAGGCGGGCGTGGAAGCCTACTGGCGTCCGTTCGGCAGTCTCGGCGACCGGATGTTCGAACTCTACGCACGCGGCTACGAGAGTTTCGGCGTGAAGAACGGCGGCGCGAGCGGCGTGGATACCTTGCAGGCCACGATTGGCGCGCGCGCCAAGCCGTTCTCGCAGATCGACGCGATCGTCGCCTTCGAACGGATCATTCCGATCGGCTCGCAGGTCAATCCCGACTGGCTCGCACGGCTCGCGTATTCGGGCGGTTACGGCATCGAGCGGCGGGTCGACGTGCCTTCATGGTGGACCGCGCAGATCTACGCCGAGACCGGCACCTATCTGAACGCGGGATCGGTCTATGCGACCACCAATCTCGAAGTGGGGCGCACCTATCGCATGGATCGCTACAGCCCGAAGTGGACCGTTTTCCCGTACGCGGTGATCGGCGCGGACTACGACTCGAGCGTCGACCACAGCATTCCGCTCGGCGCGGGGGTAGGGATTTCGACGCGTTACTGGTTCCGCGACAGCAAATACGACGCGCCGCGCTCGTATGTCGATCTGTCGGTGCAGTACCGCTGGAAGATCAGCGGCGACGATCGCGCGCGCGGGGTGTTCTTCGGCGCGATTTACTCGTATTGAATCCGGACGGATCAAATGAAAAAAAATAGCTTGGGGTATTCGAGGACGGCAGTTTTTCTGGCAGCGCTGCTGTCGGCCGGCGTGGCGCACGCGGCGGCGGACGACGTCGCGAGCCTGTATGGACCGCAACCGCCCGCCAACGCGTCGTATCTGCGCGTGTTGAACGCCTCGTCGCAGGCGGTGCGCGTCGCGCTCGCCGGCAGCGAAGCGCCGCAGACGCTGGCACCGGGCGCGGTCACGCGCTTCAGCGTGCTGACGCCGGGCACGCCGGCGCGTGTGACGGCCGACGGCAAGGCCGTCGCCGAGGCCACGGCTAATGCAGCAGCCGGCGCCGGCGACGCCGTCACCGTCGCGCTGCGTCATGACGCGAAGGGCTGGCATGCGACGCGGATCGTCGGCCGCTATGAACGCGTCGACGGTTTGAAGGCGACCTTGCGGGCGTTTAATTTCACGTCCGGTTGCAGCGCGAAGATCGGTGTGGACGGCAACGGCCCGACGGTGTTCGCGCAGGTGGCCGCGGGCGCGCAGGACGCGCGTGCCATCAATCCGGTCAGCGCGAAACTGGTGGGGCAATGCGGCGCGGCGGCCAGCGCGGCGCTGCCGCTGGCGGCGCTCGCGGCCGGCGACAGCTATAGCCTGTTCGTCACCGGCGATGCGGCCAAACCGGTCTTGAGCGGCGCGCGCGATGCGCTGGCGTGGCCGCCCGCCGCGAATTGATGGTCGCGAGATCGCGGGAGGTTCGTGGCGCGCTGTTTGCCTCCCGCTTTGCTTGGCGTTGCACCTGCATCACACGCTCCACATAAATCACGGGGACCCAACACAATGACCGATTCCAGCCGTTCGTTCATCCAGGCATCTGCCCAACCGGAACCGCTCAACGGCACGCGCCGCCGTTTGCTGCTCGCACTGGCCGCGGCGCCGCTTGGCGGCGCGCTGTCGCTGCTGCCGCGCCGTGCATCCGCCGCGGCATCGACCAGTGTGATCGAAGGCCGCAATCTGTGGCTCTATCCCGGTTGGGAGAGTCTCACCGACGACGCGACGCCCGCCTGTCTGAAAGCCGTCGATCTGATTCGTCAGGCGACGGACAAACTCTCGGCGCGCGGCATTCGCAGCGTGATCGTGATCGCACCGCTGAAAGCCCGTTCGTGCCCGGAGAATCTGCCGGACGGCACCGCATTATCCGCGGGTGTCGCGGGACGCTACGCCGCGATTCGCACGCATGCCCAATCGCTCGGCCTGCAGATCGTCGATGGTGACGCAGCCATTGCCGCGGTTGACCCGGCACAGGAAAAGTACATTCGCGCCGACTACCACTGGAGCGGCCATTCCGCCGAAGCGGTCGCGGCACGCGTCGCCAAACGGCTGGTCTCGGCCGGTCCGCTGAAGGGCGCGGCGGGGGCAGGAAGCAGGCTCGGCGCGTGGAATGAAGAAGTCCGCTATGGCGATCTTGCGGCCTTGTTGCCGCCGGAGCGCAAGAAGGCGGTCGGCAAGGATCACTTCATCGTGCGCACGGTGGTGGCGTCGCCGGGTCTCGTCGATAGCGGTCCGCCGGTCGTGCAGGTGGTCGGCAACAGCATGGTGCAGCCGTACCTCGGTTTTCCGCAGAAGCTCTCGAACGCGATCGATCGCCAGGTCGGCTTGACGTGGACCTTCGGCGACACCGGCCCGTGGAAGACGTTGCTCAACTATCTGGAGTCGCCCGAGTTCAAGGCCAATCCGCCGCAAGCGATCGTCTGGCAATTCAACGAAGGGCAGATGATGAATCTGCCGAGCGCAGCGGGCCAATGGGACGCGGCGTCGGTAATGGCCGACGGTGCGTTTCTCGCGCGCCTGAGCAAGGCTGTGGCCTGATGAGCGAGTCAGTCGGACGCCCGGCGGAACGCACGTCAAATCGCCCGGTGGCAGGCACGCCGGCGAGAGAGGGCGCCACCGCGCACGCTCAGGCGGGGACGGCGGCTCAACTCGCGCCGTCGCTCGCGCGCGCGCATCGGCGCATCGCGTGGCTGCTCGCGCTGCTGCTCGGTCTCGGTTGTGCTGGGGCAGTGACTTCGCTGGTCGTGCAGTCGCGCAACGGCGCGGCATTCGATCTGCATGGCTGGCGCGACGGCAGCCTCGGCCACAAACTCGATCGCGCAATCGACGTGCCGTACGCGCGCTCGCTGCACCGCTGGCAGGCGGCGGTGCGCTACCGCCTGTTCGGCGACCTCGGGCCGCAGGTGCGCGAGGGCTGCCCTGGCTGGCTGTTCTATGCGGACGGTTTGCGCGCGCCGGTGCAGGCGGGCCATGATCCCGTCGAACGCGCCGACGGTGGCGATGCGTTGACCGATGCGCGCATTGCCACGCTGCATCGTTACGCGGATGCACTGCGCGGCGCCGGAATTCAACTGGTGGTCGTGACGGTGCCCGACAAGGCGCGCGCGGAAAGCGAGGCGCTATGCGGGCTGCGCCAGGACGCGCGGATGACGCAGCGTCTGAACGTCTGGAACCGTGCGCTGACTGTGAGCCACGTCACGCACGTCGAATTGCTGCCGGCCCTGCAAGCCGCGCGTCCGGCGTTTTTCCGCACCGACGTGCACTGGAATGCGCAAGGCGCGCAAGCCGCCGCCCAGGTGGTCGGCGCGGCGGTGTTGCCCTTGCTCGGCACACCCGGAGAGACAAAATTCACGCATGCGACGGCGCAACCGGCGCCGCGGGTCGGCGATCTGCTGACGCTCGCCAACCTGAACGACGTGCCGGACGCCTGGCGGCCGGCGCCTGACGTCGTCGCGGAAGAGACCTTGCAGGCGCAACGCAGCGGCGGTCTGCTCGACGACGGTCCGGCAGCCGACGTGCTGCTTGCGGGCAGTTCGTTCTCGCGGCGCAGCGCGTTTGCCGAGCGCCTCGGCGAGCAGCTTGGCCGCGAAGTCTGGAACGTGAGTCTCGACGACGGCCAGTTCGACCGTGCGTTGCAGGCGATCTGGCGCGAGCGCGCCAACTGGCCGAAGAGTGTGCGCGTGGTGATCTGGGAAATGTCGGAAGACGCGCTGTCGATGCCGCTCGAGGGCGTAGCGCCGACGCCTGCCGCAGCGTTGGCTGCCACAGCAACGCCTGCCGCAGCAACGGCCGCCGACGCTGCGATGCCTGTCAACCCCGTTGCCGCACCGGCGAAGCAGGACTGAGCGCGATGCTATTCAATTCCTTTATCTTCCTCACGCTGTTCCTGCCGCCCGCGCTGGCCGGCTACTACCTGCTTGGCCAACGCATGCCACGTGCCGCGGCGGCGTGGCTGTGCGGTGCGTCGATCGTGTTCTACGGGTGGTGGAATCCGGCGTTCGTCGGCTTGCTGGTGGCGTCGATCGTGTTCAACTATGCGATGAGTTGTGCGATCGTCGCGGCACCCGCGCAGTCGGCACGGCGCCGCTGGCTGTTGGGTCTTGCGATTGCCGCCGATCTCGCACTGCTGGTGCGCTACAAATATCTGGCGACGCTGCTTACCGCGCTCGTGCACGCAAGCGGCGTGGCGCCCGCCGATTGGCTCGCGCACGGCATGCAGGACGTGATTCTGCCGCTCGGCGTGTCGTTCTTTACCTTCACTCAGATCGGCTATCTGCTCGACTGCAATGCGGGGATCGTCAAGGAGCGCGACCCGCTTGGCTACGTGCAATTCGTCACGTTCTTTCCGCATCTGATCGCGGGGCCGATCCTGCATCACAAGGAAATGATGACGCAGTTCGCGCAGCCGGCCACGTACAAGCTGCGCGCGGAGAATCTCTCGATTGGTGCGTTCGTGTTCACCATCGGTCTCGCGAAGAAGGTGCTGTTCGCCGACACCATCGCGCCGTTCGCCGACGCCGGATTTGCCGCGCCGCACGAATTGCAGTGGCTGGCGGCGTGGGGTACCTGCCTCGCCTATGCGCTGCAGCTTTACTTCGATTTCTCGGGCTACTCGGACATGGCCGTGGGCCTCGCGAAAATGTTCGGTGTGCGCTTTCCGTTGAACTTCAATTCGCCGTTCAAGGCGGCCAGCATCATCGATTTCTGGCAGCGCTGGCACATGACGCTCACGCGTTACCTCACGGCTTACCTGTATTACCCGATGGCGATGCGGATCAATCGCAGCCGTGCGCTGCGTGGCCTGCCGATCGGCCGTCTCGCGCAACGTTCGACGCGTGGCTTTCTGTCGACGGTCGCCGTGCCGACGTTCTACACGATGGCGCTGGCGGGCATCTGGCACGGCGCGGGCCTGCAGTATCTGATCTACGGCCTGCTGCATGCGTCGTATCTCACCGTGAATCACGCTTATCGCGCGTGGCGGGCAGCGGCTGCGCCGGCGGTCGGAGGCGCGGCAGCGGGGACGGCGGGGACAGCGGCGGGATCGGCACAGAAGACAGGATTGCCAGGAATCGCGGCGCCATTCGCGATGCGTTTCAAGGCGCGCGTTCGCCATGCCGGCAACGTGTTGCTGACCTTCGTGGCCGCGCTGGTCGCGTTTGCGTTTTTCCGCGCTCATGGCGTTGGCGATGCGCTCGCCTTACTGCAAGGCATGGCGGGGCTGCACGGCATCGAAGCGCTCGACTGGCCCGCATGGGGCACCGCAAACATCGGCGTTGGCGAGTGGCTGCATCTGGTCGCGGGCCGCTCGACGCTTGCCTTGCAGATCGCCGCGTTACTGGCGATTGTCTGGTGCACGCCGAATTCACATCAATTGATGGGCCGTTTCTCGCCGGCGCTCGAACGCGCGGCCGAGGACTTGCCCGCAGCGCTCACCTGGCGGCCGTCGCTGCGCTGGACGGTCGCGATGCTTGGGGTGCTCGTGTTCTGCGTCGCGCAGTTGCACGGCGAAGTGCGTTTTCTCTATTTCCAGTTCTGATTGCCGTAACGACCTTTGCACAAGGACAACACCATGACTCAAAACGAAACGCTGCATGCCGACGTAGCGGCGCTGGTCGAATCCGTCGTACTGCGCCTCGTGCGCGATGATGAGTTGCTGCTCGAAACGGGGCTGGTCGATTCGGTGCTGGCCGTCGAAATCGTGATGGGCGTCGAGATGCAATTCGGCGTGCGCATTCCGCCCACCGAGATCGCCGAGCATCTGGCATCCGTGAATGCGCTGAGCGCGTTCATTGCCGCCAATCGCTAGGCGCATCATGCGATTCGATCTGGGCACAAGCCGCTTTGTCGATACCGATGTGCGCGCCGACGCGTGGGCGGTGATCGGCGCCGATCGCGCGCTGCGCTGGCACGAGTTGGCGGAGCAGGCGCACGCATGGGCCGCGCAGGCACGCGCGTATGGTTTCGCCGCGGATGTGCCGGTGCTCGTGCGCGGCCACAAGGAAGCGGGATTCTTTGTGGCGATGACGGGGGCGTTGCTGCTCGGCGCGCCGTTCGTGCCGGTCGACACGATCTACCCGGATGAACGGATGCGGCGCATCGCGAGCACGCTCGGCGCGCGGACTTACTTCGACGCGCAGGCTGGCCGCTTCGTGAGTTTGAATGGGCAGGGCGCGGAATCGGTTGCTTCGGCATCGGCGGCACCATCGGCACCCGTCTTGCAGGAGAAAAATCTCGCCTACGTGCTGTTCACCTCCGGCACGACCGGCGAGCCGAAGGGCGTCCAGATCGGCCGCGAAAGCGTGGCCGCGCTGGCGGACTGGATGGCGGCCGACTTCGAGCTCGGCGTTGCGCCGGTGTTTCTGAACCAGGCGCCGTTCAGCTTCGATCTGTCGATGTACGAAGTGTTCGGCACGCTCGCGCTCGGCGGCACCGTGGTTCTCGCTTCGCGCGCACTGACCGCGCAGGGCGCGGCCTTGCTTGCCAGCCTCGCACGGCACGGCGTGACGACCTGGGTGTCGACACCGTCGTTCGCGCAGCAGCAGTTGCTCAATCCGCAGTTCTCTCAGGAGGGCTTGCCGGCACTCGCCACCTTCCTGTTCTGCGGCGAAGTGCTGCCGGTCGCGCTCGCGCGGCAGCTTCGCCAGCGGTTTCCGGCCGCACGGATCATCAATACCTACGGACCGACCGAAGCGACCGTGGCGACCACCTGGATCGTCGTCGACGATGCGGTGCTGGCCCATCACGCGCGCCTGCCGATTGGCCGCGCCAAGCGCGACGCCGAGGTGTTCGTCGATGACGGCGAGTTGTGCATTGCCGGCGTGCACGTGATGCGCGGCTATCTGAATCGCGCGGACCTGAACGCGGCGCGCATGTTCACCCGTCACGGCGAACGGGCGTTTCGCACCGGCGATCTGGGCGCGGTCGATGCGGACGGCCTGCTGTTTTGCCACGGGCGTATCGACGATCAGATCAAGATGGGCGGTTACCGGATCGAGTTGATGGAGATCGATGCGGGCCTGCGGGCGCTGCCTGGCGCCGCGAGTGCCGCCGCTGTGCCGCTGCGGCGCCCGGATGGCTCGGTCGCGCGGATCGTCGCGTTCGTGGCGACCGGCAGCGACGACGGCCGCCTGCCCGATGCGCTGCATGACTGGAAGGCGCTGCTGGCCGCGCGCCTGCCGTCGTATATGATCCCGTCAGAATTGCTCGCGTGCCGGAGCTTGCCGGTATCGGTCAACTTCAAGATCGACCGCGCGCAACTCGCTCAGGATTATCGTGACATTCATCTCAAGGCACAGCGGCAGCACAATGGGTAATTTGCATGAAATTCCGAGTCAGGCCGGCGAGCCGGTCTCGCCGCGCCGCCGTGCACTGCTCGCCGCGGGCGCCAACGTGGCGCTCTCGGCGCTGCTGTACGGCTGCTCGGCGCCGGGTTCGGCCGACGCCGCCGCGTTGGCGCAAGGCGTGGTCTGGCAACTCGACGAAGATCATGTCAATCCGCATGGCGACTGGAATCGTCTCGGCGTGACGGATCTGCTGGTGCAATGGACCGCGGTGGACGATATCTCGTTTCTGCCCGGCACCACGATGCAAACGGCCCAGCGTCTGCCGGACTGGACGCGGATCGGCGGTGAGCCGTGGGCGCGCAATGTGATCGTCGGTCTCGCCGGACGCTTCGACGAAACCACGGCCCGCGCGCAAGCGGCGCAACTGGTCGAGCAATCGAAGCAGTTGGCCGCGGTGCGGCCGGCAGTGCACATCGACGGTTACTATTTTCCGGTTGAAGTCGATCCGACCTGGAAGGATGCCGTCACGCTCGCGCCTTTACTCGACAAGCTGCCGCGGCCGCTGTGGATCAGTGTCTACGACAACTCGAATATCGGCGGTCGGGCACTGGCGGCGTGGCTGGACGGCTGGTTGCCGAAGGATGTCGGCGTGTTTCTGCAGGACGGCTGCGGTGTTTATGCACGCGGTCCGGCGGCTGCGCGTGAGTATGCGGACGCGCTGGCCGCGCGGCTCGGCAAGGACCGTGTGCGGATCATCGCCGAGGCATTTCGTCCGGCACAAAACGGTGCGTTCCGCGCCGCGACGGCCGCGGAACTGTCGCCGCAATTGCTGGCGTATCGCGGTTACCGGACCTATCTGTTCGACGGACCGCATTATGTGTCGGACCAGCTCGTGCAGGATCTGCTGGGTATGCAGCAGGCGCAGAAGTAGGGCCCTGGCCCGGCCGGCTCGCAAAAGCCAGGCATCTGCCGGCCCGGAGTTAACGCAACTGCGTCACCGCCAGCAGCAGCACCATGCTGCCGATCGCGCCATCCAGCACGCGCCACGCCGTAGCCCGCCGAAACAGCGGCGCGAGCGCACGCGCACCGTAACCCAGACCGATAAACCAGACCCCGCTCACCGCCATCGCGCCGAGAGCGAACGCCACCCGCGCGCCGTCCGGTTCGCGCGCGCCCGCCGTGCCGATCAGCAGGAAGGTGTCGAGATATACGTGCGGATTGAGCCACGTGAAGGCCAGCGTCATCAGAATGATCGGCATTGCGCGCTGGCTTGGCGCCGTTCCCGCCGCGCTGCCCGCGTTGGCGTCCAGCACCGCGTGGCCGGGCCGCACCGCGCGGCGCAGCGCGTTGATGCCGAACCATGCCAGATAGGCGAGCCCGACATACAGCATGGTGTGGACGAAGACCGGATAGCGTTCCACCAGCACCGATGCGCCGCCGACACCGGCGCCGATCAGAATGAAGTCCGACAGCGCGCACAGCGCGACGATCTTGCCGACGTGCGAGCGCATGATGCCCTGACGCAGCACAAAGGCGTTTTGTGCGCCAATCGTCACGATCAGTGACGCGCATAGCGCGGCGCCATGGGAAAAAGACAGCCAGTTCATAGTCAATCCAGTAGACGGGGGAAGCGAACGAAGCTAGTCTGCGGGTTTGCTGCTCGTAAGAGAAGCTAATTTAGTTAATGCCGATTAAGGAACGCTAATGCTCGACTATGCGTTGCTCGATGCGCTGGCCGCCGTGGTGCGGCACGGTTCGTTCGACCGCGCCGCCAGCGAACTGAATGTCACGCCGTCAGCAGTCTCGCAACGGGTCAAACTGCTGGAGGAGCGGGTGGGGAGCGTGCTGGTGAAGCGCGGCCAGCCGTGCGTTGCCACCACCTCGGGGGCACTGCTGTGTCGCCATACCGAACGCGTGCTGTTGCTGGAAGCGGAACTCGCCGGCCGGCTGCCGGCGCTGCCCGGCGCGCTGGTCGAACCGTGGCCGGCGCTACGGGTGGCAGTCAACGACGACAGTGTGGGCACCTGGTTTATCGACGCGGTGGCGCAATTTTGCGTCGAACGGGAGATGCTGCTCGATCTGGTGGTCGACGACCAGGACCACACCGCGCAGCGAATCCGCGATGGCAGCGTGCAAGGCGCGGTCACCACGCAGGCCGAACCGGTGCAGGGCTGCCGCTCGACTCGTCTCGGACGGATGCGCTATCTGGCGGTCTGCTCACCGGCGTTTCGCGCGCGCCATTTTGCCGATGGCGTCACGCGCGAGTCGCTGCGGCGCGCGCCGTGTGTGGATTTCAATCCGAAGGATCAGTTGCAGAAGCGCTTCATGCGCCGCATCACGCGGGCGGACCTGGACCCGCCCTTGCACTGGATTCCGCACGTGGCCGGTTTTCTGCGAGCTTGCGTGACGGGGCTCGGCTGGGGCATGTGCCCGGAACGGATGATCGCGCCGCATCTGGCGAGCGGCGAGCTGGTGGACATAGCGCCCGGCAAGCATATCGACGTCGATCTCTACTGGCAGAGCTGGCGCCTGTCGATCGGCTGGCTCGACGATTTCAGCGCGGTGCTGCGCAAGCGGGCGGCCGAGTTTCTCGATTGAGTTTGAGCGGCACGCGGGCGGCGTTTTCCGAAAGACGCCGCCCGCGCTGGCCGAAATGCGCCGGCCTTCAATGCAAGCGGATCACCGGATGCACGCGGCGGCGCAACCAGTGGCTTGCCGAATCGAGCGCCATGCGTGCGAAACCGGTCAAGGTCATCACGTGGCGGCGATAGATCAGCTTGTAGACGACCGTCGCCAGCCAACCGTCGACGAACACCGGTTGCGTCAGCAAGCTGTTGCTCAGGCTGCCGATCGTGCCTTCGCGGCCGAAACCAACCAGGGTGCCGGCGTCGCGATAGGCGAACTCCGGCAAGGGCTCACCCGCGATCCTGCACTTCAGCGTGCGTGCCAGAAACAGCGCCTGCTGGTGCGCGACCTGAGCGCGCGGCGCCAGGAACGCATCCGCATTGCTTGAAGAAGGGCAGGCCGCACAGTCGCCGAGTCCGAAGATGTTGGCGTCGTTCGTGCATTGCAGCGTACGGTTCACCTGCACCTGGGCGTTGCGATTCACCGCGATGCCGTCCAGCGTGCGCAATACAGGCGGCCCTGCAATGCCGGCGGTCCAGATCGCGATGTCGCTGGCGAGCGGTGCGCCTTGATCCGTCAGCACGGCGTCGGCGCGTACTTCGGTGACGCGCGTTGAGCTCAACACGTCCACTCCAAGTGTGCCGAGCATTTTTTGCGCACGCGTCGAAATCGTTTCGGACAGTGCGGGTAACACGCGCTCGCTGCTTTCGATCAGACGAATACGGAAGTCGCGCACCGGGTCGAGTGAAAACGGGCTATAGCGGTTCAACAGACGCACCGTATCGCGTACCGCGGCGGCGAGTTCAACGCCGGTTGCGCCGGCGCCGATGATATTGATCGACACCGGCGTGTCCGCCTGAGCGGTCCGCGCGCGGCGCGCGTGGTTCGCCCGGAGGCAGGCGTCGAGCAGCTTGCGGCGAAACGCTTCCGCATGGGCGACCGACTCGAGCGGCAACGCGTGTTCAGCCGCGCCGGGCACGCCGAAATATTGCGTGACGCTGCCCATCGCCAGCACCAGCGTATCGAATGCCAACTGCCGTGAGGGCAGGATTTCGCGGCCGTCGGCGTCGTGCAGCGCGTTCAGCGTGATGTGCCGGTTGGCCCGATCGAGCGCGGCGAGTTCGCC
Source organism: Paraburkholderia sp. BGA-UO-ETr-F12 (assembly GCF_059567945.1). NCBI lineage: Bacteria > Pseudomonadati > Pseudomonadota > Betaproteobacteria > Burkholderiales > Burkholderiaceae > Paraburkholderia > Paraburkholderia sp. BGA-UO-ETr-F12. The sequence continues at coordinate 13,968 of NZ_JCAQOZ010000037.1, read as the reverse complement.
CTGTTCGAATTCGAAGCCGTGCCGCTGCGCCTGCACAGCATATTGCAGTTGATGCGTAGCCGGATCGATCTGGCCCGACGCGGCTTCATGCAGCAAGGGCTTCCAGAAATGCGTTGGCCAGCGATCCACCAGCACGACCTGAGCGAGACCGGCGCGCCCGAGGGTCTCCGACAACCGCGTGGCAAGCCCAAGACCGCCGACTCCGCCGCCGACGATCACGACGCGATGCGCCGCTGCCGGCGTTGCGTGCGACGCTTCCTGCGCGTGCTGAATGGGTTGCTGAATGGGTTGCGTAATAGGTTGTCTAGTGGGCTGCGTACATTGCGCGTCAGAGGTTGTTCGCTGATCGATTCCGGCCATGATCCTGATCCTCCTGAAGTTGTCTATGCACAGCCGATGAAAGTGCTGGCGGGCTATACCCGGAATTCATCGGTCTGATCTGTCGGGGTCAGTATAGAATCGGCGGAAACCGCAGCACAATTTAATGTTTATACAGAACATATAGGTTTTCACTTATGTTAAAAGCCGCCACGTTCCGTCAATTGAAAGCGTTGCATACGGTCGCGAAACTCGGCAGTGTGTCGCGTGCGGCCGAGGAACTGAAGCTCACGCAACCGGCGGTGTCGCTGCAGGTGCGTCTGCTCGAAGAGGCGGCCGGGGCGCCGCTATTGCAGCGGGTGGGCCGTGGCGTGCAGTTGACCGCGGCGGGCGAAATCCTCGCGCGCTATGCGCTGGAAATTCTCGACCTGTGGAACGGCGCGGCGGACGATCTTGCCGCGTTGCACGGCGAGCAGGGCGGCACGCTGCGCATCGGCGCGATCACCACCGCCGAATATCTGATCCCGCCGTTTCTGGTGCGCTTCACTGAATTGCGCCCGCAGGTGAAGGTGCAGTTCAAGGTGGGCAATCGCGCCGATATCATCCGCATGCTCGCCACCCATGAGATCGATCTTGCGGTGATGGGCAGCGCGCCGCGCGAATTGCGCACGGTGGCGACGGCTTTCGCGAAGCATCCCATGGCGTTTGTCGCCTCGCCCGGCCATGCGCTGATGAAGAAAAAACGCCTGTCGCTGGACGATCTGCAAACCGCGAATCTGTTTGTGCGCGAACGCGGTTCGGGTACGCGCTCGACCGTCGAGAATCTGTTTCGGCTCGCCGGGCACAAGCTGCATATCGGCTCCGAGCTCTCGAGCAACGAGGCGATCAAGCAACTGGTCGAAGCGGGTCTCGGCATTGCGTTTCTGTCGCTGCACGCGTGTTCGCTGGAATTTCAGGCCGGTTTGCTGGCCTTGCTGCCTTTGCCTGCCAATCCGATCGAACGCGACTGGTATGTGATGCATGTGTCCGATAAACGCCTGCCGCACGTCGCCGGACTGTTCCGCGATTTTCTGCTCGAGCACGGCATGTCCGGCGCGGTACCGGTGCCGCTGCCCACCGTCGCCGCAGCGAAGCGGCGCCGTCAGGGTCGGGAAGCGGGGCGCGCGGCAGATCCGGTCTGAGGCGCGGATTCTCACGATTCGCTTCGACGTTTGCGCGCTATCAGGCCCGAAGCATGTCCTCACGCGGCCCTTCGTTACCGCGCAGCGCCTTATTTGACAGGGATTTCGGGTTACATCGCCCGGGATCGAAGTAAAGGTTGGGCGGCCGATATTTTTGCCCACGCCGATTGTCTTTACAGTGACGTCCAGACATCTGAAAAAAGTGGACGCCACCTCCGCGTGGCGAGCCATCGTGATTGAGACCTGGCCGTTACAGGAGTTGGAGACAATGAGCAGCAACAGCATCACCCAAGTCGAAACATTCGGTTTTGAGCGCATTCCCGACCGCTCGCGCTATGCGCGGCCGATCGATCTGTTCCGCTTGCTGTTCGGCGGGTGCAATACTTTTTCCACGTCGGTGCTCGGCAGCTTTCCGGTGCTGCTTGGTTTGTCGTTCAAGGCGGGCGTTTATTCGATCGTGCTCGGTGTGCTGATCGGTTCATGCATACTCGCGCCGATGGGCCTGTTCGGTCCGCGCAACGGCACGAGCGATCCGGTTTCTTCCGGCGCGCATTTCGGTATTCATGGCCGGATCGTCGGCTCCTTTCTGGCGGTGCTGACCGCGGTCGCTTTCTTCTCGCTGGCCGTATGGAGTTCGGGCGACGCGCTGGTGGGCGGCGCGAATCATCTGCTCGGCCTGCCGGTCAACTGGATGACGCTGAGCTTCGCGTACGGTCTGTTCGCGGTGCTGGTGCTGACCGTCTGCGTGTACGGCTTTCGCTTCATGCTGTGGGTCAACAAGATCGCCGTATGGGCGGCGAGCCTGCTGTTCGTGGTCGGCATCGTGGCATTTGCCGGGCCGTTCAATAGCGCGTACGCCGGCAAGGTTGCGCTCGGCTCGGTGGGTTTCTGGCCGGCCTTCGTGAGCGCCGTGCTGGTTGCGATGAGCAATCCGGTCTCGTTTGCCTGCACGCTCGGCGACTGGGCTCGCTATATTCCTGAAAACACGCCGAAGAAGCGCACGATTCTCGCGGTGTTGCTCGCGCAACTGGCCACCTTCGTCCCGTTCTTTTTCGGGCTCGCCACGGCGACGATCATCGCCGGCAAGGCGCCGGAATTCATCGCATCGAATAATTATGTGGGCGGCTTGCTGGCCATCTCGCCCAACTGGTTCTTTCTGCCGGTGTGCCTGATTGCGATCATTGGCGGGATGTCGACGGGCACTACGGCGCTGTATGGCACCGGGCTCGATATGTCGAGCATGTTCCCGAAGTTTCTGAACCGCGTGCGCGCCACGCTGCTGATCGGCAGCCTCGCCATCGGCTTTATTTTCCTTGGCCGCTTCGCGTTCAATCTGGTCGAAAGCGTGTCGACGTTCTCGGTGCTGATCAATGTCTGCAGTTGCCCGTGGATGGTGATCATGATCATCGGCTTCGTGACGCGGCGCGGCTTCTATCTGTCCGACGATCTGCAGGTGTTCAATCGCGGTGGCCGCGGCGGTCACTACTGGTTCACGCATGGCTGGAACTGGCGCGCGATGGGTGCGTGGATTCCGAGCGCGGTGATCGGCCTGTGTTTCGTCAATCTGCCGGATCAGTTCGTGGGTCCGCTCGGACAACTCGCCGATGGTCTCGACATCAGCATGCCGGTTTCGCTGACGCTTGCCTGCGCGCTGTATATCGCGTTGCTACAGTGCTTTCCTGAACCGGATGGCGTGTACGGGCCACTGGGCCGCCGCTGGTTGCGTAACGGTTCGCAACGCAACGTGACTGTGCATCCGGTGGTGCCGGCGACTAAGCTCAAGGCGGGTGGGGCGCGAATCACGCCGCAAATGAAGGATCAAGCGGAGCAGCGCACCGCGCGACGCGAACGCGAGGAAGCACTGGACATGCAGGACGCGGGTTGAATCGTCCGCACCGAAACGACAGTTACGCGGTAAATGCAATGGTATTCAAGTTGAGTAGGCAAACAAGATGAGCGAGTCAGTAAAGCGCGCGTTTGAAGGGGTAAAGCTGTTTCCGTTCTGGTTGGACAATCCGCGCGCGCCGGCTGTCGAACGGGAACTGATCGGTCCGACGTCCGCGGATCTGGTGGTGGTCGGCGGGGGTTTTACCGGGTTATGGGCGGCGATTCAGGCGAAAGAAGCGGACCCGTCGCTCGACGTCGTGCTGGTCGAAGCGGGTAAAGTGGCCTACGGCGCATCGGGCCGTCCGGGCGGGATCATTTCCACGTCCGTGATGCATGGTCTGCCGAATGCGACCCGGGTGTTTCCGCAAGACCTCGACGTGCTGGAAAAGCTGGGTCAGGAGAATCTCGATGGCTTCAAGGAATCGTTGACGCGTTACGGCATTGAAGCGGACGTCGAATGGAATGGCGAGATGACGGTCGCGGTCGACCCGGGCCACCTCGATCATCTGAAGGGCGACTACGAGTTGCACCTGTCCCACGGGCACGACGTGGTGCTGCTCGACAGCAAAGGCGCCAGAGAACAACTCGATTCGCCGCTGTTCGCGGGCGCAATGTGGTCGCGTAATCGCAGCGGCACGATTCATCCGGCCAAGCTCGCTTGGGGTTTGAAAGCGGCTGCGTTGAAGCTCGGTGTGCGTTTGCACGAGCACTCGCCGATCACACGCCTGGAAGATCTCGGCGCAACGATGATCGTGCATACGCAGGCGGGGCGCATCGAAACCCCGCGTGTGCTGCTCGGCACCGGCACGGCGGACGTGGGCGTGACCGACATCAAGCGCCGCGTGATGCAGGTGCGCGATCACATCATCGCGACCGCGCCGCTGAGCGACGAGCAGATGGCACGGATTGGCTGGAACAATCGCCAGGGCATTTACGACACGCGTACGCAGCTCAATTATTTCCGGCTCACCAAAGACAACCGGATCATCTTCGGCGGCCGCGTGAGCTATCACTTCGGCGGCGATCCGAATCCGGCCGCTGATCGTGACGAAAGCACCTACTACAAGCTCGCCGAGGCGTTCTATCGCACCTTCCCGCAATTGCACGACGTACGCTTTACCCACGCATGGGGCGGCCCGATCGACTACTGCTCGCGGGGCGCCGTGTTCGCGCGCCGCTATCACGGCGGCAAGAGCGTGTTCGTCGCGGGCTACACGGGCTTCGGCGTGGCGGGCAGCCGATTCGGTGCGAAGATGGGCCTCGATATGCTGTGGAATCGCGATACCGTGATCACGTCGCTGGATATTTCGCGCAAAGGGCCGTCGTATATTCCGCCTGAACCGCTGCGCTGGATCGCCGCGAAGATCACCTTCAACGCCTTCGACGGCGCCGACGATCGCGGCGGCTGGCGGCGTCTGTGGATCAATTCGATCAAGGCGCTGGGTTTTCCGATGTAGCGGCGGCGTTTTTTATTCGTTGCCGCCGGAATAAAAAAACCGCACCTTAACGGGTGCGGTTCCTGTTGCAGCAACGGTGTGAAGCAGTATGAATCAACCGCAGTACACGATGCTGTACTTCTTGGTCGCCACCGGCATATGCCACGTGCCCGAGAAGCCCTTGTGCAGGATGAAGGCGTCGCCGGCGGCATAGCGGTCGCTGCGGCCGTCGTCGCTGGTGATCACGACTTCGCCTTCGATCAGCACGCAGACTTCGTGGATCGGCAGGTCGGCCAGCTTCAGCGTGCCCGCATCGCATTGCCATACGCCGGCGGACAGCATGTTGGTCGCGTCGGAGAAGGCGTTGAGGGCGTGCGGCGCCTTGGCGCCTTCCAGAATGACGTCGGCGGGATCGTGCAGGGCCGGGTTCAGTCCGGAAGCGCCGGGGCCTTTAGCGTCGATGCGGGTGAAAGTGATGGTGCTCATTGTCTCTCCTGGTTGATCGGATTCGAGGGGGATTCGATGAAGAAATCGAAGCAGACCGGAGTCTGAGCCAAAGCTGCGTAGCGATGAATTTCGATTTGAAGACATTCAGATTGAGCGGCGTCGATGTAAACCTTCGATACCGCTACGGGCGCGATCCGCGGCCCACGATCTGACCTGACACAATCCATGTAAAGGACTAAGCCATGCAAGCGCAATTCCAACATGCCCGGCAGTTTTATATCGACGGCCAATGGGTCGACCCGTTAAACGCAGCCGGCGCGGCCACGCTCGACGTGATCGATCCGTCCACGGCCACGCCGTTCGCGCAGATTTCGCTCGGCAGCGCGGCCGATGTCGAGCGTGCGGTAGCCGCTGCGAAGCGTGCTTTTCCGGCTTATAGCGAGACGACGATCGCGCAGCGAATCGATCTGCTGCAGGCGATCCTCGACGTCTACCGCAAGCGCTACGACGACATGGTGCATGCGATCAGCCGCGAGATGGGCGCACCGCTGCAATACGCGAACGACGCGCAGGCGTGGACCGGCGTCGCGCATCTCGAGACGATGATTCGCACGCTCGACACGTTCGAATTCGAATACGTGAAGAGCAGCATTCTGATCCGCAAGGAAGCCGTCGGCGTGTGCGGGCTGATTACGCCGTGGAACTGGCCGGCGCTGCAGATCGCCACCAAGGTGGTGCCCGCACTCGCGGCCGGTTGCACGATGGTGCTCAAGCCTTCGGAACTGGCGCCGCTGTCCGGCATTATCTTCGCCGAGATTCTCGACGAAGCGGGCGTGCCGGCCGGCGTGTTCAACCTCGTGAACGGCGAGGGCGCGACGGTGGGCGAGGCGATGTCGCGTCATCCGGATATCGACATGATGTCGTTTACCGGTTCAACGCGGGCGGGCGTGCTGGTCGCGAAGGCCGCGGCGGATACGGTCAAGCGCGTGCATCAGGAACTGGGCGGCAAATCGGCCAACCTGATTCTTGAAGATGCCGATCTGAAACACGCGGTGATGCGCGGTGCCCGTGCGTGTTTTGACAACAGCGGCCAGTCGTGCGACGCGCCTACCCGCATGTTCGTGCCGCGCGCTCGCCTTGCCGAGGCGCTCACCTACGCGAAGGAAGCGGCTGACGCGCTGGTCGTCGGCCCTGCGGATGCGCAGGGTGTGGATCTTGGACCTGTCATCAGCGAGCAGCAGTTCGACAAGATCCAGCGGCTGATCGGCGTGGGCATCGAAGAGGGCGCAACATTGGTGGCCGGTGGCCTCGGGCGCCCTGAAGGCCTGAAAGACGGCTACTTCGTACGCCCGACGGTGTTCGGCAATGTCACGCCGAACATGACGATCGCGCGCGAGGAGATTTTCGGGCCGGTGCTGTCGATCCTCGGCTACGACTCCGAAGACGAAGCGGTCGCGATGGCCAACGACAGTCTCTACGGTCTCGCGGGCTATGTGCAATCCGCGTCGATCGAGCATGCGTATGCGGTGGCGAAACGCCTGCGTACCGGCACGATCTATCTGAACTACGCGGACTACAGTCCCGATGCGCCGTTCGGCGGCTTCAAGCAATCGGGCAACGGCCGCGAGTATGGCGAGTTCGGTCTCGAGGACTTCCTGGAGATCAAGGGCGTGGTCGGCTACGCGAGTTGAGGCCGCTTGCCGATGGCGGTTCCGAACCTGTAGGCGCCGCTTGAGGGCGTCTATAATCCTCACCGGAATTCGCCATCGGATCTTCAACCCGTGAAAACAACGATCGTTATTGCGCTTGCCGCGCTCGCCCTCAGTGGCTGTATGTCCGCCGAGAAAGAGCAGGCGCAGGAGCGCGACTTCACCCGCTCCGAGAACCTGCTCGATGCCGCGCAGCGTAACGCTGCCATTGCGTGCGCGGATCAGGCGCAGTGCGACAAGGCCTGGTCGCTCACGAAGGACTACGTGGCGAAGCACTCTTATACCTCGATCGTCCGCGCGGACGCGGTGGCGATCGAGACCGACGTGCCGGGCCGCTCGGGCAAGGCCGTCTATTCGGCTACGCGAGTGGCCAAGGGCAGCGGCGCGACCATCACGCTGTATGCGCAGTGCCGTGACATGTATGGTCCGGATCGCGCGATGGGCTCCGATTACGACGACTGCGTGAAGCAGATCGGTCCGACGCAGAACGGCTTTGTGCCGTATCTGCGCCAGCATCTGTCGAGTCAGTAACGGACCTATCTTCAGACCGGCGTGCGGCGCGTCATCATTCGTTCGAACGCGTCGACGATGCGTTGCACGTAGGGATTCTTGTGCGCGAGCACGCCGCTCGCGCGCTCGAAGTGCGCCAGCATGGTCGCGTTCGCTTCGAAGACCAGCACCTGTCCGCTTGGCAGCAAGGTGAAGTCGATCCCGCCGTAGTCGAGATCGAGCTGCCTGCCGATTGCCTTGATGGCATGCATCGCACGTTCGCCAAGCGCGGCATGCGGATCGTCCAGAAACCGCCGCTCTTCCTCCAGCTTCCACGCATGCTGCTCCATGTCGGCGGAGTAGTAGTGGACCATCCAGTGCGATGAAATCGCCAGATGGTAGGGAAACGGCTCCCGATCGACAAAAATGATCCTGTATTTGCGGTAGAAGCCGTCGGTGCTGCGATAGTCGCGAAACGCCGTCAGATAGGAAACCCCGGCTTGTGTCGAGCACCATGCTTCGAGCGCTGCGGGGTTCTCGCATAGCACCAGTCCGTCGCCACCATGCGTAGCGGCGGGGCGCGCCAGAACCGGATAGTCGAGGCCACCCGCCGCCAGCAGCGCGCCAAGCGCGGCGCTTGAGACCGGGGCGGCATCGCTCTGCACACACGGCGCCACCTGTACGTCCGGCAAGCCGTTGAGCAGGCTCGCGCTCAGGTGCCGTTGAGTTCGAGCGACAAGCGCGGGCGGATTAAGCATGGGCCGCGCACAGCGCGAGACGAAGCGCGCGAGCCGGCCGGAGAGCGGGGCGGCGATATCCGCATCGCCAATCGCGTTGAATACGAGATCGTAGGGCGGCAAAAGATTGTCTTCTTCGTCGGCGGCGTAGTCGATCGCGTACTTGATGCGGCACCAGTCCACGCCAGACAGCAAGGCATCGAATGGCACATTGCCGGCGGTGCGCGCCGCGCAGAGGAGCAGCACGCGACGCTGTTCCGTACCGCTTCCTTCGACAAAGACGCGCTGGATCCGGCAGGCACGTTCCCGGTATCCGGCGGCTTCATCCACCCGTCCTGCGTTTGCAAGGACGGCAGCCAGATTCTGGCAGGCAGTCGCGACTTGCGGATCGAGTGTCAGAACCAGGCGGTACCAGTATTGCGCGATCGCGTGATCGCCTTTCATGAAGTATCCGGTTGCCACGTCGCAGAGATTCGCGGCGCTGGCGTCGGGTGCCGAGCCGGCGTAGGCGTCCAGCGTGTGGGCGGCGATCAGATGCGCAAGCGCGCCCAGTTCGTCGCCGTCGCCGCGCCGGATTTCGGCGAGGGCTCGGTGGCGGGCTGGATCGAGCGGGGCGCTTTCGCCAACGTGCCCGGCTGACGCGCCCGGAGACGGTGCTTGGCGGACAGCTTCGTGGTGGGCGTTCTGGGTCACGGTCGGTCGGGATAGCAGCAGGCGACGTGCCGCCGCGCCTTCGAAGCATAGCGGGCGTGGCTGCGATTCGGCTTACAGCGCCGCGTGCCTGTAACGCCGCCAGGGGGCCCATGCCACGCCACGCTATCCCTCGCTATCCCAGGTCGTTTGCCTAAGCCATCCGCTCGCGCCCCTACAGCAGCAACTCGATCGAATGAAACAGCCGGCGCATCTCGGGGTCTTGCGAGCGGGCACCTTCGTCGATGACTTCGCGCAGACAGTCGAGAAAACAGGCAGCCGCCGGACTGGTCGGTGCCCCGCGCCGCGACGTGATGCTGACGATGGTTTCATCCACGGTTTCGCGCAAGGGCAGCGCCCACAGGTTTTCCTTCGCGATGAGCACCTCGACGAGCGGCCACGGGAAGATGCTGACCATGTCCGTTTGCGCGAGCAGACCAAGCACGACCGAGAGCGAATGCGCGAGGTGGATCGTGTGCGGCACCTTCATGCCGCGCTTGCGAAACAGGTTGTCCGAGATCGATTCGCGGCTTGCCGGGTCCCAGTTCAGCACCCATTCGGCGTCTTCGAGTTCGAGCAGCGTGCGGCAACCCGCCTTTGGATGATCGCGCCGCGCGCACACCGCCGAATGCGTTGAGAACAGCGGGACGTTGTGAAACTCCGATTGCGGCGATGCGGGCGGCGGACGACCGATCGAGAAGTCGAGGCTGCCGTCGCGCAGACGCGGTTGCACGACGCCCAGCAGCCCCTCGAAAAATTCCAGTTGAACTTCCGGCATGTGCTGCCGGAACCGCTGCACCGCATGCGGCAGAAACGTCAACGCCACCCACGGCGTGACGCCGATCGACAGTTTGCCGGCCGCCGCGCCGCGCAGCGCTTCGATCTCCGCTTCCGCGCGTTGCAACTGACCGAGCACCAGTCGGGCATGCACGACCAGCGCGCGGCCGAATTCCGTAAACGCGACGCCGCTCGCTCCGCGCAGCAAAAGGGGCGCTTGCAGGTCGGCCTCCAGTTCGCGCATGGCCTTGGTCACGGCGGCGGGCGACAGATCGAGTGAACGCGCGGCGGCCCGGATACTGCCGGTATCCGCGATGGCCGCCAAGGTGCTGAGCTGATGGAGTTTCATCTGGAAAACCCGTAGGAGGGTGGCAACTGCTGGTTGCCGCCGTAACGATTTTACGCCTGCCGCCAGTAAATCGGCGTCGTTATGCTTGGTGCACGCTTTCATAGACGGAGACGACATCGTGAACACCATGGCCATTCCGGCGGGCATCGCCGAACTCGAAGACGAAATGATCGCGCTGCGCCGCCGCATCCACGCGCAGCCCGAACTGGCTTACGAAGAGTTCGCCACCGGCGATCTGGTCGCCGAGCGCTTGCAGGAATGGGGTTACACCGTGCATCGCGGGCTGGGTCAAACCGGCGTTGTCGGGCAACTGAAAGTTGGCAGCGGTACCCGCAGACTCGGCCTGCGCGCCGACATGGACGCGTTGCCGATCCACGAAACCACCGGCCTGCCTTATGCGAGCACGGTGCCCGGCAAGATGCACGCGTGCGGCCACGACGGCCACACGGCGATCCTGCTGGCGGCTGCCAAGCACTTCGCGCAGGAAAAGAATTTCGACGGCACGTTGAACCTGATTTTCCAGCCTGCTGAAGAAGGTCAGGCCGGCGCTAAAAAAATGCTCGAAGACGGCCTGTTCGACAAGTTTCCGTGCGACGCGGTGTTCGCGATGCACAACATGCCGGGCTTTCCGACGGGCAAGTTCGGTTTCCTGCCGGGCTCGTTCATGGCCTCGTCGGACACGGTGATCATTACGGTGACCGGCCGCGGCGGTCATGGCGCGGTACCGCATAAGGCTGTCGACCCGGTGGTGGTGTGCGCGCAGATCGTGCTGGCGTTGCAGTCGATCGTGTCGCGCAACGTTGCGCCGCTCGACATGGCGATCATCACGGTCGGGGCGATTCATGCTGGCGAAGCGCCGAACGTGATTCCTGAAACCGCCGAGATGCGCCTGTCCGTGCGCGCGCTTCGCCCCGAGGTCCGCGACCTGTTGCAGGAGCGCATTACGGCAGTCGCCTGCGGGCAGGCGGCGGTGTTCGGCGCGCGGGCGCACGTGGACTATCAGCGCCGTTATCCGGTGCTCGTCAACGATGCACAGATGACCGGCCTCGCACGGCAGGTCGCGCTCGACTGGCTCGGCGAAGACGGGTTGATCACCGAGATGCAACCGCTGACCGGCAGTGAGGATTTCGCGTTCCTGCTGGAGCGTTGCCCCGGCAGCTACCTGATCATCGGCAATGGCGACGGCGAGGGTGGCTGCATGGTGCACAACCCGGGCTATGACTTCAACGACGCTTGCCTCGCTACCGGCGCGGCTTACTGGGTGCGGCTTGCGCAGACCTTCCTCGTCTGAGGCGGGTTGGATATTTGCCAAAGCGGCCGTAGAGCCGTGCATCGGCAGGTGCTACATGGAGACACAGATGGACTATTCCGCTACACCGCAGCCCGCAGGCACTGAAGCGTTGAATCTCGCTGGCGCGCCGGCCGCGCAGCCTGTTGAACGCGCGAGCCAGGCCAAAGCGATTGCCGCGATTACGCTTGGCAACGGCCTCGAATTTTTCGATTTCACGATCTACAGCTTCTTCGCGACGATCATCGGCAAGCTGTATTTCCCGGTGGAGGGGCAGCTTGCGCAACTGATGCTGGCGGTCGGCACTTTCGGCGTCGGCTTCATCATGCGGCCGGTGGGCGGCATCGTGCTCGGCGGGTATGCCGACCGCGCCGGACGCAAGGCCGCGATGAGTCTCACGCTTTGGCTGATGACGCTCGGCTCGGCGATCATCGCGTTTGCGCCGACATACGCGATGATCGGCGTTGCCGCGCCGTTATTGGTGATCCTGGCGCGCCTGATTCAGGGGTTCGCGTTGGGCGGCGAAGTCGGTGCGTCGACCTCATTGCTGCTTGAATATGGCAGCGACAAGACGCGCGGATTCTACGGAAGCTGGCAATTCGTGAGTCAGGGGTTGAATACCGTATGCGGTTCGCTGCTGGGCGTGGCGCTGGCGGCGGCGCTGTCCAAGGCCGCGCTGGAGAGCTGGGGCTGGCGGGTGCCGTTCGTGATCGGCATGGCGATGGGGCCGATTGGTATTTATATCCGACGGCATCTGAACGAAACGTTGCCGGGTGTGGAAGACGGCACCGGTTCGGTGGCCGAGGCGCCTGACGCGCAACCGGTTCGCAAGCTGTTTCGCGAGCATTCGCGCGTGATTACGACGGGTGTGTTGACGACGATCGGTGGCACGGCGGCGAACTACATCGTGCTGTTTTATCTGTCTACCTATGCGATTCAGATTTTGAAATTGCCGATGTCGTCGGCGCTGTGGGCTGCGTGGACTGCGGCGATCGTCACGGTGATCTGTTCGCCGTTTGCGGGGGCGTTGTCGGATCGGGTTGGGCGTAAGCGTGTTTTGTGGATTTCGCGGGTGTTGTTGATTGTGGCTGTGTATCCGGCTTTTTTGATTATTAATGCTTCGCCGACGGTGCCGGTTTTGTTGTCTGTTGTTGCGGTGCTGGCGGTGTTTGTGGCTTTTACTGCGGTGCCTAATATCGTCATGTTGCCCGAGTTGTTTCCGCGCGCGATTCGCGCTACTGGCATGTCGATTGTTTATTGTTTAGGGGTGTCGATTTTTGGTGGGTTTGCGCAGTTTTTTGCTACCTGGCTGATTCAGATGACGGGGAGCCATCTGGCTCCGGCGTGGTATTTGATCGGGTGTGGGGTGGTGTCGTTGTTGCCGTTGCCGTTTATGCGGGAGACGGCTGGGAAGGCTATCGATTAAAGGTTAGGCTGCGCGGGCTGAGGGTTTTGGAGTTGGGTTTTTGCCTGCCCGGCAGGGGGCCTTCGCGGCGCTTTTCGTTGTTGGTCTGACTCTTTGGCCTTTGCTTGCTTTGTTAGTGGTCCGTTCTGTTGTTGGTCTTTTGGCCTTTCCTTGTTGTGTTAGTGGTCTATTAGCGTTGCCCCTGTGCGGGGCGGCACCTACTTTTCTTTGCCGGCCGCAAAGAAAAGTAGGCAAAAGAAAGCGGCTCAAACCGCTAGTTCTTAAGCGGGTCCCCCGCACAGTTACGGTAGTGGTGCATCTGGAATCTGTGTCCTCGCACATTCGGCGCTGGTGACAAGGGCGTCATACCTCCGGCGGCGCTGCGCGCGCCGATACCCGGTTCATAAAACCGCTCCCAGGTTTTTGCTCCCCCGATTTACCCAGTTCCTGACTCGTCGCTGCCTCACGGCTGCAAGCGCCACCGCGGCAGCGATCGCAAAGCAAGAGCAAAAGCGACGTACTACCATCTCATTTGAAGTGGGTTGGCCAATCAGAGCGGGGGCATCTCGCCGAGGCGAAGCCGATGGCTCCCGCTGCGCGAATTAACCCCACTGGTTTCCCTGGCAGACCCGTCCGCGACGCACGCAGTGCGGAGTGGGAGCTGATGAGCGCTTTGTCGCTAACGCGGAGTGTGCGGAGGCACGGATTCCAGATGCACCACTACCGTGGCTGAGCGGGGGACCCGCTTATGAGCTAGCGGGGTGAGCCGCTTTCTTTTGCCTACTTTTCTTTGCGGCAGGCAAAGAAAAGTAGGTGCTGTGGTGGTCAAGTAATCCTGGACACTTTTTCCGCTTTCCACTTTTTCTGCATGGTGACTTCGTATTCGGCGGGCGGCATGTTGCCGGCCGCCGAATGCAGCCGCTGCTGGTTGTAGAACGTCAGGATGTAATCAGTGACATCCGTCTTTGCTTCGAGATAGCTCCGGTACGGACGCAGCCTGACCCGCTCGGTCTTCAGGCTGCGGAAGAAACGTTCTACTACCGCGTTATCCCAGCAGTTGCCCTTACGACTCATGCTCTGCGTGATCCCGTTCTGGCTGAGGAAGTATCGGAACACATGGCTGGTGTACTGACATGTATTAGCCTGGACTCGATCTGACAGGTAGTCGGGAAACGAAGTAACGAAGCCGATCAGTGAGGGATCAGTTTCTCCCTGGCAAGATCAAGGGAGTCGAGAAACGTACGCATGGGCGTCT
>NZ_JCAQOZ010000036.1:0-21529 GCF_059567945.1 Paraburkholderia sp. BGA-UO-ETr-F12 | reverse complement strand
GACCAACACCAGAACAGACCACGACCACAACAAGAAAAACCAAAGCGACACCGCCAAACAAACCCGGCACCGCCAAACAAAATCAGCCCCTGAACAACCCCAAACCCTTCCCCTCTATAATGTCGGCAATTCTGACAAGAGGTGCTTCATGATCATCAAACCGCGCGTGCGTGGCTTCATCTGTGTATCGACCCATCCGACCGGCTGCGAAGCCAACGTCAAGGAACAGATCGAATACGTCAAGACACGCGGCCCCATCGCCAATGGCCCGAAAAAAGTGCTCGTGATCGGCGCCTCAACCGGCTACGGCCTCGCCGCCCGCATCAGCGCCGCCTTCGGCTCGGACGCCGCCACGCTCGGCGTCTTCTTCGAACGCGCCGGCAGCGAAACCAAAGCCGGTACGGCCGGCTGGTACAACACCGCAGCCTTCGAAAAATTCGCCAAAGAAAAAGGCCTGTACGCGACCAGCATCAACGGCGATGCCTTCTCCGATGAAGTCAAGCAACGCACCATCGAAGTCATCAAGCGCGATCTCGGTCAGGTCGATCTGGTCGTCTACAGCCTGGCAGCACCCAAGCGCACGCATCCGAAAACCGGTCAGGTGTTCACCTCAACCCTGAAGCCGGTCGGCAAGGCCGTCAAGCTGCGCGGCATCGACACCGACAAGGAAGTCGTCAAGGAAACGGTCCTCGAACCCGCCACGCAAGAAGAAATCGACAACACTGTCGCAGTGATGGGCGGCGAAGACTGGCAGATGTGGATCGACGCCCTCCTCGACGCCGGCGTGCTAGCCGACGGCGCGAAAACGACCGCGTTCACCTATCTCGGCGAAAAAATCACGCACGATATCTACTGGAACGGCTCGATCGGCGCGGCCAAGAAAGACCTCGACCAGAAAGTGCTCGGCATCCGCGAGAAACTGGCGGCCAAGGGCGGCGATGCACGCGTCTCGGTGCTCAAGGCTGTCGTCACGCAAGCAAGCTCCGCGATCCCCATGATGCCGCTGTACCTGTCGCTGCTCTTCAAGGTCATGAAGGAAAAAGGCACGCACGAAGGCTGTATCGAACAGGTCTACGGTCTCTTCAAAGACAGCATGTACGGCGCAACGCCGCACATCGACGAAGAAGGCCGTCTGCGCGCCGACTACAAGGAACTCGATCCCGAGGTACAGGCACGTGTCCAGGCACTCTGGACCCAGGTGAACGACAACAACATCTACGAACTCACCGACTTCAGCGGCTACAAGACCGATTTCCTGCGTCTGTTCGGATTTGAAATCGCCGGCGTGGACTATGAAGCCGACGTCAACCCGGACGTGCAGATCCCCGGACTCGTGCAGGTGTGAGTCTTCGCGGGGCATCCACCGCCCCGCTTCCCCGGCCGCGCGGCAAAGCCCATATGGTTCAGGTCGTCGGTCGCCCGGGCGATGGCGCGCCGTTCGTTTCCGAGGCATTCGGCGGCTCGGTTGCGCCAGGCATCAGCCTTACGCCGCTGACGGAGTGGCTTGCCCGCTCGCAACCGTCTGTTCTCGCGAACGAGATATGGGCGGTAGACGCATTTCGAATGGCGTCGTAGCCGAACTGCCTGTCAACAGGGAAACGCCCCCTGAAGCGAGCGCAGAATGGCGAGCCCGATTGGAAAGTCGTCTGAAATACTCGGATGATTGGCGAAAAACTGATCGAGCAGCGGATAGACGTTCTGGTTGCCGATGGCCAGGTTTTGCGGCGGACAGAACAGCGGCGGACGTTTCTTCGACACCAGATCCCCATTCGCCCAACCCAGCGCGTTGATCGTGCCCGTGATGTAAGCCGCGTACACCGAGTTGTTGTCGGTATGTGCCCAGAGCTTATATTGCGCGGCCGTCATCTCGGCGCTTGCGTTGAGCGTAAAACAGGCTGCCAGCACAGCCAGTGCAAATTTCAGTACCCGCATCTTTCAAACCTTCAATCTGTATCGCGAAACCGGCCATTGTAGGCGAGTCGCGCCGAGCTACACAGAAGCACCCCGCACCTGGTCTTTCGTAAGCATTTGACTGGTATTTTTGTAAGCATTCACCTGCGAACGAACCCGTCACGCCAATACCGCCTCAGTTCGGCTGCGTCGGCCTGTTCGCCAAGGCGGCACAACGGAGCGCCGCCCTGGTGGAGTAACCGCGTGGCTTACGGCGTGCCGTTGCGGCAATACGCCAGATAGCCAGGACGCATGGCGAGGCGCGCCATGTAAGCCGTCAGCGCGGGAAAACCGCCATGCTGTAGCGGCGTTTCGAGCCAGCGGTTGATCGAGAGCGCGATTGGGATGTCCGCAAGCGAGAACGACGCTCCGGCGATGAAGGCACCGGTCGTCTCCAGTTGCCGGTCAACGATCGCAATATGGCGCCTCCAATTCACGCACGACAGGTCGATCTGCTGACGATCCTGATGCGCCGGCGAATTGCGGACCAGCGCCAGAAACGCGTAGCTCCATGCCCGATTGAGTTCGCTCGCCTGCCAGTCGATCCATTGATCGCATTTCGCGCGTTCGCAAGGGTCCCCCGGGTAGAGGAACTCGCCTCCATAACGGCCGGCCAGATAACGGATGATCGAGTTGGATTCCCACAGCACGAACTCGCCGTCCCGGATCACCGGCACCATGGCGTTCGGGTTCAAAGCGACGAATTCGGGCACGTTGGTCGTCCTGAATCCTGAGCCCCAATCTTCCCGCTCAAACGGCAGGCCGAGTTCGGTACATGCCCACAGCACTTTGCGGACGTTGATGGATGAGGCTTTGCCTAGTATCTGAAGCATGGCTGGTCGCTGCCCGTTCGGTCGCTATGGAGAAATACACCGGGAATCCGGTTCGAATCGTAGCGTATCCGTGACGTGACGAAGCGGACATGGACACTTTGCGCGCAGCGCACAGGGCCAGCTCGCCAACCTGACTCAAACCGACTCAAACCGACTCAAACCCCACCAGCACATTCACTGCATTCACTCCGATCGCCGCGACCGCATAGCCGCCTTCCATCACGAACAAGGTCGGTTTCCCCAATCGTCCGATCGCCTCGCCGATACGCAGATAGTCCGCGCTGCGCAGCTTGAATTGCGAAATCGGGTCTTCTTCGAAAGTATCGACACCGAGAGACACCACCAGTGCATCCGGCGCGTAATCGGCGACACGCGCGCAGGCCGCGTCGAGCGCCACCGTATAGTCCGCCCAAGCCGTACCCGGTTGCAGCGGAAAGTTGGCGTTGTAGCCGAGGCCGGCACCCGCGCCGGCTTCGTCAGCGTGGCCGAGAAAGAACGGGTACTCAGTGCGCGGATCGCCATGCAACGACGCGAACAATACGTCCGAACGCTGATAGAAAATGCTTTGCGTACCGTTGCCGTGGTGATAATCGACATCGAGAATCGCCACGCGCTTTGCGCCCGCATCGAGGAACGACTGCGCCGCCACCGCAGCGTTGTTGATATAGCAGTAGCCGCCCATATAGTCCGCCGCAGCGTGGTGCCCAGGCGGGCGGCACAACGAGAATGCGCCGCGCGCACCTTCCCTCACGTGGCGCGCGCCGGTGAGCGCCACGTTCACCGCGTCGCTGACGGCGGCCCACGTGCCCTCGGTGATCGGCACACCCGCATCCATCGAGTAGTAGCCGAGCTTGCCGTCGATATCTTCCGGCACGCGGTCCTGGCGCATGCCGCGCACCGGCCATATGAGCGGCAGCGCGTCATGCTTGCGGCCGAGCGCGCTCCATTCGTCCCACGCGCTGCCGAGAAACGCAATGAAGCCTTTGTCGTGAACACGGTGCACCGGATCGAGTCCGAACGATGCGGGCGCAATCACGTCGCCGAGCTTCGTTTCGCGCACCCGTTCCAGGATGAAATCAGCGCGGCTCGGCATCTCGAAGCAAGGCTTCATTTCGCCGTCGATCAATTCCGCGTGGCCATGATGCAGCCGGTGCCGATCGCTATACACAGTCAACATGCAATGTCTCCTCAGAATGCTTGCTGCTCGAATCCGTCACTCAATCCGGCGGGGTCCGTCACACTCGTGGATACGATAGTCACGGTGCCCCCTCCTGCGTCCGGTGTACGCCGTCGCTCGTCGCGAGGATGCCGTAGCAGGCCGGCCGCCGGTCGCGAAACACGCCCCATGCATGGCGTGTCGCGGCAACCGCATCCAGATCGAAACGATGCAGCAGGATCGCGGACTCGTCGCGCCCCGCTTTCCTCACCTGCTCGCCATACTGATCGGCGATGAACGACGACCCGTAATAGCGCTGCGGGAAGTCGCGGCCTTGCTCGCGGCCGGTGCGATTCGCGGCGATCAGCGGCACGAGGTTCGCGCCTGCGTGGCCTTGCATCACGCGCTGCCAGTGCGCGCTGCTGTCGAGCGACGGGTCTTGCGGTTCACTGCCGATCGCGGTCGGATAGAGCAGCAGTTCGGCGCCGAGCAGCGCCATCGCGCGGGCCGTTTCCGGGAACCACTGGTCCCAGCAGATACCGACGCCGAGTGTGCCGTAACGCGTCGGCCAGACGCGCAAACCTGTGTCGCCGGGCGTGAAGTAGTACTTCTCGCTGTAGCCCGGGCCGTCGGGAATATGAGTTTTGCGGTAGCGGCCGAGCACGCGGCCATCGGCGTCGATCATCGCCACCGTGTTGTAGAAGACGTTGCCGGCCCGTTCGAAGAAACTGATCGGCAGGACTACGTTCAATTCTGCCGCGACGCGGCTAAACCGCGTAATGGCGGGATGGCCCTCGAACGGCAGCGCATGACGGAAGTGCTTTGAATCCTGTTCGGTGCAGAAATACGGCAACTCGAACAACTCAGGCAGCAGAATCACCTGTGCGCCTTGTGCTGCCGCTTCACGCACGAGGCGCTCGGCCTCGGCGAGATTCGCCTCGCGATCCCATCCGGGGACGGCCAACTGGATTGCCGCCACGCTGACTGCACGCATCTCATGTCTCCCTTGTATTGGTCTGGGAAAATTCTGCCCGAGGTGCGCGCGTGAGCGATAACGGAGAAGCGGTCATCGAGGGGATAAATGTGGCCAATGTGGCCCGGCGTCAGTCGTTCATGATGAGACTTTGCGGCACGAGGTTGCGCCGGCCGATTCGTCTGCTCCGAGGGGCGTTCCGACAGAACCGCCAGTCAGGCGTAGCGGTAATCGCTCGGGCAATGGCCCGTCCAGCGGCGGAACGCGTGTCGGAAGCCCGCCGTTTCGCTATAGCCGAGCCGCTCGGCAATATCCGACATCGACAGCCGCGTGCGCGTCAGGTAGTCGAGCGCGAGATCGTGGCGCACGCGGTCGAGCAGCGTCTGGAAGGCAGAGCCGCTGCCCGCCAGGCGTCGTCTAAGGGTGCGCTCCGACACGCACAGCGCATCGGCGAGCGCGCGCAACGAACCGTAGCGGCAGGGGTCCGAATACAGCAGGCGCAAGCTGCGCGCGGTCACGTCGTTGCCCGCCGCGGTGGCCCATTCGCGTTCCAGTTGTGCGCATTGCTGGCGCGACATCAGATAGCTCACCGGCTCGGCGAGCGGCAGCGGTTCGTCGAGCCAGCTGGCCGGAAAAATCAGGGCGTTTTCGGTGGCGTCGAACGTGGCGCGACGGCCTATGCGCGCTTCGTAGGCATCCGCGTGAGCGGGTGCGTTGAACGTCACCTTGAGCGTATCCGGCGCGCGCCGTGCCGACAGCACGTCGCAGACGATCGCCCACATCGAGGCGAGACACATGTCGGTATTGATCACAGCGAGATCCGGCCGGTAGTGATAATCGGCCGCGACGATTGCTGCTTCCTCCGCGTTGCGGCGCAGCGAGACCTTGAAGTAGCTCCCGAGCAGTACGGGAAAGTCCTGGGCGCATTGCAGCGCGTCGCCGAGCGTGGGACTCACCAGCATCGCGTAGCCGAGGATGCCGTAGCTCGAAATATGCATGGCGCGGCCGATGTCGAGCCCAATACGCGTATCGCCGCAGGCGCGCAACGCGTTGGCGAACACCATCAGTTCCTGCGCCTGCGTAACGAGCCCGGACGGTCGCCGCAGGTCGGCCGCGCCGACGCCGCTTCCCGCCAGCAGCAGCTCAGCACTAATCCCCTGCCGCTCCAGCAGTGAGACGGCGGCGGCAATCGTATGCAGGGTCGCGACGCATTGGGCCGGCGACGGGCGTTGCGAACACGGCACATCGGTCATGGGTAGCTCTCAGGTTCCCTCGATGAACCGATGATATTTGATCAAATTTCCCAAAAGGAAAAATCCATGTCATGATTTGATCAAATCTCATGATGCAAAACGTCCAGCTTTCCCGAACAGACAGCGCGTCGCGCAGGCTTCGCCGCCCCGCTTCGCGCCATCTTCATCAACCGACTGGAGTCAACCTTGCAAAGCGACCTACGCGACGATCTACGTGAGTTCCTGGAGCATCACCGCATCCACGAGGTGGAATGCGTGATACCGGACATGACGGGCGTGGCGCGCGGCAAGATCGTGCCGAAGAACCTGTTTCTCTCGGAAGGCAAGATGCACATGTCGAACGCGCTGCTGATGATCACCGTCAACGGCGAGTTCGCGGATTTTGAGCGTTTCGTCGGGCCAAGCGATCCCGATATGGTCTGCATTCCCGATCCGAACACGGTTCGGCTCGTGCCGTGGGCAATCGAGCAGGTCGCAGTGGTGATCCACGATTGCGTCGGACTCGACGGCAAGCCCATCGGCATTTCGCCGCGCGCGGTGTTGCGGCGTGTGCTCAAACTCTACGAGGAAAAAGGCTGGCGCCCCGTGGTCGCGCCGGAGATGGAGTTCTACCTGATCGCGCAGAACAAGAATCCGCATGAACCGCTGCGCCCGCCGCTCGGCCGCGCGGGGCGTCACGAAGCCGGGCGGCAGTCGTTTTCGATCGACGCCGTCAACGAATTCGACCCGTTCTTCCAGGACCTGTCGCGTTTCTGCGAGATGACGCATCTCGGCGTCGAAACGCTGGTACATGAAGTCGGCGCGGGGCAAATGGAAATCAATTTTTCTCACGGCGACGCGCTCGATCTCGCCGACCGCGTGTTCCTGTTCAAGCGGGCGGTTCGAGAAACCGCCTTCCGCCATGGCATTTTCGCGACCTTCATGGCCAAGCCGATGGAGCACGAACCAGGCAGTGCGATGCATATTCATCAGAGCATCGTCGACCGCGAAACCGGTGCGAATATCTTTTCGCTGCCAGACGGCACGGCCAGCCCGCTGTTCTTCAACTATATCGGCGGTTTGCAGAAGTACATGCCGCAAGCCATGCCGATGTTCGCGCCCTATGTGAACTCCTATCGGCGCCTGTCGCGGTTTACCGCCGCGCCGATCAACGTGCGCTGGGGTTACGACAACCGCACCTGCGGCATCCGCGTGCCGAACTCCGGACCGGACGGCCGGAGGCTCGAAAACCGCGTGCCGGGGGTCGACGTCAATCCGTATCTGGCCATGGCGGCCACCCTCGCCTGCGGTTACCTCGGCATGGTCGAGCAGCAGGAAGCGTCGGCGCCGATGGTCGAAAGCGCCTACGACCTCGAATACGAATTGCCGCGTGGCCTCGAAGACGCCCTCAAGGCGCTCCTGAAGTGCAGCGAACTCGCCGACGTGCTCGGCGAGAACTTCGTGCAGGCCTATTGCTCGGTGAAGGAAAAGGAGTTCGAGACCTTCTCGCAAGGCATCACCGCGTGGGAACGCGAGCATCTGCAACTGCTCGTCTGAGCGCGGACAGTTTATGGAAACGTCATTGGAGAAGCAGGATTTGGATACTCGTCACGGCATCAACTGGGAGCGCGCGCAGGCGCTTGTCGAACGCGAGCGCCGCGCTTTTGCGCAGGCCATGCCGGCATCGCGCGCGCTGTCCGAACGCGCCGCGCGCCACCTGTTGTTCGGCGTGCCGCTGCACTGGATGAACGACTGGTCGACGCCCTTCTCGCTCTATGTCGACGAGGCGCGCGGCGCCTCGTTTACCGATGTGGACGGCCATCGTTACGCCGACTTTTGCCTCGGCGACACGGGCGCGATGTTCGGCCACTCACCCGCCCCCGTGGCCCGCGCGCTGGCGGCCCAGGCCGAGCGCGGCCTGACGACCATGCTGCCGGGCGAGGACGCCGCGTGGGTCGGCGAAGAGCTGGCGCGCCGTTTCGGCCTACCCTACTGGCAGTTCGCAATGACCGCGAGCGACGCCAACCGCTTCGCGCTGCGCTGGGCGCGCGCCGCGACCGGGCGCAGCCAGATCGTGATCTTCAACGGCTGCTATCACGGCACCGTGGACGACGTCTTCGTCGATCTCGTCGACGGCAAGCCGCAACAGCGCGACAGCCTGATCGGGCAGGTGCACGATCTGCTCGAGGCGACACGCGTGATCGAATTCAACGATCTCGCCGCGCTGGAGAACGCGTTGAAAGACGGCGACGTGGCCTGTGTGCTGGCTGAGCCCGCGATGACCAACATCGGCATGGTGCTGCCCGAGGCGGGCTACTGGCGCGAGGCGCAAGCGCTCATGCGCCGCTACGGCACGCTGCTCGCCATCGACGAAACCCACACCATCAGTTGCGGGCCGGGCGGTTACACGAGGGCGTACGGCCTCGAACCCGACCTGTTCATCCTCGGCAAACCGGTGGGCGGCGGCTTTCCGTGCGCGGTGTACGGGTTTAGCGCCGAGCTGGCGGCCCGCGCGCAACGCGCCAAGCGCAGCGCACCGCCCGGCCACTCCGGCATCGGCACCACGCTGACGGCCAACATGCTGGCGATGAGCGCGATCCGCGCGACGCTTGCCGAAGTGATGACCGAAGCCGCCTACGACCACATGCTCGCGCTCGCACAACGAATCGAGGCGGGCCTGACGAATGCGATCGCGCGTCATGGCCTCGCATGGTGCGTGACGCGCGTCGGTGCCCGCACCGAATTCCAGTTCACGCCAACCCCGCCGCGCAACGGCACGCAGGCCGGCCGCCAGCTCGACCCGGAGCTGGAACAGATCGTTCATCTGTATCTGCTCAATCGCGGCGTGCTGATCACGCCATTTCACAACATGATCCTGGTCTGCCCCGACACGTCGGTAGACGACGTCGACAGACTGGTGTCGATGTTCGACGCCTGCCTGGCCGAACTGACCACGGGAGCGTCTCTCGATCGCGGCTGATCGGGTACGGCCGGCGCTAAACTGTCGGCCTTTCTGCTGTCTCTTTTGGCTTCTGCTTCGAGCTTTATGAAAACTTCGCGCCATCACACGCTGCAGGACCAGACCTACGAAACGCTGCGGCAATGGCTGACGATCGGGCGCTTCGTGCCGGGCGAGCGCATCAAGATCCGTCACGTCGCAGCCGAGCTCGGCGTGGGCGAGATGCCGGTGCGCTCCGCGTTGCAGCGCCTCGCGGCCGAATCGGCGCTGGTGAACGTGCCCAATTGCGGCGTGACGGTGCCACGCTTATCGAAAGAACAATTCGACGATGTGCTGCGCGTGCGCCTGATTCTCGAAGGTCAGGCCGCCGAACTGGGCACGCCGCATCTCAGCGCGCGCGATCTGGCAACGCTGGAAAAACTGAACGATGAAATGGAACAAGCTCTACGCACTACGGACGCCAAGGGCTATCTCGACGCCAACGAAGCATTCCATCTGATTCTGTACCGCGCGGCCGGCTCTCCGCTTCTACTCGAGTTGATCGAAACGGTGTGGCTGCAGGTCGGGCCGATTTCGAACCTCCTATTTGGCGATGCGCAGTTTGCCGGCACACTCAACGATGCGCACGACGAATTGCTGAACGCCGCCAAGGCGCGCGACGCAGCCGGCGTGCGGCGTGCGATCGAACACGATCTGAGTCATGCGGCGCGTTGTTTGCGGGCACAGTGTCTGTGAGGATCGCGCTTGAATCAGGCCTTCAACGTTGCCTGTTCAAGAATCATGTCGTACAGCGCCTGTGCCGCCGGCGATAAATGAGCCGTCTTGCGCGCCACCAGAACCAGCGTGCGCGAGACCACCGGATGCGTAAGCTCGATGGTGCGAACCGTCGGATACGCACCCTTCTGGATGGCGAGCGCCGGCACGACGGCCGCCCCCACTCCCTGAGCGACCAGACCGACCGCCGTCGAGCTGCGTTGCACTTCATAGAAAGAGCGCAGCGACAGCTCGCTTTTCTCCAGCGCAACATCGAGCAAGGCGCGATTGCCGCTAACCTCGCCCGCAAAGATCAGCGGATAGGGCTGCAATTGCGGCCACGCGATGCGCCGTCGTTTTGCCAGCGGATGATCTTCATGGCAAATCAGCACGTAGCGGTCTTCCGTCAACGGCACGCTGGCGAGATCCGGATGATGCTCGCCGGCGATATTGATGCCGAACTCCACCTCGCGGCGCAACACCGCCGCCTCCACTGCGGAGGAAGCGTGATCGAGAATCTTGATGCGGTTATGCGGATGACGCGCCGCATACGCCTGCAGAATGCGCGGCAGGTACTGCACGCCCACGGTCGGCACACAGGCAATCGACACGTCGCCGCGACGGGCCACGCCCGTCTCGCGAATCTCCATCAGCGCATCGGCAAGCTCGCCCAATAAACGGCGTGCCTGCGGCAAAAAACTGCGCCCTATTTCCGTCAGCGCCATGGAACGGGTGGTCCGCTCGATCAGCGTGACGCCGAGAAACGCTTCGAGCTTACGCAGGCGTTGGGTAATGGCCGTTTGCGTGACGTGCAACGAATCGGCCGCGCCCTGAAAGCTGCCGCGATCCGCGATTGCAACGAACGCCTGGACACCTAGCGTGTCGATTTTCATTAGAAAAATGAAGGAATGGCAATGATAAATTCATTTTACTCCGCCGTCGCCGCCGCACAGAATGAGTGGATTGGATCGGGTCGGCATTGCACGCGGTGAGCGGATGTCGGCGAACATGGCTTGGTGGCCAGGATGGCAGGGCAACGGAGGGAAAGATGACTTCATCGACGGATTGGGCGGCAAAACAGTACATGTTGTTCGAAAACGAGCGTACGCGCCCGGTCAGGGATCTCCTGGCGGCAGTCCCGGCAACGACGGTGCGGGTCGCGGTCGACATCGGCTGCGGTCCCGGCAACTCCACCGAAGCGCTGGCGGCCCGCCTGCCCGGCGCGACGGTCAGCGGCATGGACAGCTCCCCGGACATGATCGAGGCAGCCCGCAAACGCCTGCCGCAATTCCAGTTCGACGTGAGCGACATTGCGACGTGGGATGCGCCGGGTCCGTACGACCTGATTCTGGCGAATGCCGTGCTGCAGTGGGTGCCCGATCACGAGCCGCTGTTTGCGTCGCTGGTGAAGAAACTTGCGCCGGGCGGCAGCCTGGCCGTGCAGATGCCGGACAACCTCGACGAACCGGCGCACCGCCTGCTGCGCGAAATCGCGGCGGACGGACCGTGGGCGCCCAAACTCAAGGGCGTGGAACGCACCATGCGCTATGGAGCCGACTGGTATTACGGGCTGCTCAAGCCGCTGTGCGAGCGGGTCGACGTGTGGCGCACCGTCTACCATCACCCGCTCGCAGGCGGCGCGGACGCGGTGGTCGAATGGTTCAAGGGCAGCGCGCTGCGGCCGTTCCTGGCCGAGCTCGACGACCATGAAAAAGGAGTCTTCCTGGCGCGCTACCGGGATGCGATCGCCAAGGCTTATCCGGCGCTCGCCGACGGCACCGTGCTGCTGCCGTTCCCACGGCTGTTTATCGTCGCGACGCGCTAGCGCGGCCGGGACGGCGGCTCGCTGGCAACCGCCGCCGCACGCGGTTTGTGGTACCGGCGCCGCCAGGGTCAGTCAGGCATTGCCGCTCGTGAATTCTGCGTGATATTGTGTAACGGAAGCGGAGGACGGCTTGCCGTCCTTACCGGAACGCAATTTACAGCAGCGAGCGTCGCCATGAGTGATGTACGCCATCATCTGAGTCCACGGGACCGTTTGGAGCTGTTGTGCTGGCTCACCTGCGGTTGCCTTGGCGCTTATTACCTGAATGAGGACTGGCCTGACGCGGCGTTTCACGTGCAGGCCGCCCATAAGTGGCTCGACCACCGGTCCCGGGAAGCGGACTGGCTGAGCATCGCCAGGCTGTCGGCCACCGCGCTGGAGATTGCGCGGCGGCACGCCAAATTTGTCGAAGCCGATTGGGCGCGGGACGCCGTCGAGGAAATTCTCGACACGGACGAACTCGATCCCCAGGCGCGGCTGGTGAAGCAGGTGCTGGCGGATTGCCAGAGCGCCCTGGCGGACAAGCGCCTGGCCGATTAACGGCAGACTAGAAATTGTGCCGTATGCCGACGATCACGGAGAGTTGCTTATCCGTGTCCGAGTTGACGATATTCGGAATCTGCGCCAGATTTTCGGTCTGCCCTGTCGCCGGATCGATCGCGAGGCCGGCGCCGGAAGATTTCTGCCCGATCGCCACCGCATAGACCGCTGTCCGCTTCGACAGGCTGTACACCGCCCCCAGGTTGATCTGATGCACGCGCGTTGAGGTACCCCCACTCGGTTTGGCGTCGTTGAAGATATATGCCAGACCAAGCTGCAAATCCGGCGCGAGCGAATACGTCGTGTTCAACTCGGCAATGTCGAACGCGATATCCGCCCCGTCGGGTCGCGCCGCACTCGCGAAATACTGGCTCTGCGACAGCCGCGTGTGCGTGTAGCTGAGCGCCACGCTCGCCTTGCCGAACGCATACGAACCCCCTGCTCCGAAAATCCTCACCTTGCTCGCCTGCTGCAACAGACAATACTGTGCATCGGCATTCGAGCAACTGAAATCGCCGATATACCCGGCAGTACCGCCTAAGGCCGCCTGCAACGGCTGGTTCAACTCCAGATACCCCGCGCTCAACGACAACGGGCCCTGCGCGTAATTCGCCGCCAGCGACCAGCCCTTGTTCTGCGAAAAATTCCCTGCCACGCCCCCAAGGCTGAACAGCCCGCCAACCGTCAAACCGCCGAAGCTCGGGCTGATGTACTTGATCGAGTTGTTGAAGTTGAACGCCTCGTTGAGATTGTCGACGTCGCCGAAATGCGAGCCGTATAGCGTCGCCCAGTTATTGCTCGACGCGTACGCGCCCATGTAGTCGGAGAACGGATCGTATTGACGGCCGACCGTCAGCGCGCCGTAGGTGGCGTTGTTCAAACCGACCCATGCGTTGCGGTTGAATAGCGTATTCGATTGCAGCATCGTGCCGCTGCCGATCAGAAAACTGTTCTCCAGCGTGAAGTTCACCGTGGTGCCGCCACCGATATCCTCGGCGCCGGTCAAACCCCACCGCGACGGCACCAGGTTGCCGCCGGCCAACTGGTAATTCGCGTGGCCGTTGGTGCTGCCGTTGGCGAGCGTCGTCTGCTGGTTGGTCGTGTAGACGACGCCGGCGTCGACCGTGCCATAGAGCGTCACCGAAGATTGCGCATGGGCGCCCATCGCGAGGCCGCACGTGGCCAGCGCAAGCGCCGAGCGCTTGACGAATTTGTCTGCCATATCTCTGTCGAAAGTTAAGTGGTGAAATCAGCAAGAACAGCGGGACGAACGACACCGCTGCGCTGCTGCTCAGGAATGAACAGCCGTAGTCGACTGCTGGAACGTAGGGAGGCGGCGCGCGCCGCATGCGTGGCGCGCCCTTCGATTACTGCCCGAAGCGTGCGTAGATGTCCGGCCGCTTCTTGCGCAAGATGAGACCGATCACGACGCCGACGAGCGCCACGGCGAATACGATCCAGGGGAAAGATTTGACGATCGGGCTATCGGAGCCGCTGAGCGCGTCGAGATTGCGCACCAGAATCACGCCGATATACAGCAGGCCAATGCCGCCCACCAGAGGCGCGACAAACGAGTGCCATACACGCGTGTCCTTACGCGTCTTGCGGAAGAATGCGATGACGGAGAAACTGGTCACTGCTTGCAGCATCACGATACCGATCGTGCCGAGCGCCGAACTCCAGCTGAATACGATGTTGAAGGCATCGCTGCCGGCCGCGATGAAGAGCCCGAGCAGAACGCACACCGAGAGTGTTTGCAGATAGCTCGCCACATACGGTGAGCGATATTTTTCGTGCACCCGGTTGAGCGCTTGCGGCAGGATGCCCTCCAGACTGAGCGCATGGATATAACGCACCAGCGTGTTATGGAACGACAGCAGACTCGCGAAGATACTGCTGAGCAACAGGAAGCTCATCACGGTCGTCACCGCACCGCCCAGGTACTTGCCGGATTGTATGAACCAGAAGTCGCCCGGTTGCTTCGTCGCGACCGCGACCACGTCATTCAGTCCGTACGCGCAAACAATCGTCCACGTGACGAAAGCGAAGAAAACGAGGATCAGCATGACCGACACATATGTCGCGCGCGGTACGGTCACCTTCGGATCGCGACACTCCTTACCGTAAATTGCCGTTGCTTCAAAACCGATAAACGACGCGAAGGCGAACATCACTGCGATGCCGAGGTGACCGCTGAACACATGTTCCGGCGTGAACGGCGCGAGCGTGAGGCCGTTCGGGCCACCGCCGTGCACCACAATTGCAATCGCGAGCAGCAGCAGAATGCCGAGTTCGAGACACATCAGCACGCCTAGCAGCCGGCTATTCAGATCGATACCGCGAATGCCAGTGAATTGCACCACGGCCACGCAGGCCAGCGAGTAGCCGTACCAGGGCATCGCGGTGTGCAGCAGCGGAGACAGAATCACCGTGCAGAAGAATCCAAACAGCCCGTACAGCGCGATCTGGATAAAGGTGTACGACATCAGCGCGACGAGTGCGCCGGCCATGCCCAGCGGCCGTCCGAGTCCCGCGGTAATGTACGCATAGAACGCGCCGGCGCGCACCACGTGCCGGCTCATCGACGCAAATCCCACGCTGAAAATCAGCAGCACCACGCCGGCAATCACGAACGCGCCAGGAATGCCCGCGCCGTTGCCCAGACTGATCGCCGGCGGCACCGCGCCGAGCATGCCGGTCAGCGGCGCGGCTGCGGATATGACGAGGAACACGATCTGCCACAAGCCCAGCGTATTGCCCTTCAGTTCCACGGGATTCTCCGCGTCGATCAGACGGGTCGGAGAGTAGGGTTCATTCATCGCTGCCTCTATTTTTGTTGGCTAGTCTGGAATTCGCCTAAACCCGGGACATGCTGGTCCAGACGCTCGGTTGACCGACATTCGATACTTCGGTGTGAGCGCATGGTAGGTAGCTAAAAAATAAAGCGTCTTCGCGAACTGCGCCATTTTTTCGATAATCTGCGCCAATGCGCGCTACCTGGCAGGCGTGGCGGTTCGCAGCAAATACTTAGGATGTTGAAGTTATTTTTCGTGTGACGAATGCGCGCCTTCCTGCTTTCAGCGTGAAAGAAATTTTCGGTGTCAGGAGCGTTTATTGTTTCTTCCAGTTGCGCGTAGCGCGCCACAACACTGTCGCATCGGCATAACCCACGGCGCGAGCGATCGCCGCATTAGTGAGCCCGTCACGTTCAAGCAGTCCTTCCACACTGCGCTGCCGCTCTTCGCGCACGATCTGCCGTACGGAGGTCCCCGCCTCTGCCAGATGCCGCTGCAAAGAGCGATGGGATAAGCCAAGATCTTTCGCGATGTCCGCAACGATCAGTTTTTCGTGGGCAAGCCGCCGCGTGACCAGATCGCGCACCTGCTCGACGATGCTGTGAGGCATCGCATCGCGCGCAATCAGATCCGTGGCATGGCGTTCCATCATGCGCGCCATTTGCGTGTCGGCGCTCTTGAGCGGTGCGTCGAGATCTTGCGGGCGCAGGATCACGCCATTGAAAGGCTGCTGGAAGCGCACCGGTACACGGAAAATGCGTGCGTACGGTTTGGGATCGGCCGGTGCGGCATGCTCGAAATGCACTTCCACCGGATTCCACGCCGCGCCGCGTACGGCGCGAATCATATGGCACATCGTCGACAAGCTGTACTCCGCATCCTGCCGGCGCGGCCATATCTGCGGATTGGCGATCTGATAGGTCCATACCGGCCATTCGCCGTCGCGCAGCAACTCGCAGGTCGTGGTGTTCTGCCACGAGGCAAGCGCGAGGGAGAATTTGCGCATCGCCGCGTTCAAGGTTGGTGATGACAGGAACACGAGACCCGCGGGCCCGAGCTCCGTCAGTTGCAATTCGCTGCCGAGACGCAAGCCAAGCGACGGTTCGCCGAGTACCTCGGCCGCGCGCTCAAAGGCCGCTACATAGCGGGTGAGCGGCAGAATTTCATAGGGGTTCGACAGGAGCTTGCGGCTCATGCCGAACGCTTCGAGCAGCGCGTCGCAATTGGCGCCTGATGCATCGAGCGCGCGCACAATCGGTCCCATTACCGCAGCGCGGATCATCGGGAAACTGCCGTTGAGCGTGACTTTTTTCATGCGGAGCGTCTCCTCTCAAGTCTTCGCTGATGTGCTGCTGTGTCATTGCACCTGGCGCACTTTATCGTTCATTTGGCGCGATAAGCAAGCGCGAAAATAATATTGAGTTCCTACGATTTGCCATCGACTCAGCGTTCGCCGCGCTCGGCTCATCTGCGCGGGACCGCCGTCCGGTCCAGCACAATCCTTACGGGAACCTTATGAATACGAATGCCACGAAAGCCGCTCACGCGCCAGTTCATCCGCTCGATCCGCTGAGTCCGGACGAAATGCAGCTTGCCTGCGATCTCGTGAAGGCCGGCGAAAAACTCGACGCGCAGGTTCGCTTTCCGATGGTCGAATTGCGTGAGCCGCCGAAGGCCGAAGTGGTCGCATTCAAGGCCGGCGAGTACTTCTCGCGCACGGCGTTCGTCCTGGCAATCGACCGCACGAACGGTACGATCGTTGAATACACCGTGGACCTGAGAGAAAAAAGAGTCGCCTCGCGCAACGCGCTGCCGTGCGATCGCGCGCCTTACGGCCAGCCGCCGATCATGATCGAAGACTTCATGAACGCCGAGCAGATCGTCAAGAACGACGCCGCATGGCGCGTTGCGGTGTTGAAGCGCGGCTTGACCGAGAAGGATCTGGAGAACGTGCAGGTGGATCCGTTTTCCGCCGGCTGCTTCGACCGCGAGAACGAGAATGGCCGGCGCCTTGTGCGTTGCGTGAGTTATTACCGCGAGAGCGTGACCGATAACGGCTACGCGCATCCGATCGAAGGCGTGGTGGCGGTGGTCGACCTGCTCGAAAAGAAAGTGATCGAACTGGTGGACGACGGCCGCATCATTCCGATTCCGCGTGCGAAGCACAACTACGACACGCCGAGCCTCGGCGAGCCGCGCGGCACGCTCAAGCCGCTGTCGATCAGCCAGCCGGAGGGCCCGAGCTTCAAGATCGACGGCTGGCACGTGAGCTGGCAGAACTGGAACTTCCGGGTCGGCTTTACGCCGCGCGAGGGACTGGTGCTGCATCAACTGTCGTGGGAAGACGGCAAGAACACCCGCCCGATCATCTACCGTGCGAGCGTGACCGAGATGTGCGTGCCCTACTCCGACCCAAGCACGAACCACTACTGGAAAAGCGCGTTCGATGCCGGCGAGTATGGTCTGGGAAAACTGGCAAACCAGCTTGAACTCGGTTGCGATTGTCTCGGCACGATCCGCTATTTCGACATTCCGTCCGCTGACGATTTCGGCAATGCGTTCCTGATGAAGAACGCCGTGTGCATGCACGAAGAGGATTACGGCACCCTGTGGAAGCACTATGAGTTCCGCACCGGCGTGTTCGAAATGCGCCGCTCGCGGCGCCTTGTGATCTCGTTCTTCGCGACCGTCGGCAACTATGATTACGGCTTCTACTGGTACCTGTATCAGGACGGCACGATCCAGCTCGAATGCAAGCTGACCGGCATCGTCCAGACCTCGGCCGTGGCCGACGGCGACGCATATCCGTGGGGCGGCATGATTACCGAGAACCTCGGCGGACCGACCCATCAGCACTTTTTCAATGCGCGCCTGCACATGATGGTGGACGGCGAGCGCAACACTGTGACCGAGCACGAATTCGTGCCGCGTCCGATGGGCGAAACGAATCCGTACGGCAACGTCTTCGACACCACGAAGCGCGTGTTCAGAACCGAAAGCGAAGCCGCGCGCATGGCGAACGGCAGTACGGGACGTTACTGGAAGGTGACCAATCCGAACGTGAAGAACGCCGTCGGTGCCAATCCCGGCTACAAGCTGATCGTGAACGACTCCCCGCTCATGCTGGCGGACGAACGCTCCAAGGTTCGCCAACGCGGCGGCTTTGCTACGCGCCACGTGTGGGTCACACCGTTCGACCCGGCCGAGCGCTACGCGAGCGGTGACTATCCGAACCAGCATGCCGGTGGTGATGGCTTGCCGCGTTACATCGAAGCGAATCGCAACATTGAGAACGAAGACATCGTCTTGTGGCACAGCTTCGGACACACCCACGTATGCAAACCCGAGGACTTCCCGGTGATGCCGGTGGAGTATGCCGGGTTCATGCTCAAGCCAAACAACTTCTTCTCTGCCAACCCGACGATGGACTTACCGTCCGAGCGTGACCAGAACAGCGTTGAAGACGGCAAGTCCGCGGATCATGGCTGCTGCAAGCACTGAGCCGGCGCCGCGCCGCGCGCGAGTTGCGGCTGCGCGCATAGCCGACGCGGCATGCGTGCGTGCCGCGATGGCGGCGGACGCCACACGCCTGCTGACGGCGAGCATGGGAGAAGCGGCACGCCGGCCGATTGCGAGCCTGAGAAACCACACAGGCGGGCTAGTGGCGAGCGTGAGTGGCACGGCCTGTGTGTTGCTCGTGAGTGGCGTCGCGACACTGGCGACGCAAGCCGGCCTTGGTCCACGAGCCAGCGCGATATGGATGAGCGCGCTGGCTTTGGCAACGATGACGATCGTGCCGTTATTGATGTCACGGGTCGCGAGAGCGCACACCACGTTTGCAACGGCAGTGACGCTGACCGTTGCGATGAGTGCAATGAGCGTGGTGCCACCGTATGTGGGCAAGCTGGAGCATTCCAGTGCAATAGCGGCGACGTTTGCGATGGTGGGTGGCGTATTGCTCTGTTGCCGGTGGCATCTTGCCGGCACGTGGGCTGCGCCATCAGGATATCCCGATCGAAATCGGTACACGAGTAACAGCACGGATCGATCGAGCGAATCCATCTATGCGACCGGCGCAACGGTGCTGCTTGCATTACTTGCGGGCTTATCGAGCGGCATGCTTGCGCGTTTCCAGCTGGTTGCAATTTGCGGCGTGGGTAGCCTGCAACCGATGTGGCAGATCGCACTTTCGCTGGGTGCTGTTTGTGCGTTGTCGTTCATCGCTGACCGATCCGGCAACAACAAACGGATGTTGATTGCGTTGTACGTGTCACGCGCGGCGTTAATTGCAGCGCTTGCCGCCGCAGACGCCCCCACGGCGGCCGTGCTCGCGGCAAGAATATTTGTGATTCTGGACTGCCTGACGATTCCGGCGCTCATGAAGCCACGCGGCAAATCGAGCGGGGTGATAAACGCCGGCTGCCCTGGCGCGGCACATCACGTCGGCATGATATTGGGCGCAACGTTATCGACGACGCCTTATTTTTTCGGTCACGGATTCACGATGCTGTATGTATCGGCCGCGACAGCGAACCTGGCTTGCGCCGTAACGCTGGCGACCGGCCGATGGCCACCGCGCAAGCACTTAAAGCACCGCACCCTGGGGCAAACCTATCCGGCGAGCACGAAGTGCGAGTCGGGAAGTATGACGGCCTTGTCACTGAGGCGGAATGTGCGGGAGCACAGATTCCAGATGCACCACTACCGTAGCTGCGCGGGGGACCCGCTTAAGAATTAGCGGTGTAAAGCCGCTTTCTTTTGCCTACTTTTCTTTGCGGCCGGCAAAGAAAAGTAGGTGCCGCCCCGCACAGGGGCAACGCCAATAGACCACTAACAAATCAAGGAAAGGCCAAAAGCGCCGGATCAAAAAAAACACCCCTACAGGCAAGCCGCAAAAACCAAGAAACTCAACCCTCACCGGAGCCTCCACAAAATGCCCGACCAAAAAACCACAGCACATCTTCCCACCACCATGTTCATCAACGGTGAAAAAACCCCGAGCGCCGCAGGCAAAACCTTCCCCATCTACAACCCAGCCACAGGAGAAGAACTAGCCCAGATCCCGGACGCATCGGAAACCGACATCGACCACGCGGTCAAAACCTCGAAGGCGGCCTTCGAATCCAACACCTGGCGCAGAATGCCGCCAGCCACTCGTGAGCATCTGCTACTAAAACTAGCCGACCTGATAGAACAGCACACAGACGAACTAGCCACCCTGGAGACCCTGAACCAGGGAAAACTCATTGCATTTTCAAAGATGCTGGAAGTTTCGGGCAGCGTCCAGTGGTTGCGCTACATGGCTGGCTGGGCCACCAAAATCGAGGGTACGACTTTCGACCTGTCGATCCCCTTCCCGCCGGGCACCCGCTACAACGCTTCGACAAAACGCGTCCCGACGGGCGTGGTAGCCGCAATCGTCCCCTGGAATTTTCCGCTGCTGATGGCGGTCTGGAAAATTGCCCCGGCGCTCGCCTGCGGCTGCACCGTCGTGCTCAAGCCAGCTGAAGAAACTCCTTTAACGGCAATCCGTCTGGCCGAACTGGCTCACGAAGCCGGCTTCCCGCCGGGCGTATTCAACGTCGTCACGGGCCGCGGCGAGACTGCTGGCGCGGCGCTGGTCAGGCATCCGTTGGTGAACAAAGTCACTTTCACCGGATCAACCGAAGTGGGCCGCATCATTGGTCGCCAATGCGCAGACGATCTGAAGCGGGCGTCGCTGGAACTGGGTGGCAAGAGTCCGGTGATCGTGCTGGACGACTGTGACCCGAAGAAAGCGATTGAAGGCGC
Source organism: Paraburkholderia sp. BGA-UO-ETr-F12 (assembly GCF_059567945.1). Classification (NCBI taxonomy): domain Bacteria; kingdom Pseudomonadati; phylum Pseudomonadota; class Betaproteobacteria; order Burkholderiales; family Burkholderiaceae; genus Paraburkholderia; species Paraburkholderia sp. BGA-UO-ETr-F12. Next base: position 723 of record NZ_JCAQOZ010000036.1, on the reverse strand, counting down.
GGCAGGCGCGATTTTCTTCAACCACGGACAGGTGTGTACTGCGGGTTCTCGCCTGTACGTTGCGCGATCGATTTACGACGAAGTCGTGCAAGGGATTGCCGCTGTGGCCGACGGTATTGCATTGGGTTCTGGTTTTGACGCGGCGACGCAGATGGGGCCTATGGTGTCCGCCCGGCACCGCGACAAAGTCATGGGGATGATTGCGCAGGGCAAGCAGGAAGGCGGTGAGATTCTGTCGCGCGATGCGGCTGTTGATGCGGATGGTTTTTTTGTCCGGCCGACGGTTATTGCCAATAGTGCTTGCAAGCCGCTTACCGTTGTCAGGGAGGAGGTATTCGGACCGGTGTTGGTGGCGATGCCTTATGACGATATCGATGAGGTTTTGACGCTGGCCAACGCGTCAGAGTATGGGCTTGGGGCGAGTGTGTGGACGAATCAACTCGATAAAGCGCTGCGGCTTGTCGATGGGATCGAGGCTGGGACGGTTTGGGTCAACACGCATAATATGGTTGATCCGGCTATGCCGTTCGGTGGGTTTAAGGCGTCCGGGATCGGACGGGAACATGGGAAGGTTATTGTTGATTCCTATACGGAATGTAAGTCTGTTTGTATTGCTTACTGATATTTTTTGCCTGGTTGGTGGTTTTTGTTGTTGATCTGGATTTTTTGGGCGTTGCCCATGGGTTCTGGGCGGTGCCTTGCTGGGTTCGTGGTCTGTTTTGT
>NZ_JCAQOZ010000035.1:0-12731 GCF_059567945.1 Paraburkholderia sp. BGA-UO-ETr-F12 | reverse complement strand
GAGGCATAGTCACTCCTTGGCGACATGTTATGCCTCAAACACGAAATTACTGACAGGCCCAGTGCCGCCCCGCACAGGGGCAACGCTAATAGACCACTAACAAATCAAGGAAAGGCCAAAAAAACCAGATCAACAACAAAACCGCCGAGCAGGCAAAAAAACCTCACCCATCCTTATTAATAATCCACTCATGCGCCGGATCATTACGAAAATGCCAAACCCTCTGCCCCCCGGCCATAACATTCAGATAGTAAGACTCATACCCATAAGGAACAACAACCGGATGATACCCACGCGGCACCATCACGACATCGTGATTCTCAACCGCCATCGATTCATCGATATCCCGCATATCGGTATAAACACGCTGAAAAGCAAACCCTTGCGGCGGATCGAGCCGATGATAGTAAGTCTCTTCGAGCGAACTCTCATGAGGCACATTATCGGTATCGTGCTTATGCGGCGGATAGCTTGAAGCATGCCCCCCAGGCGTGCGGACCTCAACCACCAGCAAAGACTCCGCAAGCTCAGTCTGCGGAAGAATATCGCATACGTATCGCGTATTGAGCCCCTTACCACGCGTGGAACGCTTCATCGTAGACGGCTCGATCAACCTCGCCGGATACTCACCCTTAGCAGGCGCGCTAGCCACGCCTACCTCCGCATCGCGACAAGCCCGAACCGTCGCCCGCACGCCAGGCGGCAAATACACCGCATACGGCGCAGCATCCTCGAACACACTATCGCGCGAACCCAGCGAACTCCATGTGGCGTCAGCCGTTTCAATATCCACCGCGCCGGTGAGCACCACAATGCAAACCTCTCGCGACGGCTCGAACACGTGAACAACTTCACTCGCGCCCAGCCGGTAAGCGGCAAACCCCACATACCGCCAACACGCCGACTCAGGTGTCACCCGCGCGATCGTCTGGCCCTCGCGCTGCGCCTTCACCAATAGACTCATGCTGCCTCCTGCGTCGCACCGCCCGCGTCGAGCGGTGCATCGACCAATGCTCGCAGCGCTTTGAAACCCCGCTGCGCATACTCGTACGATGGCGCCACCACCGGATCCTGTTCCGCTTCAACCACCAGCCAGCCGCAATAACCGTGCCGCTTCAACCGGTCGATAAGCGCCGGAAAGTTCACCGCGCCATCGCCGGGAACCGTGAATGCACCGTTAATCACCGCGTCGAGAAAACTCCAGTTGCGATTGCGCGCGAGCTTCATGACCGCCGGTCGAACGTCCTTGCAGTGCACATGACATACGCGGTCAATGTACCTGTCGAGTACCGCGAGCGGATCGCCGCCGGCAAACGTGATGTGCCCCGCGTCGAACAGCAGGCCGACGGCGTCGCTCGTACGCGTCATCAGTTGATCGACGTCAGCCGGCGTCTCGACGTACGCGCCCATGTGATGATGGTACGCCAGCCGCACGCCGCGACTCAGCGTATAGCGCGCGAATTCGTCGACGCGCGCCGCATACGCGGCCCACTGCGCGTCGCTGAAAAAACGCGGACGTTGATACAGCGGTTGCGGTGCCCCCTGGATCGAATCGGCCACTTCACCATAGACCATCACGGTCGCGCCGTTCTGCGCCAGCAACTCGAGATGCGGTCCGACCGCGGCGATTTCCTCTTCCACGCTGCGTCGCGCGAGTCGGCCGGAATACCAGCCGGACACCAGGGCCAGATCGTATTGGGCAAGCAGCGCCTTCAATGCCTGCGGCTCGCGCGGAAACTTGTTGCCGAGCTCGAAGCCCTGATAGCCGATCTGGCGGCCCTCGGTCAGCGCGACCTCAAGCGGTGTTTCGCCACCAAGCGATGGCAGATCGTCGTTCATCCACGACAAGGGATTGATGCCGATACGTACGTCGAAAGCAGTCATGCGAGCATCCTCATTCGTTGTCGATATGGCGTGGGCGGTCGCCCGGATCCGTCGGCGCGGCGCGCGCGGCGAGTTGCGCATCGTATTGCGAACGCGCGGCCCGCACCGAGTCGCGTGCCGATACCTCGGGTACGGCGACTTCCCACCACCAGCCGCCCTCGTCAGTGGTGCGGCCCGGATCGGTGTCGATGCTGATCACGTAGGTGCGGTCGGCGGCGCGCGCCCGTTGCAGCGCGCTTTCGAGTTCGCCGATGTTCGCAACGTGCTCGGCGTGCGCGCCCAACGCGCGTGCATGCGCGGCGAAGTCGATCTTCGGTGCACCGAGCGGGCCCTGCATGCAGTCGTCGAGCAGGTTGTTGAACGGCGCCCCACCGCAGGCTTGCTGCAAGCGGTTGATGCAACCGTAGCCGCGATTGTCGAGCACCACCACGATCAACTTCGCGCCGATCATCACCGACGTCGCGATCTCGCTGTTCATCATCAGATAGCTGCCGTCGCCGAGGATCACGATCACCTCGCGCGCCGGCCGCGCGAGCTTCACGCCGAGCCCACCGGCGATCTCGTAGCCCATGCACGAGTAGCCGTATTCGACGTGATACGCGCCAGGTTTGCCCGCGCGCCATAGCTTATGCAACTCAGCCGGCAAGGTGCCCGCCGCGCAAACCACGATATCGTCCTGTGCGGAACGCGCGCTGGAACGCTGCACGGCGCCGATCACGTCGCCTTCATAAGGCAGCACGGTGTCGCGTTGCGGCGCATGCGTGAGCGTGCTCACGGTATCGCGCCAGCTCGCCGCGAGTTTGTGCGCGCGGGCGGTCCATGAGCGGTCCGCGTGCCAGCCTTGCAGGGGTTCGGCGAGCGCATCGAGGGCAAGACGTGCGTCGGCTTCGACCGCCAGCGCGCGATGCTTGATGCCGTCGAACGGATTGGCGTTGATGCCGATCACGTCGGCCTGCGTGAACAAGGTATTTGAACCGGTGGTGAAGTCCTGCAGGCGCGTACCGATGGCAAGCACGCAGTCGGCGTCGTGGGCGAGCGCGTTGGCGGCAGGCGAGCCGGTCACGCCCAACGCGCCTGCGTTCAACGGGTCGTTCCACGCGAGCGAACCCTTGCCGGCCTGCGTTTCCGCTACCGGAATACCGTGCGCGGCGGCGAAGCGGTGCAGGGCATCGGTCGCGTGGCCATACAGCACGCCGCCGCCGGCAACGATCAGCGGACGCCTGGCGCGGCGCAGACAGGCAACCGCCGCGTCGATATCTTCGGCACGCGGGGCAGGGGAGTGAAAGGTGACAACGCGTGGCGCAAAGAAGTCGGCCGGGAAATCCCACGCCTGCGCCTGCACGTCCTGTGGCAACGCGAGCGTGACAGGGCCGCACAACGCAGCGTCGGTCAGCACACGCAAGGCGCGTGGCAATGCATTGAGCAGCTGTGCCGGGTGCACGATTCGGTCGAAGTAGCGCGACACCGGTTTGAATGCATCGTTAGCAGAAACGCCGCCGTCGTGGAAATCTTCGACCTGCTGCAACACCGGATCGGGCGCGCGCGAGATGAACACGTCGCCGGGTAACAGAAGCACGGGCAGACGGTTCACATGAGCGAGCGCGGCGGCAGTAATCAGATTCGTCGCACCGGGCCCGATCGACGTCGTAACGGCCATCATGCGGCGGCGGAAATGCGCCTTCGCATAGGCGATCGCGCTGTGCGCCATCGCCTGTTCGTTGTGTGCGCGCAGCGTGGGTAACGCTTCGCGGTGCTGATACAAAGCCTCGCCGATGCCGGCCACATTGCCATGCCCGAAGATCGCGAACACACCGCCAAAAAGCGGCTCGGTGCCGGCGCCGTCTTCGGTCGCAACCTGTTGTGCGGCGAGGTAGCGAACCAGCGCCTGGGCGGTCGTCAAGCGGACGGTACCGCCTGACGGCACATGTGCCTGGGTGGCGTCGTTAGCGGACGCCGCGTCATGGTGCAATACACGCTGATTCATGCCGCCTGCTCCTGATGTGCGTGGCTCGCCATGGTGGATTGCGCGTTTGCCGCTCCGCGCGTCGCACGCCACGACGCGATCAGCGTTTCGAACGTGCGACGCACCCTTGCGATCAGTTCATCGTCGTCGATCTCACCGGCGAGCCACGCGTGGCTCGGTTCGTGAAAGATCGTGCGGCCGACGGTAAAGCCGCGGCATGTCACCGATTGCGCGGCTGCGCGAAAGCCTTCGTTCAATTGCTCGACACCCGCCGACAAACCGAGCAGCACCACGCCCCGGCAGTACGGATCGCGCTCGGCGATCAGCGCGTCGACGGCCTGCCATTGTGCGGCGTCCATTGGTTCGAGCTTCCACCATTCCGGATAGATGCCAATGTTGTACAGCCGCTTCAACGCGCGATAGACGATGTCCGGCGCTTGCGGCAGATGCGCGTGCTTTGGCGGAATGACTTCAAGCAGCAATTCGTGGCCGCTCGCTTGCGTCGCGTCATAAAGCGCTCGCAGTTGGGCTTCCTGTTCGAGGCGTTGTTCGACCGGTTCGTCGGGATGGAATTGCACGAGGCATTTGACGATATGTTCCTGCGGCCACGCGACCAGCGTTGTACCGACCGAACGGCCGTGGTCGAACACGAGCGGCACGGAGCCCGGCAGCTCGACCGGCCGGCCGATCCACCAGCCGCGGCCGGTGGCGGCATTCAATGCGTCCTGACCGTAGCGGTCGTCGCTCAGCATGCCGATGCGGCCCTGCAGCCCTAGCGCGGCTTCCGTCTGCGCAACGGCTTCGACAAACAAGCTTTTTAGTTGCGCGATACGTGCTTCGTCTGCACCGGTCTGCTGCGCGAGTTCGAAGAACTGGTTGCGATGGTCGAACGCGAAGCCGAGTACTTCGCCCCATTGTTTGCGGGCAGGGGAGACGCGGTGCAGGCGCGCGAGCGTTGCGTCACGGTCGGGGCGGCGCATGCGTTGCGGATCGGCCTTGGCTTCGCGCAAGAAGTAGTCGAGTTCGGCGGGTGTCGGCATCGCTGGCGCGCAGCCATGGCGCGAGACGACGAGCGCGCCGCTCGCATTGGCCGAGCGCGCGCATGCGTCGAGCGGCTGATCGCGTAACCATCCGGAGAGGAAGCCCGACGCGAAGGCGTCGCCCGCGCCAAGCACGTTCAGCACTTCCACTTCGACGCCGCCATGAACCGGCAGGTCATCGAGCGTTGCAGGCAGTGTGCCATCGATGATCTGACAACCCATCGGCCCGCGCTTCAGAACCAATGTGGCCGGCGTGACGGCACGCACCATCGCGAGGGCTTCGACGAGTTCGGTCTTGCCGCCTGCGATACGGAATTCTTCCTCGGTGCCGATCACCAGGTCGAACAACGGCAGAATGCGTTGCAGATGCGCGGTCACGCCTTCGCTCGCGACGAAGCGGGTTTCGCCATCCGCCTTGCCCGTGAGGCCCCACAACACCGGGCGATAGTCGATATCGAGCACGGTGCGCACGTTATTGCGGCGTGCGTAATCCAGAGCGCGGCGGCTCGTGCGGTTCACCTGTTCTGTCGAAAAGTGCGTGCCGGTAATCAGCAGCGCTTTGGACGAAGCGATATACGCCTCGTCGAAATCCGCTTCGTCCACGGCCATATCCGCGCAGTTCTCGCGATAAAAGATCAGTGGAAACGTATCGCGATCCTTCAAACCGAGCAGCACGAGCGCGGTCAAACGCTCCTGGTCGACGCGAACGTGACTGACGTCACAGCCTTCCTTCGTCAAGGTCTCGGTCAGAAAGCGCCCCATATGATCGTTGCCGACGCGCGCCAGCATCGCCGCAGCAAGCCCAAGCCGCGCGCAACCGAAAGCGATATTCGCCGACGAACCGCCGAGATACTTCGCGAAGCTCGACACGTCTTCGAGCCGCGCGCCGACCTGCTGCGCGTACAGATCGACGGCAAGACGGCCGAGACAGATGATGTCGCGGCTGCGGTCCGGCGCGAAGCGGCTGGCCGTCGCCGCGACTGCGGACGTGGACGCCATGCCGTTCGTGTTGCCGGTCCCGCTGGATGTGCTGGAATGATCCATGAATATTCCTGAATAGCTGAACGCGGGCGTGAGACGCGGCAAGCGCCGGAAACCCGCGCGAATCAATCAGATCGTCGCGCCGTCGAGTTCGCCGATCATCTTCTGCATTTCGGCGCCGCCGGCCATCATGTCGAGCACTTCGTCCTTGCTGATGGTTTCCTTCGTGAACGTGCCGAGCGATTTGCCGCGATTGAGCAGCGTGAATGAATCGCCGATCGGATACGCGTGATGCACGTTGTGCGTGATGAAGATCACCGAAATGCCTTTCGCGCGCGCCGTGTGTATCAGTTTCAGCACGTTGAAGCTCTGCTTCACGCCGAGCGCGGCGGTTGGTTCGTCGAGAATCAGCACGCGCGCGCCGAAATGAATCGCACGCGCGATCGCCAGGCATTGCTTCTCGCCGCCGGACATCGTGCCGATGGGTTGATGCGGGTCGCGCACGTTGATGCCCATTTCGGCGAGCTTGTCGCGTGCGGTGGTTGCGCTGGTTTCGAGGTCCATCACGTTGATGAAACCGAACAGTTTCTTTTGCGGCTCGCGGCCCATGAAGAAGTTGCGCGCGACCGAGAGCAGGGGCACCAGGGCCAGATCCTGATAGACGGTGGCGATGCCGAGGTCGAGTGCGTCTTTCGGCGACTCGAACAGCACGGGTTTGCCGTCGACCAGATATTCGCCTGAAGAAGGTTTATGCACGCCGGCCAGCGTTTTGATCAATGTCGATTTGCCCGCGCCGTTGTCGCCGAGCAGGCAGTGCACTTCACCGCGCTTCAGGCGCAAGGTTACGCCGCTCAGCGCGATGACCTGGCCGAAGTACTTGCTGACGTTTTCGAGTGCGAGGATCACGTCGCCCTGTGGTTCAGCCGGGGTGTTCACGGTATTCGTATCGGACATGGTGGTCTCCTCGTTACGACTGCGCGACGCGGCGGCGCACGTAGTGATTGAACAGCACGGCGATCAGCAGCATCACGCCGAGGAACACGCGGAACCAGTCGGAGTCGACATTCGTGTAGGTGATGCCGATCTGCACGACGCCGAAGATCAGCGCGCCGAAGCAGGCGCCGATCACCGAGCCGTAACCGCCGGTCAGCAGCGTGCCGCCGATCACCGCGGCGATGATGGCTTCGAATTCGGCTTGCAGGCCACGGTCGGCTGCGGCGGAGCCGATATCGCACACTTGCAGCACGGCGAACAGGCACGCGCAGAATGCGGTCAGCACGAACAGCGAGATCTTCACGCGCCGCACCGGCACGCCGACGTTCTTGGCGGCGTTGGCGTCGCCGCCGACCGCGAAGATCCAGTTGCCGAAGCGGGTCTTGGCGAGGGTGAACGCGCACACCGCAGCGAGCGCGAACCACCACAGCAGGACTTTCGGAATGCCCGGCACGAGCGGATTGCCGTTGTCGAGCAGCTTGACGACGCCGACGTGGCCGAGCCAGACGAACAGACCCTTGAACGCGACGCCCTGGAACAAGGTATGGGCGAGCCAGTCGTGAGCGGCGACGTCGCCTACGCCGGAGATGATCGTGCGGTCGGCGAACATGACCGACAGCGCCAGTGTGAGGCCGCGCAGAATGAACAGAAACGCCAGCGTTACGATGAACGACGGCAGCCGCGTGCGCATCACCAGATAGCCGTTGAGCGCGCCGAGCAGCATCGACCCGGCGAATGCAAACAGGATCGACAACGCAATCGGCCAATGGAAATACATGGTGGGCAGCGCCACCATCATGCCGGAGAAGCCGATCATCGAGCCGATCGACAGATCGAACTCGCCGGCAATCATCAGCAGGCACGCACCGACCGCGATCAGGCCGAGATAGGCGGCCACTTGCGACCAGTTCATCACGCCGTCGAGATTGAACATGCCGGAGTTGCCGGCCGCTATGCCAAACACGAGGAACACCATCACGGTGCCGGCGAGGGCGGCGAATTCAGGACGGTTCAGCAGATGCCGGAACCACGATTCCTGACGCACACGCTCATCGGCCGCCGCGGGGGTTGCGCCGGATGTCGACCCGGGTGTGGTGCCGGTGCCGTTAGGGGGCTGCTTGCGGGGATGAGGATGGAAGGGGTTGGCTACGCCCATTGAAGCTCTCCTTGATGCGCCTGGGGATGGCAGTCGCTAGCGGCCCGAATCGAACCGCTGTGACCCCTGGCGCGGAATGCACGTAAAGCGCACGTAAATCGTAACGAACGCGGACGTGGGGCGGCCTGGCCGGTTGCGGCCGGCCGCTTCCACCTTCTTCATACCTGCCGGAACGGTGTTCCCGTGTCCGCACTTCCAGCGAAATGCGTTAGCGATACTGCCCGGCGTACTTGATCACCTTGTCGATATTGGCCTTGGTGATGAAGCCCGGGCCGGAACCGATATTGCGCGGCCCATAGGCGGGCGCCAGGCCGTAGGTGGCGAGGCGTTGCTGGAACTTCGGATTCGCCTGCAGGATCTGGCGGATCTTCGCCGGATCTGTGGTGTGCTCCTTCTTCACGATCGCCAGCACGGCGACCGGGATATAGCCTTGCAGGTAGGGCTGCTGGTCGATTGCGAACTGGATCGTGCCGTCCTGGATGCCCTTCGCGATGTCATTGTCGAAATCGAACGTCGCGAACCAGACCTTGCCGGCGAGGCCCATCTGCTGCAGCGCCTTGATCGTCGGCGCCGCCGACAACGGACCGAGCGTGAGCACCGCCTGGGTGTTCGGGTGATTGCGCAGATACGCGCTCACTTTCGATTGCACCCCGGTCGGGTCCTGGCCGGCGTCGAGCGTGGAGGTCTTGAAGTCGACGCCGATTGCGTCGGCAAAGCCCCGGCAGCGTTCGAACGAAGCCGGGTTGGTCGCGTAGTGGTTGACGCACAGGAACGACTTGATGCCCGCCGCCTTGGCCTTTTCACCCGCCGCTTTGCCCGCCGCATATTCAGGCTGGCCGACGTGCATGATCGCGCCAAGCTGCGCGCTTTGCTGTTCGGTGCCGGAGTTGATCGTGACGAGCGGAATGTGTTTCTCGGTCACCTTGGAGATCGCGCTCTTGAGCACGTCGAAGTCGGCGATCGAGACGATCACGCCGTCGTAATTACGCGCGGCCGCCTGTTCGATCAGGCGCGCCATGTCGGCGATGTCGCCGTTCGGCGGATTGCGGTAGTCGGTCTCGACGTTGAAATCCTCGTCGGCCTGTTTGATGGCGTTCTTGATGGTGTTCCACCACGAATCCGAATCCGGCGCGTGGCTGATCAGCACGAAGTGAGCGTCAGCCGCGCGGGCGGCGGATGCCGCGCCGAATCCCATCGCCAACGTCAATGCCGTCGCCAGAATCCTGAGCGTAGCCTTGCCCTTGCAAAGTCTCATTGTCTCCACCTTTCTCGGTCTGTCGTTATTGAAGGGAGCGTCTGGCGGGCGGCCTTCCGACTGCGTGCGTTGCGGCATGCGTCAGCCGATGCGTCATCGCTCACGATCAAGATTAGGCGATCTTCCGAAGCGTTGCAATGAAAATTTCATGACAAATAAAAATAGAAAATACGTTCCATTTGACGCGATGCCTGCCTATAATCGGCAGCGTCAGGAGGCTGTGCGGCGGGCGCTGGAAGCGCTTTGCGCACTGCAATAAAGCAAGGAAGAAAGAGCCATGGCGGAAGAGAGCACCGAAGATTTGCCGAGCGTCGACGAATTGATGCAGCGCATTGCGGACAACTACGAGACGCTGCCGCGTCAGTTGAAGAATGTGGCGACGTATATCGAGCAGCATCGCTCGAGCGTGATGGTGGACCGCACCAGTGACATCGCCGCGAGCTGCGGCGTCCATCCGTCGGCGGTGGTGCGCTTTGCGCAGCGCTTTGGCTTTTCCGGCTTCTCCGATTTGCAGTCGGTGTTTCGTCAGGCTTATACGGGCCAAGGCACCTCGTCGCCGAGTTACCAGCAGCGGATTCGCAAGTTGATCGACGAGAAGCCCGGCGCGTTATCCGGTGGCGCGGTGGCGCGCGAATTCATCGCGGCGTCGCGCGGCGGACTTGAAGAACTCGAAGCCGGTCTCGACGACCAGCAGTTCGATGCTGCCGTGAAGATGCTGCAGCAGGCCGACAACATTTACGTGATTGGCGTGCGGCGCTCGTTTCCGGTGGCGAGCTATATCGTCTACGCGTTGCAGCACACGCCCAAGCGCGTGCATCTGGTGTCCGGTTTCGGCGGCATGTATCGCGAGCAGATTCGCAGCGTGAAGAAGGGCGACGTGGTGATCGCGATCAGTTTCGCGCCCTACGGTAAGGAAACGCAGTACTGCCTGCGTGTCGCGCATCATCACCAGGCGAAGACACTGGTTATTACGGATAGCCAACTTTCTCCGCTAGCGCGTTATGCCACGACTCAACTGTATGTGAAAGAGGGCAGCGCGTTTGCATTCCGCTCGCTGACCAGCACGATCTGTTTGTGCCAGGCGTTGTTCATCGCGCTCGCGTACAAGCTCGAACTGAACGTTGAAGAATCCAAAGACACTGGAGGATACGATGACTGACGCGGTAAAGACGCTCGACGTGGCGGTATTCGGCGCGGGAAGAATCGGCAAGATTCATGCGGCGAATCTTGCGCGGCAACCGGGTGTGCGGCTCAAGTATGTGGTCGATGTGAATCGCGAGGCGGCCGCGGCGCTCGCCGCGGCGCACGGCGCGCAGGTTGCGGATATCGATGGCGCGATGGGCGATGCGTCGATCGGCGCGACAGTGATCTGTTCCAGCACGGACACGCACGCGGATCTGATCCTGAAATCGGCCGCGCAAAAGAAGCATGTGTTCTGCGAGAAACCGGTCGATCTGACGTTGGAGCGTGCGCGTGCTTGTGCCGAGGCGGTGGAAGGTGCGGGCGTGGTTTGCATGATCGGCTTTCAGCGCCGCTTCGACCCGACTTTCTCCGCGTTGAAAGCGCGCATCGACGCGGGCGAAATCGGCACACCGGAGATGCTGGTGGTGACGAGCCGTGATCCGGGCGCGCCGCCGGTCGAGTACATCAAGCATTCGGGCGGCATTTTCAAGGACATGCTGATTCACGACTTCGATATCTTCCGCTGGATTCTCGACGACGAAGCCGACACGTTGCACGCCACCGGCAGTTGCCTGTCCGACCCGGCGATCGCCGACGCCGGCGATATCGATTCGACTGCGGTGACGATTCGCACGAAGCGCGGCCGGCTGTGCCAGATCAACACGGCGCGGCGTGCGGCCTATGGGTACGATCAGCGCTTCGAGGTGCTCGGCAGCACCGGCATGCTGCAAGCGGGCAATGTGCGACCTACCGAGGTCACCGCATATTCGAAAACCGAGGTGTCGAGCGACGTACCCGAGGCGTTTTTCCTCGAACGGTATCGTGCGGCGTACGCGTTGGAGATTGCGCATTTCTTCGATGCCGTCACGCATGGCAAGCCGGTGCGAACCACTGTCGCCGATGGCCTGAAAGCACTTGAACTCGCTGAAGCCGCTACGCGCTCGTGGCGCGAGGGTCGTGCGGTGAAGCTTGGGGAGGCGTTGTGATGACGACGGCTTCGTCTGGGAGTGGGCGGCTTCGTTTGGGTGTGGTCGGCTTGGGGCGGCTGGGCAAGCGGCATGCGGAAAATCTGGCATATCGGGTGCCGGGGGCGTCGCTCGTGGCTGCTTGCAGTCCGGTGGAAGAGGAGCGGGCGTGGGCGCGCGAGGCGTTGCCCGAACCGCGTCTCTATGACGATTATGCGGCGTTGCTCGCGGATCGCGATGTGGATGCCGTGTGGCTTGTGACGCCGTCGTCGTTGCACGCGCAGCAGATTATCGATGCGCTGCGCGCCGGCAAACATGTGTTTTGCGAGAAACCTTTGTCGCTGGATATCGCCGAGTGCGAGCGCGTGTTGGCTGAGGCTGCGCGCCATCCGCATCTGCTGGCGACGATTGGCTTCATGCGGCGTTTCGATCCGAGCTACAAGGATGCATTCGACAAGATTCAGTCGGGCGCGATTGGCAGGCCTTTTCTTGTGCGTTCACAGACCACCGACAAGAACGATGAAGACGGCTTTTTTGTGCGCTTCTCGGCGACTTCTGGTGGGATCTTTCTGGACTGTACCGTGCACGATATCGATGTTGCGCGTTGGCTGCTTGGGAAGCCGCGGGCCAAACGCGTTTTCGCGGCGGGCGCGGTAGCGTTGCACGAGGGTTTGCGTGAGTTCGGCGACGTCGATAACGGTGTGGCGATCTGCGAATTCGAGGATGGCAAGCTTGCGATGTTCTATGCGTCGCGCACGCAGGCGCATGGGAATGATACGCATAGCGAAGTGATTGGTACAGCGGGTGCGTTGGCCATTGGGCGCAATCCACGCGCGAATCGCGTTGAGATTTATGATGCCTCCGGCATTCGGAATGAATGTACGCCGAGTTTTTTTGATCGGTTTGAAGAGGCGTTTTTGTTTGAGGCGCGGGAGTTTGTTGCCGCTGTGGCTGGCACTGGTGCGCATGCCGGTGCGCAAGCGGGGGCCACGCTGGCTGATGCGCTTGAAGCTACGCGGATTGGGATGGCACTGCGGCAGTCGCTGCTGAGTGGGGAGGCTGTGAGTTTGTAACGGGATGCGTGTGTGGGGGTGGGTTTTTTGCTTTGTTGTTTGTCTGTTCTGTTGTCGGTCTTTTGGCCTATTGGCCTTTCCTTGCTGTGTTAGTGGTCTATTAGCGTTGCCCCTGTGCGGGGACCTATCCGTAATTTCGTGGGCGGGGCATATCATGAAGGATGGAAATCATGGATATGCCGATCATGAAGAAGAAACGTACCGTCGCCTCGCAGGCAGCGGCCCGAGGGCCGCTGCCT
>NZ_JCAQOZ010000034.1:0-41411 GCF_059567945.1 Paraburkholderia sp. BGA-UO-ETr-F12 | reverse complement strand
TTTGAGCCGCTTTCTTTTGCCTACTTTTCTTTGCGGCAGGCAAAGAAAAGTAGGTGCCGCCCCGCACAGGGGCAACGCTAATAGACCACTAACAATTCAAGGAAAGGCCAAAAGACCAACACCAGAACGGACCACTACAACAAGGCAACACCCAAAATCCAGACCAAAAACAAAACCTTCATTTCCTCCGCACAGTAAGTGCGGTCTCAGCCAGATCCACTTCCCGCATGAGCTTATTCAAAGTCTCATCATTAATCTGCTGAGAATTCCGCAGCGCAAGCAGCGCCTTCCTCTCCGCCCGCATAGCCGCCAACTTCATCCGGAACTCCAGCGCATCGGCACGACGCGCCAACTCCCTTGGCTCCTGCTCCTCATCGAGCGTCGCAAGCCGCCGTCGATACACATCCATCACCCTCGCGGTGACATCCGCGGCATACGCGGATGCCGACTCATCGAGATCCGCGCACTGAGTATCGTGCACCTCATCGACAGCGCGGATCGCCGCCTGGGCCGCCGCCGTGCGTGCCATCGCCTCCTCCGCAGCATGCGGATCCTTGCCGCGCCGCCAACCCCGCAACAACAGCGGCAAGGCCACCACCGCCACCAGCAGCGATAAAAGTATCACCCCCGACGCAATGAAAATCGCCAGATCCCGCCCCGGCAGCGGCGCGCCGCCGGGCAACACCTCAGGCAAAGACAACACACCCGCCAGCGTCACCGCGCCACGTACGCCGGCCACTGTCGTCACCGTCACCGTGCGCAAGCCAGGCACGGCGTTCGCCACACCGTGTTTCGCCGCACCGCGGCTCGCGAACCAGCGCAACAGCCACACCCACACGAAGCGCATCGCGTACAGCGCCGCCGCCACCGCGGCAATGTAGCCAATCAGCAAACCCACCTGCGCGTCGCTAGTCTCGTGCGCGTCGAGCAGCGCACGGCCAAGAATGTGCGGGAACTGCAGCCCCAGCAGAATGAACACCATGCCATTGAAGACGAATTCGATCATCGTCCACGTACTGCTGGCCCGCACGCGCGACGACACCGGCCCGACGTTCACTATGCTCGCGTAATTCATCATCATGCCGGCCGCGACCGCAGACAGAATGCCCGACAATTCGAAGCGCTCGGCAATCAGATACGCAGCGAACGGAATCAGCAACGTCATCACGACGCCCGGCGCCGGATCGCCTTCTTCATTGAGACTCAGAAAGCGCGCCGATACGAAGCTGAACGCCCAGCTCACCGCCGCACCCGTCGCCAGGCCGCCCACCGCGATGATCGCGAAGCTGATCGACGCGTCGCGCAACGAAAACACCCCGGTCAGCGCCGCGGCAATCGCGAACTTCAACGCGACCAGGCCCGACGCGTCGTTCATCAACGCCTCGCCTTCGAGAATATGCATCAGCCGCCCGGGAATCCTGCCCTTGCCGGCAATACCGCTGAGCGCAACGGCATCGGTCGGCGACAACACCGCAGCAAGCGCGAAGGCGACCGGCAGCGAGATCGACGGCACCAGCGCATGCACGAAGTAGCCGACGGCCAGCACCGTCATGAAAACCAGCCCGAGGGCCAGCATCAGAATCGAACGGCGCGCCATGAATAATTCGCGCTTGGGAATGCGCCATCCGTCCGCGAACAGCAGCGGCGGAATGAACAGCATCATGAAAATTTCCGGATCGAAGGTGACGTGCAGTCCAAACATCGGCCATGCGAGCAAAGCGCCGATCGCGATCTGAACGAGTGGCAACGGCAACGCAATCGGCAGCATCCGGATAAAGATGCCGGAAGCAGAGACGGCGAGCAAAAGAATCAGTACGGTAAAGACAATATCCATCGGTCTATTTCTGAAGATATAGCGGTGCCGCCTCGGCGAACATTGGCGATGTCACCGCAACCCGGCCACAAGGCGTGCGTGAGAGATAAGACGTGAGACGCAAGACGTAAGGCCGAAGTTTAGCCCGATGATGCGACACCCCCTCGTCAACCCTGCAAGCCCCAGCGCCCTCATCCGGCCAGTCCCCGTGCGCGTCGGCGGCCGGCATCCCGTCAACGCGATGCACCTGAACGGTGCGCGTCACGCCCGCGAGCGGCGCATCGTCCCTTGCGCCGGTGCAGCCGGCTATGCAAATTTCGTTCGAATGTGCGCCAGCGTGCGCATGGAGCTTGCTTAAGGAATATCGATGACGCACATTTTGGGAATCGGTGCCGAGGTTGTTCGCTTTCGCGTCCGGACCGGCCCGGCTCTCGCATGAGAGGATTGCATGACGATCGCGCAACAGGAAAGGACGGCCGCAGCGCCGCATGGTTTCGACGTCGAGGTGACATCGGGGCTCGAACGTTTTTCGGTGCAGCATGGCGAGCTGACGCTGACCAGCGTGTTTCAACCGATTTTCAGCCTCTCGCATATGCGGGCGGTCGGCTACGAAGGCTTGCTGCGCGCGCACGACGCGCTCGACCGGCCAGTGTCGCCGCTTGACGTGTTCGGCGAGGCCGCACGTCTGGGCGACGTGCTGCAAGTCGACCGGCTCGCCCAGACGCTGCATCTGGAGAACTTCAAGGTGCTCGGCGCCGAGCGCGAATGGCTGTTCCTGAACATTCATCCCGGCGCGCTCACCGATCCGTATCTCGCCGCCGCGTTGCTGGCCAATCTCCGGCGCCTCGATCTGTCGCCGCGGCGGATCGTGCTCGAAGTGCTCGAACAGCAGGCGGAAGATCTCGAACGTCTCGTCGAAGCAGTGCGTCAGTTCCGTGAGCGCGGCTTCCTGATCGCGCTCGACGATTTCGGCGCGGGTCACTCGAATGTCGAACGGATCTGGCAATTGAATCCCGATATCGTCAAGCTGGACCGCATCATGCTGTCGCACGCCGCGCATCGTGCGGATATGGCGACTATCCTGCCGGGCCTAGTGGCGCTGCTGCATGAGGCCGGCAAGCTGGTGCTGATCGAAGGCGTCGAAACGGAGCATGAAGCGCAGATGGCGCTCGCCTGCGATGCGGACTTCGTGCAGGGTTTTTTCTTCGGTCGGCCGAATCCTGGCGCGGCCGACGCGGCGCACGCCGCGACTTGCATCAGCGAAGTGACCGACCGTTATCGCGATCAGGCCGAAGCGCGCGAGCGCCGCAATGCGAGCCGTCTCACCCCGTACCTGCGGGCCTTTGAGCGCGCTGCGGAACGGCTTGCCGCCGGCGAGCCGCTCGAGGAAGTGTGCTGGAATTTCCTTGCGCTCGACCATGCCGCACGCTGTTTTCTGCTCGACGCGAAGGGCAAGCAGGCGGGCCGCAATGTCGTGTTGCGCGCCGATCGCGCGGCGCATGAAACGCGCTTTCTGCCGCTGGCCGACGCGCAAGGGGCGAACTGGCTGCGTCGGCCGTATTTCCGTGCGGCGATCAATGCGCCGGAACGCGTGCATGTGACGCGTCCGTATCTGTCGATCAATGAGGCCTTGCCATGCGTGACGCTTTCGATGGCCACGCGCGTTGGCGATCAGACCTGCGTGCTGTGCGGCGATATCGATTGGGTCGAAGAATAGCGGTTCGGATGGGGCGTTCGGGAGAACAAGCGAAGGGGTCCGGTAGTTCAGACCGGAACGGCGAGTGGCGGCAGCCGTGGTTCAGATTGGCAGGACGAGCAGCGGTTCTGCGATCATGTCGTTTTTGACGACCCTCCGCCACGTTTATGTCCGTTCTACTCGAAGTCATCGCAACGACCGTCGCCGACGCCCGGCTTGGCCTTCAGGCGGGCGCGGACCGGCTCGAACTCGTCACCGCGATGGGCGAGGGCGGTCTGACACCGAGTCTTGGCCTGATCGAAGCAGTGGTTGCCGCGTCGGCGCCCGCGCCGGTCAACGTGATAGTACGTCCGCATAGCCGCTCGTTCGTGTACGACGCCGACGACTACGCCGTCATGCTGCGCGACGTGCGTGCCGTCAAAGCGGCCGGCGCGAACGGCGTGGTGATCGGCATGCTGACGGCAGACGATGAGATCGATCGTGAAGGCCTCGCGCGCGCGATCGATGCGGCAGATGGCCTCGCGATCACCTTCCACCGCGCGTTCGACGAAACGCGTGATCTGCAAAAAGCACTCGACGTGCTGCTCGGTTTCGATGCCGTGACGAATGTGCTGACTTCGGGCGGCAAACCTTCGGTGTTGCAAGCGGAGCCCATCGTGCGTGAATTGGTGCGGCAAGCGGCCGGCTCACATTGCACGGTGCTGGCGGGCGCGGGTTTGACCATCGACGCGGTTGCCGGTTTCGTGAGCGCGACGCAAGTTCAGGCGGTTCACTTCGGTTCGGGGGTGCGCGTTGGCGGCAACGGTCTTGCGCCCGTTGAGGCGGAGAAAGTCGCGCAGGTGAGAGCGCTACTGGACCAAAAGCGGAGCTAACTAGTCAGGAAGATAATCGGCGCTCTGGGACGCAGCGCGTAGCAAAACGATCCGGCAGACAATCAACGCTACGAGATGCAACGCGTCGCCAATCCAGCAAGCAAAAAAATGCCGCTTCGAGGTTACACTCGAAGCGGCATTTTTTATCGTACAGCGCGAAAGAACTACTTCGCGACGACCACCGGAATGCCGCGCAACTGACCGGCGCCCTTGACCTCCTCCAACGATTTCTTCACCGACGCGCTGGTCGCCGCTTCGATCTGCAAGCGTGCCGCGAGATCGCGCTCGCCGCGCTTCACGCCGGCCAGATTTGCCAGTTTCACGTGACCGTAACCCCGCACACGCGCATGCAGATCGGCGAGCTTTGCAACGTCCTCGAGATTGTTCACGTTGAGCTTCGAGAGCGCGCGTTGCAACGTCGTTTCATAGTCGTCAGCAAGTTCGCGCTCCATCTTGCGCTCCAGCGTGCGGCCGAACGGATCGAGCATCGTGCCGCGCAAACCGCGGAATTTCGCCATCACGCCGAGCACCGGCCACATCCACTGACCGAAGGTCTTCTTGGTCGGATTGACGCCCGGTTGTGCGCGCGCGAGCGTCGGCGGCGCGAGGTTGAACTTGATGCCGAAGTCCTTGCCCGCGACACCTTCGAATTGCGCTTCCAGTGCTTCACGGAAAGCCGCATCCGTATGCAGACGCGCGACTTCGTATTCGTCCTTCACCGCAAGCAGACGGTAGAACGTCGTCGCCACAGCACGCGTCACGCGCTCGCTCTTTGCATCGACCGCGGTTTCGGCGCGACGCGCCGCGTCGACCAGCGTGCGATATCGCTGCACATAGCGCGCGCCGCCGTAGGTCTGCAGACGGCCTTCGCGATGCGCGATCAGTTCGTCGAGCGTATCGACGCGTACCGCCTGCTTCGCCAGGTGCCGTGCTTGCCACAGCGATTCCAGTGCCGCCGGATCTTCCGCAGCCACACGCCCAATCGAAAATGCCAGTTGGTTCATCTGCACAGCGACGTTGTTCAATTCGATCGCGCGCATCATCGCCGCGAACGACACCGGCACCAGACCGAGTTGCCAGGCATAACCGAGCATCAGAATGTTCGCGCCGATCGTGTCGCCGAGGAAACGCGTGGCGAGTGCCTGAGCGTCGCACGTCGACATGCGCTCTTCACCCGCGGCGTGGCGCATCTTGTCGATCAGGGCATCGGCATGCAGCGTCGCATCGGGATTCTGCACAAAGGTCGCGTTCGGAATGGCGTGCGTGTTGACGACGATGCGCGTGCGGCCATGACGCACCGTTTGCAAGGCATCGGCGCTCGCGCCCACCACCATGTCGCAGGCGAGCAGCACGTCGGCCTGTTGCGTGTCGATACGCACCTGATTGAGCCACTCGTCGCGTGCGGCAAAGCGCACGAACGACAGCACCGAGCCGCCCTTTTGCGCGAAGCCCATGAAGTCGAGCACCGACGCACTCTTGCCTTCCAGGTGCGCGGCCATGCTGATCAGTGCGCCGACCGTCACGACGCCGGTGCCGCCAACGCCCGTCACCAGGATGTCGTACGGCGCGGCATCGAGATGCGTCGCGGGAATCGGCAACGCGTCGACACGGGCAGCGAGCGCGACCGGATCGAACGCGGCGCCCGCGGCCTTCTTCAGCTTGCCGCCTTCCACCGTGACGAAGCTCGGGCAGAAACCGTTCACGCAGGAATAATCCTTGTTGCACGACGATTGATCGATGCGGCGCTTGCGCCCCAACGCGGTCTCAACCGGTTCGACCGACAGACAGTTCGACTGTACGCCGCAATCGCCGCAGCCTTCGCAGACTTCCTCGTTGATGAAAAGACGCTTATCCGGATCGGGAAACTCGCCTTTTTTCCTGCGACGCCGTTTTTCCGCCGCACAGGTCTGGTCGTAGATCAGCACGGTTACGCCGTCGGTGTCGCGCAATTCGCGCTGCACGGTATCCATTTCGCTGCGGTGGTGGAACGTCGTGCCCTTCGGGAACTGGTCGTGATGGCCGTCGTATTTCTCCGGCTCGTCGCTGACCACGACGAAACGCGACACGCCTTCGGCTTCCACCTGACGCGCGATCTGCGGCACGGAGATGCTGCCGTCGACCGGTTGTCCGCCCGTCATCGCGACCGCATCGTTATAGAGAATCTTGTACGTGATGGTGGCTTTCGCGGCGACCGCCTGCCGGATCGCGAGAATACCGGAGTGAAAATAGGTGCCGTCGCCGAGATTCTGGAAGACGTGGCGCGTTTTCGTGAACATCGAATGCGAGGCCCAATCCACACCTTCACCGCCCATCTGAATCAGGCCGGTGGTGTCGCGCTCCATCCACGAGGCCATGAAGTGACAGCCGATCCCCGCGTGCGCGATTGAACCTTCAGGCACTTTGGTCGACGTGTTGTGCGGGCAGCCGGAGCAGAAATACGGCGTACGTTTGACGCTATCCGCGGCATTCGAAAGAATTTGCGGCGCGACCAGATCGACCACACGCTCGCGACGATCGAGCGCCGGCTTGTGCTTCGCGAGCCAGTTCGCGAACACCGGCAGAATGCGCGACGGCCGCAATTCACCCAGCGACGACAGCAGCAACGTGCCGTCCTCGGCGTTCTTGCCGACCACGATCGGCCGCGTGCCTTGCGTGCGGTTGTACAGATAGTCCTTGATCTGCTGCTCGATGACCGGACCCTTCTCTTCGATCACCAGCACTTCCGACAGGCCGGAAACGAACGCGTCGATGCGCGTCATTTCCAATGGGAACGACAAACCGACCTTGTAGATCCGCACACCGGCCGCTTCCAGATCGGCCACCGTCAGATCGAGCCGGCGCAGCGTTTCCATCAGGTCGAGGTGGGCCTTGCCGCAGGTGACGATGCCCACGTTCGCATGCGGACTCGGCGCAATCCATTTGTCGATGCTATTGGTGCGCGCAAAATGACGAACCGCGTCGAGCTTCGCGTGCATGCGCGATTCGATGGTCAGGCTCGGCAGATCGGGCCAGCGGTTATGCAGGCCGCCGGCAGGTGCGGCGAAATCCTGTGGCGGCGCCCATTCGGTTGTCAGCGCATCGAGGTCCACCGTCGAGCCGGACTCGACCGTTTCCGAGATCGCCTTGTAGCCGACCCATGCACCCGAGAAACGGGAAAGCGCCCAGCCATACAGGCCGAACTCGAGCATGTCGGCAATGTTCGACGGATTCACCACCGGCATATGCCATGCCATCAATGCGAAGTCGCTTTGATGCGGCATCGACGACGACACGCAGCCGTGGTCGTCGCCCGCCACCACCAGCACGCCGCCGTGCGGCGACGAGCCGTACGCGTTGCCGTGCTTCAGCGCGTCACCCGCGCGATCCACGCCCGGGCCTTTGCCGTACCACATCGCGAATACGCCTTCGACGGTGCGCTCCGGGTCCGATTCCACTCGCTGCGTGCCGAGCACGGCGGTGCCGCCAAGTTCTTCGTTGATCGCCGGCAAAAAGCGAATATCACTCGCCGTGAGCAGTTTCTTTGCTTTCCATAACTGCTGGTCGACCATGCCGAGCGGCGAGCCGCGATAGCCGCTGATGAAACCGGCGGTGTTCATACCGTGTGCGCGGTCGGCGGCGCGCTGCATCAGCGCAAGTCGCACCAGCGCCTGGGTGCCGGTCAGGAAAATCCGGCCGCGCGTGGCGGTGAGGTTGTCGGACAGCTTGTAGTCGGCGAGAGCGGGCGTGCCGTCGATGGGCAGGCGAGCGGTCATGGGTGAGTCTCCATTGTCGATCGGAGTTGGCGCTTTAGTGCCTTACTCCGATCCCATGCATTAATTGCGTTTTGCATCCGCGCGCCGTGGGTGGGGACCACAAAAGGTGACGCGGCGAAAGAGACTCTATTTTTTAGCGCCAATTGGAGTGAATTTTTTCTACTTGGCGACGCGTTCAACGAAACAGCGCGACGGGTCGCGCTTTTTAATGAAGTTTTGAGATGGATCTGCCACGCAACGGAAGGGTTCGGGTATGCCCTGGTGTGTCGCGTGACGGTGAAATTGGCATCAGCGCGTGCCCAGCCGGCCGTTTCGCGGCCGGCGGGCGAATACCTTTCAAAGCGGCCGGCCTAAGGTTCAGTACTTGGTCCAGACGGCCAGCGCCAGGGCGCCGCCCGAGAGCAACAGCAGCACCACGAATAATGGCAGGATGAACCTGATCCACTGACCGAAGCCGACCCGCGCGGTGGCGAGGTACGCGAGCAGCATCCCCGAGGTCGGTGTGACCATGTTCGTCAAGCCGCCGCCCAACACGAAGGCGAGCACCGAGGTCTGGCCGCTGACGCCGGACAACTGCGCAATCGGTCCGATGATCGGCATGCTGACCGCGGCCTTGCCGGACACGGACGGAATGAACACGTCGAGCACCATCTGCACGGCCATCAGGCCGTTCGCTACCCACACCGCGGATTGGCCGCGCGCGAGTCGCGTGAAATGCTCGATCAGCGTGTCGAGAACTAGACTATTTTGCAGAATCAGTTCGACGGATGCCGCGAGCCCGATCAGCAGGCCGGCGAGAATCATCCCCTTCATGCCGTCGACGAAAGCATCAGCCGCGCTGCGCGAATCGAGCCTGCCCACAGCCGCCGTCACGATGCTGATGAACACGTAGAACGCGGACAACTCCACGTTGCCCCAGTGCAGTTCACGCGTGCCGATCACGAGCATGGCGGCGGCGACGGTCAGCACGATCAGCGTCGCTTTGTGGCGGCCCGACAGCCTGGCTTGCGGATGCTGATCGACGCTTTGACGGGCGACAGCCAGCCGGTAGCCGCTCAAACGTACGTGGGCCAGCAGATACAGAATGCCTAGCGTCAGGAACACAACGAACACGCCGATGCGCATTGCGATTCCGCTAAAGAGCGGCACCCCGACGATCGGCTGCGCGACGGCGAGCGACAGCGGATTGGTCACCGAGGCGATATAACCGACCTTCGCGGCAATCGCGACCAGCCCGACCGCGAACAGGTTCGACAAGCCGAGCCGCCGCGCCAGCACCATCACCATCGGAATGATCACGAGGTATTCGGAGATGAACCCGAGCAGGGTGCTGCCCAGGCCGATCAACACCATCAGCAGCGGCGCCAGCACATACACGTTGCCCGCGGTGAGTTGCAGGAGCCGGTCGATCCCCGCGTCCACGACGCCGGTCTTGCGCATCACGCCGAACATGCCGCCGACGAACATCACCATGAAAATCAGCGGTGCGTTCTTGATGAGACCGTTGGGCACCGCGACGAAGGCCGACACCAGGCTCGCGGGCGCGGCTTGTTCGGGGGTGCTTTTGCTGACGCCGGGCGCGATCAGCGTGGCGAGGCTGTGGCTCTTCGGCACCACCTGATAGGTGCCCGGCACCACCAGCTTGTCGTGACGCTCGAAGCGGCCGGCATCGATCAGATAGGTCATCGCCACGGCGGCGAGCACGACCCAGATCATCATCACCACCGGATGCAGCATCTTACCGTGCGGTTTCTTTTCTTCGCTGCCGCTGCCGGGATGGCTGCCCGGTGGTTGGTCGTCGTCGGCGGTGGGGGCCGCGGGTGGAGCAAGCGTGGTCATGGATGGATTCCTGTCATGCCGGCAGCGGATTCATTTGCGGCGCGGTGTAGCCGAGTTCGGCGGAGATGGTGCGACTGCACGCTTGCAGCCGTTCGAGGTAATCGGGAATCTCGATGCGGCTAATGCGCATTTCGGGTCCCGACACACTGACTGCGGCCACCGCTTCTCCGGTGACGTCACGCACCGGCACCGAGATCGCCACGGCGCCGGCCGTCACTTCGCCCACGCTGACCGCATAGCCTTTGCGTGCGATCGCGTCGAGTTCGTCGGCGAGCTTCATCAGGTCCGGCGGCTGCGGCAGCTTTTTCAGGCGCGCGAAGTATTCGGTCTTGACGGCGTCCGGCGCGAACGCGAGCAGGATCTTGCCGGACGCGCCGCTGTTGAGCGCGCGCCGGTTGCCCACCGCGCCGATGGTGCGCATCTCGTGCGTGCTTTCGCAACGCGCGACGCAGACGGTTTCGAGCCCTTCGCGCACGCGCAGCACGACGTTCTCGTTGATTGCCTGGTTGAGCGCAAGCATGTGCTTTTGCGCCGAGCGCACCAGCGTGTTCTGCTGCGCGGCCGCGACGCCGATCACGAAGGCCTGCGGACCCAGCGCGTAGGTTGAGGCACGCGTGTCCTGCACCACGAAGCGATGCAATTCGAGCGTGCACAGCATGCGATAAGCGCGCGATTTGTTGATGCCGAGTTGGTTGGCGAGTTCGGTGACGCCAAGGCCTGGATGTTCGGCCACGTGGCTTAGCAGCTTGAGTGCGCTGTCGACGGAATCGACGATGTAGTTCACGGTTGTTCCTTCATTCGTTGCGTCATTGAGCCGGATAGGGCCGAGGCGCGGCAAGCTGGGCGCGGACATAGCCGGCGAGCGCGGCGGCGAAAGCGTCGAGGTCGCGCTTGAGCGTGTCGAAGCCGGTGTTTTTGACGAACGCGGCTTCGTCCATGTACAGCGCGCGATTCAGTTCGATCTGGATACTGTGCCTGCGCCGCGCGGGATCGCTGACGGCGGTGAGCAGATCGCCGCCCTGATATGGCTCGTTGATCTGAACGCGATAGCCCGCGCCGCTGAAATAGTCCGCCACCCATTGTGTGAAGGCCGGGTCGGCGGTGGTGCCACGACGGTCGCTGATAACGAAGTCGGGACGTGCCGCGCCGGCGTCGACGTTCATCTCGTTGCCGCGCGATTTCATCGAATGGCAGTCGATGTGCCACAGCGCACCGTGCTGGGCGTAAGCACGCTCGGCGGCGGCGCTGAGCGCGGCACGATAGGGCAAGTAGTACGTGTCGATGCGATGCCGTACTTCGGCGATCGACAGCTTGCGGTCGTACATCGGCACATTCGGCAGCGCGTCGCGCCGGATCAGCCCCATGCCGCGCAACGTGTACTTCTCCGGGGCGAGCGGTTCGGGCCACGGCTCGGCGAGCAATTGCACGTCGATGTCGGTGATCGCCCGGTTCGGGTCGATATAGGCGCGCGGGAAATGTGCGCCGATCAGCACGCCGCCTTGCTCGGGCACGCCGGCCCACAGTTCGTCGACGAATGCGTCCCACGAACTGCGAATCGCGGCGGTCGGCGCGGACGTGCCGAAGTCGGCCGGCAGCGCGATGCCACTGTGCGGCGAATCGAACAGGATCGGTAGCGCAGCCGCAGTGGGTTCCGCGATAAAGAACGGCGCGTTTGCCGGCGCGGCAAAAGTGTTGCTATCGGGCGTCAAAACAAATTCCTTTCGGGTGGCCGACGCGCTTTGAAGGTCGTCGTGGCTTGAGTCAGTGGCTTGCGTGTTTTATTAAATAAAACAGCATATCAATATTTAACGACGAACCTTATTGCCGGTCAAGTCACTCGTCGAAAGCCTTGCAATCTGGGTCATCTATTTTGAAATCCCTGTTGGTCAAGGATTTGCGCGGTGTCACTCAGTAAAACCCCCAGCAGCACGTAATGCCGTCAATGCGGGCAAACCAGTATTTCTACGATACCTTGACCAAGCAATTTTGCATTTCGAATAATAAACGATACGTTGTTTTATTCAATAAAACAAAATGGTCGAGGCAAGCAGGCCATAAGCGATCGGCTTCGACATGACGGTTTCACACACTCATATCAAGGAAATGCAGATGAACAGCAAAGGTCTGGTGATGGCGCTTACAGGTACGGCGATGGGTGCGGTGCTCGCGGTGTCGGGGGGCAAGGCCATGGCGCAGTCGAGCGTGACGCTGTACGGCATCGTCGACTCAGGCATCACCTACACGAGCAACCAGAAAGGCAGCACGACCTGGCAGGCGACCGGCGGCAACGAACAGGGCACACGCTGGGGCATGGTGGGCACGGAGGATCTGGGTGGCGGCACCACGGCGATCTTCAAACTGGAGAACGGCTTCAATATCGAGACCGGCACCGCGAGCGCAAACGGCCGCATGTTCGGCCGTCAGGCGTGGGTGGGATTGTCGAACCAGCGCTGGGGGACTTTCACGATGGGCCGCCAGTACAACGCCGCACAGGATTCGCTGGCGCCGTTGCAGATTGGCGCGAGCACGTCGCTCACGCAGTACGCGCTGCACCCGTTCGACACCGACGACCTGAACAACTCGTTTCGCACCGACAACTCGGTGAAGTACGTGACGCCGAATTTCGCGGGCTTTCAGGGCAATGCGATGTACGGTTTCTCCAATGCGACCAACTTTGCGGCGAACCGCAGCTGGAGCGTCGGCGGCACCTATGCGCACGGTCCGTTGCATCTGGGTGTCGCGTATGTGGTGCTCGATAACCCGGCGCTCGATCCGACCGGTGCGATTCCGTCGGACAACTATTTCACTTTCCTGAAGGGCATCACGAAACAGCAGATCTGGGGCGCGGCCGGTACGTACGACTTCGGCAATGCGACGTTCGGGATGCTGTACACCACCTCGCTGTTCAATCTGCAAACCGGTGCGTCACAGCGCTTCAACAACTACGAAGGCAGTTTCCGTTACCGCTTCACGCCGGCCGTGATGTTCGCGATCGGCGAAACATACACGCAGGTCAATACGACGCAAAGCGCGAAGCCGAGCGTGCATTACCTGCAAACCAGCGCGGGCGTGCAGTACTACCTGTCCAAGCGCACCGATCTGTATGTGAACGCGATCTATCAGCGCTCGTCGTCGAATACGGTGGCAGCGATTGAAGGGATCAGCAATCCGTCGAGCTCGAAGATTCAGGTGGTGGGCGTGGTGGGGATTCGCCACAAGTTCTGACGGAAGCGATTCAGCCGGAGGCCGCGCGGCTTACGATGCAGGGGCTTTCGCCGCCGGCGCGGCAACAGGCGCCGGATCGAGCGGCACGACGTCGTTGAAATGCGAGTAGTCGATATGACTCACGCCGTTTTCCTCATGCATGATGTCGACGTACTTGTACTGCCAGCGGATCTGCTCGCAAGACCACATGTGACGCGCCTGCATGGTCTGCGAGGTCGATTCGTCGACACCTTCAAGCGTGAGCCATAGCGACGCCTCGCGGCCTTTCAAGGTTTCGGCGGTTTCACCGAATAGCGGACTGCTTTCGTCGATGACGTGCATCAGGCTCCAGCCCAGTTTGAACACCGGGTGCTGATTGCGCACTAGCGTGAGGTCGTAGAGCTTGCGCAAGGTAAAGCCTTCGACGGTGGTCTCCAGCCGCAAGAGGCGCAGGTTCGCCCGCGCCTCGGCAATCACGTTCTGACGCGCGTTGGCGGCGCGCACCACCAGCGTCATGCGGCCCTCGAGCGGCCGCACGATCGCGTAGCGGGCGAACATGATCTTGGCGTGCGGGCGTGAAAAGCGCGCGAAGATCAGCCCTGTCGCCAACGCGATACTGGACATGCCGACAAAGATCTCCAGGGTCGCGATCCAATGCGCGTAGACAGTCTGCGGATGCATGTCGCCATAACCGACCGTGGCGAGCGTTTCGACGCTGAAGAAAAACGCGCCGCCGAAACCCGCTGGGAACTGATTGGCGATCGGCGCCGTGCCGAGCATGTAAAGCGACGCGAACACGGTATTGAGCAGCAGGAACAAAACCGCGAGCGAGACAAAGAACGTCGGCCAGCGCACGACCAGTGCGCGGTGGTAGAGATCCTGCCAGAGCGGCGTGGGCATGCCGTGCGTGACCACGACGCGATCGTCCAGGCGCATTTCCCGGCTGCCGCGCGCGCGACGTCTCGGCGCAGGCGTTTCGTCGTCGCCGATGCTGGAAAGACGGTCGGGTGAGTCAGTCGCCATCGCGTGCTCGTGAAGATGGAAAACGCGCAAAGCGTAGCACGCCGGTTAGCGCGCGGAGGGGGATTTTCAGCGCGCTGCAGGGGCGGTGGAGGTGGCGCTGCCCGGCGCTCGACGCGCCTGCGGCAAATGACTCTACGGAAAGGCTCGCGGTTTCGGAATGCCGGCGCCGTGTTCGATGTCGTCGACGGCTTGCTGATGCGCTGCGGCGATGGCTTCGGTTTGATCCGCGTAGCCGTTGTCGCCGCCCACGGTGGTCCACGACTTGACGGCTTTCTCGCGATGCCGGATTTCGTATTCCGCATCCCAGCGCGCACCGCTGAGTTCGAGAGGGCGGACGTGAATCGAGTACACGCCGTAGAGGAAGAGCTGTTCAGCCATGTTCGCCTCCAGCCGGTTGATTCGCAAAAGGCGCCGTGCGATGGGCGCGGCGCCGGGTTGCCTAGAGTTCGATCTCCCCGAGGATGCGGTGGGCGAGGGCTTTGGCTTCCTCCAGCGCTTCCTCCGGCGTGGACGACGTGGCCTCGACCTCGTAGACCGTGGTTTCCTGGTCGGCGCTGGCTTCGCCTTCGTCGCGGGACAAGGTGACGAGGCCCTGCCACGTGTCGCTTTGTACTTGCCTTATCGACGCGGTGGCCGTGTAGATGCCTTTGGTGTAGGTGATGTCCTCCATGGCAACGCTCCTTGTTCCAAAGGGGTGGTTTTTTTCATCCTAGCACGATGATCGCGGTTCGGTTTATCGCGCGCACGGCGCTCGATTTTTTGCAGCCGGTGTCTACCATTGCATTCGCCGACGCTCTTTCCATCGAACTTACAGCCGCACTTATCGCCGCACTTACCGCCGCATCTGCAACCCTACGCGCCTTACAAGGCAAAAAAGCTACAGCAGCGCCACCACCTCGTCCAATGAAGGCGCATGCGCGCCGGCGTGGCGGCAAGCGGCGGCGCCCGCTGCCAACGAAAAGGCAAGATGCTCCGGCCATGCCCGCTGCGGCGCGGTCATCAGGCTGAACAGCAGCCCACCAATCGACGCGTCCCCGGCGCCCACGGTATCGACCACTTCGACCCGAGGCGGCCGGGCTTCCACCACTGTGGCGCCGTCGATCAACATGGACGTCTCCGGTCCACGTGTCACCAGCACGGTAGCGGCGGGATTCATGGCCCGCAACTGCGCAAGCGCGCCGGCCTCGTCGTCCGTCTTGAACAGCATCCGCAAATCCTCGTCCGACACCTTGATCAGGTCGGCCAGCGCGGCCATTTTCCGCAATGTGGGCTCGTAGCCGTGTTCCATCAGGTTCCGATAATTCGGATCGAAACTGATCTTCACGCCGCGCGAACGCAACTCGGCGGCCAGTGCGGCCAGCGTATCGCCGAGCGGCTGACGCACGAGGCTGATGCAACCAAAATGCGCCCACTTCACCTGCTC
This sequence comes from Paraburkholderia sp. BGA-UO-ETr-F12, assembly GCF_059567945.1. NCBI lineage: Bacteria > Pseudomonadati > Pseudomonadota > Betaproteobacteria > Burkholderiales > Burkholderiaceae > Paraburkholderia > Paraburkholderia sp. BGA-UO-ETr-F12. The sequence continues at coordinate 25,789 of NZ_JCAQOZ010000034.1, read as the reverse complement.
CATCCAGCCGGCCGGCAGGCGCGCCGGATCGAAGGCCAGGTCGGCGCCGTTCTCGCCCATGAAAAAATACGCCGGCGGATGCGTCTGGTGGACGATCGCCAGCAGAGGCGGCCGTTCCACGCGCTGCATGAAGCGCATGTCGAGCCCTGCGGCAATGCTCGCGTTCCACAGGTCGTCCGAGAAGTTATCGACGCCCAGCGAGCCGGCGCTCGCCGTCGGCAAACCGAGCCGCGCCACGCAGCGCGCGACGTTCCAGCCCGCGCCGCCCGGGCGCGAGAGCCATTGCGAGGCGCCGGTCCGCACGAGGTCGGTGAGGATGTCGCCGGCGGAGACGAAGAGGGGAAATTCAGTGTTCGCGTTCAGGTTGCTCATTGTGCTTACTCCGCGGATTCGGACCCAGCGGCCGCGCCGTCAGGCAGTGCATGCGCCAGCACCTCATAGCACGCGCCCATCGTGTGATAGTCGGTCTTGCCGGCGGGACTCTTTTCGTCGCTGTACTTACGGTTGTCGCAGGTGAGGATGCGGTACCACGCGCCATACTTGTGATCGACGAAATGCGCCCAGCTGTAGCGCCAGATCTCGTCGTACCAGTCCCAGAAACGCTCGTTGCCGGTACGCTTGCCGAGCAGCGCCGCCGTGGCGAATGTCTCCGCCTGAACCCAGAAATACTTGTCGTGATCGCACACGGTGCCGTCCGGGCCGAAGCCGTAATAGAGGCCGCCGTGATCTTCGTCCCAGGCATGCGTCATGGCCGCGTCGAATAACTCGACGGCGCGCGGCAGAAGCCACGGCAACGGACGATAGCGCTCCAGAATCAGCAGCAGCTTGGCCCACTCGGTCTGATGCCCGGGCTGAAAGCCCCACGGACGGAAGATGTTCGAGCTGTCTTCCTCGTTGTAATGCCAATCGACCGACCAGTCCGCGTGAAAGTGCTCCCACACGAGACCTTGCGAGAGCTTCGCCTGACGCAGGGTGATGTTCGACGCCACCCGTTCCGCGCGATCCAGATAGACCAGATGCCCGGTCGCCTCGTGCGCGGCCAGCAGCGCTTCGGTGGTGTGCATATTCGCGTTCTGGCCGCGGTACGAACTGACGCGCCAGTCGGCTGTCGCCTCGTCGGCGTAGAGGCCAGCTGCGGCGTCCCAGAAACGGTGTTCCATCAACTCGAAGGTTGCGCCGATCATCGGTTTCGCTTCCTCGATGCCGGCCATCGCCGCATGCGAGTACGCGAGCAGCACGAACGCGAGGCCGTAGCAGTGGCGCGTTGCGTCGAGCGTGCGTTTGCGGCCGTCGCGCCATTCGAGTTCCCAGTCGTAGCCCTGGTGTTGCGCGTCCCAATGCGCTTCGCGCAGGAAGCGCAAACCGTGGCGCGCGTACTCGAGATGCTGCGGGTCGCCGAACTGGCGATAGGCCATCGCATAGTTGAAGACGAAGCGGCACGTGCTCACCAGGTGGCGCGTGGTCCTGTCGTAGACGGAGCCGTCGTCGCGGAAAAAATGGAAGAAGCCGCCGCTCGGATCGAGCACGTTCGGCGCGTAGAACTTCAGCGTGTCCTGCACGTGCGAGAGCAGGAAGTCGCGGTTGCGGAAGCTCTCGACGAGCGGCGCGGCGGCGCCGTTGGCGGAGTGAGGCAGATCGGATTGCGTCATGGCGTTTTTACCAAAGTGCTGGCACGGGCAACGAGATGGACGGGCAAGTGGACTTCGAGTTCAAGGGGGGCATCTTCAAGCAGCAACTCGACGCCGCGCCGCCCAAGCGCTTCCTTGTCGACCGAAATGGTCGACAGCGGCGGCGTGGCATGCGCGGCGGCGGGAATGTCGTCGAAGCCGATGATCGCGATGTCCTCGGGGACGCGCAGGCCGCGCACGAGGCACGCGCGCAGCGCGGCGAGCGCCGCGGCGTCGTTGTAGGCGAACACGGCATCGGGCCGCGGGCCGGGCGCGTCGAGCAGCTGGTGCATCGCGCGCGCCGCGCCGCTGGCGGGATCGAGGCCGGCGTCGATCGTGACCTCAAGCGAGGGGTCGAACAGCAGGCCCGCTTCGAAAAACGCTCGCCTGTAACCGAGCGCGCGCTGGGCAATGCTGAAGTGTGCGAGCGAGCCGCCGATGAACGCGACGCGCTTGCGCTGCTGTTCGAACAGATGCCGCATGGCGAGCGTGGCGCCCCCGGCGTTGTCGAGATTCACCGAGCGCAGGCCGGGCGCCCACAGGTCGATCAGCACGAGCGGACGCTGCATGGCCACCAGCGTGGTTAGCGTTTCAGGCTCGACGAAACCGGCGATCGCCACCGCGTCCGGCGCATGCAGGCGCATCTGCTGGATCACGTCTTCAGTCGGACCGGCGGTCAGCACGGACGGGACAATGCCGCGTTCGCGGCACGCATCCTCAACGCCGTGCAGCACGTGCGAAAAGAACGGGCTGACGGCGAAGTTGTTGTGCTGACGATGCAGCAAAAAAGTCAGACGGCGGATACGGGGACGCAACTGGGCGGCGTCGTAGCCGAGCTGCCGTGCCGCTTCGATCACGCGTTCGCGAGTGGCCTCGGACAGGCCGGGCTGATTCTTCAGGGCGCGTGAGACGGTGCCGATCGACACGCTGGCCGCGCGGGCGACGTCGCGGATGGTTGTAGCCATCGAGTGAAGCGGCCGCGGGCGGCGCGACCGTACGGTGTTTGGGTTCGGGCGATTGTATAGTAAAACATCGCTAAAACCGCCCCATAAACCGTCGATGCGCCCCCGTAAATACCCGTAGCTACGGGCGTTGGTCTGATTTATGTTGTTTAGTAAAAATACTAAACAACGCGTCAATCCTCGTGTTGACGCGTCCGCGCACTCAGTCGAAAGACATCGCCGCTACGTCGGCCTGTCCGCGCAGCAGGGCCACACTCTCATCCGCCTCGATCAGCACGAAACCGCTCGCCTCGTGCTTCGCGCGCCGCTTCGCCAGCGCCGCGACAGACGCAATTTCTTCGCTGCTATACAACGACGGACCGCCGTCCGACTCGACGCGTACGCAGCCGATCGCCATTGTCACGAAGCCAAAGAAGGTCGGATTGCCGCGCCGGTCTTCACCGTGGATGCCGCCGGCGAGCCGGTCGGCGGGCGCATAGAAGCGCTGGGCGCCTTCGTTGAAAAGGTGAATCGCGCGCAGCACGCGATCTTTCCAGTCCTCGCTCTGAAACAGGATCAGGAAGTCGTCGCCGCCGACGTGGCCGAGGAAGTCGCGGGTCGGGTCGCACACGTCGGCGAGCACGGCGGCCGCGAATTTCAGCACTTCGTCGCCTTGCCAGTAACCGTACTGATCGTTGAAGGGCTTGAAGTGGTTCAGATCGACATAGCAGGCGTAGAAACCGGCATCGTTGCCGAGCAGGCGGGCGATGTGCGAGCTGATCGGGATGTTGCCCGGCAGGAAGGTCAGCGGGTTCGCGTAGCGCGCGGCTTCGATGCGCACCTCGGTGACCGCGCGCACCAGATTCTCACCGGTGCCGAGACCGGCGTATTTGCCGTGTTTGTCGGTGATGACGAAGCCGTCGGCGAGGTAACGCTGGTCGTCGCTGGCAAGCAGTTTGGCCATTTGCTCGACGGTCATCGATTGTTCGATGATCACCGGCGATGCGTTCGCGAACTGCAGGCAGGGCCGCTTGCCAAACAGCTCGCGGTGGTACGGCAGCGCGTAGCGGTCCATGAAACTGCGGCGGTTGATAAGCGCGACCGGTTCGTCGTTCTCGACCACCGCCACCGCGTGCAGATCGGGCAGACGGTTGAATAGCTCGAGCACGTCGTTGTTGGTGGCGTGACGCGGTAAGGCGGGCGCATGCACCATCATCTTTGCCGACGCCATGCCGCCCGACGGCGATGCGCTGCTCACCGTGCGCGTCGTTTCCGGGAACACGGCGATGTGGCCGGAGAGCAGCGCGTCGCGGGCGTCGTCGGTGACGCTGCGGGACGGCTGCGCATGGGGGCGGCCGAAGAAATAGCCTTGCCCGCAGCCGATCCCCATGTCACGCACCACGATCAGATCCGCTTCGTCCTCGATGCCTTCGGCCACCAGCCGTGCGCCGCTCGCGTTGGCGAAGTGCTGCATGGCGCGCACGGCTTCGAACTTGAGCGAATCGCTGGAGATGCCGTGAATGAAGAATCGGTCGATCTTCACGACGTCCGGTTGCAGGCGCACCCACAGATTCATGCTGGCGTTCGCGGTGCCGTAATCGTCGAGTGCGAATTGCGCGCCCTCGGTGCGCAGCGCCGAGATCAACGGCACAAAGCTGGCGACGTCCAGAATCGTGCTCTGCTCGGTCAGTTCGATCACGATCCGGTGCGGATCGACGCCGCGATGGCGCAGCAGCGCGAGCGTGTCGTCGCGTGCTTCGGCCAGCCGGCGGATCGCGCCCGCGCTGAAATTGAGAAACAGCTTGCCGTCGACATCGAGCTTCGCGAACGCGTCGATGCAGGTGCGTGCGGCGGCTTGCTCGAGCTCGAGCGTGCAGCCCTCGGCGAGCGCCTGCGAAAAAAGTGCGAACGGCGCTTCGAGCGAGGTGCCGGACGGCCCGCGAATCAGACCTTCGTAGCCGAGGATCGCGCCGCCGTCGAAATCGATGATCGGCTGGAATACGGCGGACAGATCACGCCGGGCGATCAACTCCTCGATGCGCGGCGTAGCGGATCGGGAGGGCGAACGAGGTTGCATGGCAGTTAGGCGTAGCGATCGACCTATGACTTATCGACCTATCCGGCACGGAATTAAGTGAACTTTTAGTGAAGCGTTGCACCGGCGTGGTGCGCCGGCCAGTTTCGGCAGCGGGCTCGCTGCCGTCTGGTTTTGCCGCGGCCAGGACTTTGCCTATGCCGTCCGGCTGAGGCGACAGCGGCGGCGTTTGAGCGTGAAATAACAAAAAAGCCGCACAAGGCGGCTTTCTTCAAATGACGCTCAGGGAGGGCGCTTATGAATGTCCTGTTTGCATTGCGCGCGTATTCAACGGCGCGCGACGGCGGCGGCGGCCCGCTCGCGCGATGCGGCGCGGGTTTCACTGCTCATGTCGCGAGCCCCCCAGCGCTGCGCGAGCGCGGCGCACACCATCAACTGGATCTGGTGGAACAGCATCAGCGGCAACACCACGGCACCCACCGCATGCGCGGCGAAAATCACTTTGGCCATCGGCACCCCGGCAGCGAGGCTTTTCTTCGAACCGCAGAAGATGATCGTGATCTGGTCGGCGCGGTCGAAGCCGAGCCGCTTGCTGACCACGATCGTCACGGCCAACGCGAGGGCGAGCAGCACAACGCTGATCAGCACCAGTCCGCCGAGCGCGGACAACGGGATCTGGTGCCACAGGCCTTCGTTCACGGCCTCGCTGAATGCTCCGTACACCACCAGCAGGATCGAGCCCTGGTCGACGAACTTCAGCACGCCGCGGTGGCGCTCGATCCACTTGCCGATCAGCGGGCGCAGCAGTTGTCCGGCCACGAACGGCACCAGCAATTGCAGAACGATGTTGCCTACCGTATGCCACGGCGAGGCGCCGCCGCTTGCCGCCTGATTGGTGACAACGAGGCTGACGAGCGCGGGCGTGATGAAGATGCCCAGCAGGCTCGAGGCCGACGCGCTGCATACGGCGGCCGGTACGTTGCCTTTGGCAATCGAGGTGAACGCGATAGACGACTGAACCGTCGACGGCAGCGTGCAGAGGAAGAGGACCCCCGCATAGAGCGCCGGCGTGACAAGTGGCGAAAGGAGCGGCTTAAGCGCGAGACCGAGCAGCGGGAACAGCGCGAACGTGCTGAGCAATACGACCAGATGCAGACGCCAATGCGTCGCGCCCGCTACGATCGCCTCGCGTGAGAGCTTGGCGCCGTGCAGGAAAAACAGCAGGCCCACTGCAACGTTCGTCACCCAGTTGAATCCGACAGCGGCCTGCCCGTGGACCGGCAGGAGGCTGGCGAGGATCACGGTGCTTACAAGGCACAGGGTGAAATTGTCGGGAAGCAGTTTCGGGCGAGCCATGGCGGAATCTCGATTCGGTGATGCGGAAAGCGGGCGCGCGGATGCGCCCGACTCAAGCTATGAAAAACGCCTATTGTTGCTAAAAACCGATTAAATATGCAAATTCATTTGCCGAATCGATTAATGAGCGTTGCGCATTAGAACGCGGGATCGGTGCGCCTCAGTCCATGCTCACGGTCAGTTGCAGTATTGGCGAGCGCATCGGTTTGGTCCACTGCCGTTTTGACAATCCGGCCAGAAATCCGCGGGGGATTCGTCATGCGAAAGCACCTTCAGCGGATCTCGGGACAGCCGTTTCAGCAAGCTGTTTCAATGCTTTCGCGCAAGGGCTCTGTCGCGGAAAAACGTCGCAGTAACAAGGTGTTACAACAGCCGTCGAGGCCTAACACTTTTTGGCTCGACACCCTTTGCCCGCAACCATAAATTACTGATCAAAGGCCATCGGGATGCCCCGCGCCGCAGCAGAGATGCAGCGCTTGCGCCGATCCCAGAACAGGTCCATCGCAGCTCGAACGATGGGCTTCAGGCAGGTCTTCGGGCATGTGAGTCACTTGGTGGACGGGTTGTCGAGAACGAAGCACTGGGCATTGGGCGCGGTTATCACCGCGCTGTGCTCGTTCGCCTGCGCAAAAGTGCCGGGCATGCCGCACGGCGGCGGTGGTTCGCATGCGGTGTTTAGCCACGCAATGCGAGGCGACGCGCACAACGGCGGCTACTACCATGGCGCCGCCAATGTCAGACAGCCTCGCACCAGCGTGGCCGACAGTAACGCCCGCTTGCCACGTGGCCGCGCGAACTTCGCCGGCAGCTACGGTAACGGCTTTGGCGCCTACAACCCGGGTATGCGCCGTGTGGCCGGCCCGGGTGGATACCCCAACGACGGCCGCGGCGGTGTGCAGTACGCCGACGCTATCACACCGGTCAGCGCCGAATCGCGCGGGGTGCCGCGGCCACCGCCTAACGCACCGATTCGCACCGGTTCGATTCGCGCCGACGTCGCCCGGTATAACGAAGAGCGCGGCGCCGCGCGCGCTATGCAGCGTCCGGGGGATGACCCACGTCAGCAGGAAGGTCCGTACCGTAACTGATCACCGTGTGGGCGTCGGGTTCGTCGCCTGCGCTCAAGGTGCTTCCACAGCGCTTTTCCTCCCACCGAACTTTCCCCGTTCCCACCGTGAAACCCGTATCTCCGGCTATCAAACCGGCTTACTGCGGGATTACACGCCACTACTGTTCAAAGCCCCCTGTCAATGTGACGTTTCGACGCCACACTTTTTTGAAAACATCCGGCAGCAAATCGCAGCCCGTTGTCAAATTCGGTCGATTTTGGCGCGGCGCGTCATCCCCCTGACATCTGGGCCGTTATCAACCGTTCAGGCTCAGTCTCAGTAACGCTTTGCGCCGAACCGCGAAGTCCGCCGCGACGCGATGAGGGCACCCGCCGCGCCGGCTTTATCAGGCTGATAAATGACAAAACTAATCAGAACGCTATACCCGCAATAACCCACGATATTTTTGTCCATAAAAATGGTCCGCAAAGATGGTCTCGCCCAGATTGACTCGATGATCGAACGGACAACAACAACGGTTCGCGCGAGCGCCCCCTTTCGCACAGCCACACCCCTTTTGACAAAGACAGGAGAACCCATGAAAACAAGCATCAGCCGTGCGCTGAAGACCACCCTCAAGGCAACTGCGTGTGCCGCTCTGCTGGCCAGTGCCTCGTCTGCTTTTGCACAATCGAGCGTGCAACTCTACGGCCAGGTCGACGAGTGGGTCGGTGCGCAGAAATTCCCGGGCAACAAGACCGCGGTCCAGGTGTCCGGCGGCGGCATGTCGACGTCGTACTGGGGCCTGAAGGGGGCTGAGGATCTGGGCAACGGCTACAAGGCGATTTTCGCACTCGAAGGCTTCTTCCTCGCGCAGAACGGCCAGTACGGCCGCTTCACGGGCGACACGATGTTCTCGCGTAACGCGTACGTCGGTATCGAATCGCCGTACGGCACGGTAACGGCAGGCCGCCTGACCACGCCGTTGTTCGTGTCGACGATTCTGTTCAACCCGTTCGTCGACTCGTACGTGTTCTCGCCGATCATCGCTCACACGTATCTGGGTCTCGGCACGTTCCCGACCTACACGACCGATCAGGGCGTGACGGGCGACTCGGGCTGGAGCAATGCGGTGTCGTACTCGTCGCCTAACTTCAACGGCCTGACCGCGACCGCGATGTACGCGCTCGGCAATACAGCGGGTCAGAACGGCGCGAAGAAGTGGAGCGGCCAGGTGCTGTACTTCCACGGCCCGTTCGCGGCGACCGCGGTGTACCAGTACGTGAACTTCAACAGCGTGCCGGGCGACCTCGGCAGCTTCAATACGTCGGGCGTTCCGGGTCTGAAGAGCCAGAGCGTGGCGCAAGCCGGCGTGTCGTACGACCTGAAGTTCGTGAAGTTCTACGGCCAGTACATGTACACGTACAACCAGCAGACCATCTCGAGCTGGCACGTGAATACGGGTCAGGGCGGCGTCACGGTGCCGGCCGGCCCGGGTTCGGTGATGGCGTCGTATGCCTATTCGCGCGACGGCGGCGGCTTGAACCAGACTCGCCAGACGGCATCGATTGGCTACGATTACCCGCTGTCCAAGCGCACGGATATCTACGCGGCTTATATGTACGACAAGATCAGCAGCCAGTCGAGCGGCGACACGTACGGCGTCGGCCTGCGCGCCAAGTTCTAGGCGTCCAGGTCGAGGCGGGCGGCGTCCGCGAGCGGATGCCGCGGACGCCATACCGGTTGCCTGCTGACACGGGCACTGACACGCGACTAAACGTAACGTCACGCAGCAACACGCAATATCGCCAAAGCCCACCTTCCCAAGAAGGTGGGCTTTGGCGCTTCTAGCGTCCATTCTTCGTCTGCGCATCGGCTCGATTTGCCGCCCGGCTTTTGATAAACCCGGCAGAATGGCGTCGATTGATTCCTGAAGCGAGCGATTGAGATGGATACCCTCGTCAGCATGAAAGTGTTCCGCCACGTGGTTGAAGTCGGCAGCTTTGTCGGCGCGGCCGAACGCATGGAGATGTCGGCGGCCATGGCGAGCAAGCATGTGATGCACCTCGAACAGCAGCTCGGCGCACGTTTGCTCAACCGCACCACGCGCCGCGTTGCGCCGACCGAGGCGGGCCGCGAATACTACGAACGCCTGAGCCAGGTGCTCACCGAACTCGAAGAAGCCGAGCAGGTGGTCGGCGCGGCGAGCGTCGTGCCGCAGGGACGCTTGCGGGTGTCGTCTTTATCGGCGTTCGGCTTGAGCCACGTGATGGCCGCGGTGGCCGACTATGCCGCTCAGTATCCGCAGGTCACCGTCGACATGACCTTGTCCGACCGGGTAGTGGAACTGATCGACGAAGGTTTTGACGTGGCGATCCGGGCGTCGCCGAGCGGGCTGAAATCGTCTTCGCTGATTGCCCGGCAGATTGCGACTGCGCATCTGGTGCTGTGCGCGTCGCCCGCCTATCTGCGCCGGCACGGCACGCCAAAGACCGTTGCCGACCTGGCGCGCCACAACTATCTGCAGTACGCGGGCGTGTCCGCGCTCGAAATTGCACCCGCGACCGGCGATGCCTCGTCGCGCGTCCGATTAACCGGCAATCTGATCGTCAACCACCTGGAGGCGCAGCGCGTGATCGTGCTGCAAGGTGCGGGAATCGCGATGCTCGGCACCGAGGTGATCGGCGACGATCTGGCGGCGGGGCGCCTCGTGCCCTTGCTGGTGGACGACGTGCCGCCTCGCGAGTTGCCGATCCATGTGGTTTATGCGAGCCGGCGGCATCTGTCGGCCAAGGTGCGCTCGTTTGTCGACTTCCTGGCCGACCGTTTTGCCAACGAATCGCTTTGGCCTTCGCTGGAGCAGATCAAGGCACTGGCGGTGCGCTAGGTACATTGCCTGGCGATGTCGGGCGGCGCCTGCGTTCGGTCGCCGCCGTCCTGCTGTTACCGCTGCTGTTACCGCGCCTGTTTCCGCGCCTTACCGTGCGATGCCGAGCCGCGCCTTGGCGTCGTTATATTCCTTCGTCAAACGCTGGACCAGCTCATCGACGCTCGGCACATCGTCCATCAGCCCGACGCCCTGGCCTGCGCCCCAGATGTCCTTCCACGCCTTCGCCTTGTCGCTGCCGAAGTTCATCGCGGTCTTGTCGGATTCCGGCAGCGCGTCCGGGTCCAGCCCCGCGTTCACGATACTTTCGCGGATGTAGTTGCCGTGCACGCCGGTGAACAGATTCGTGTAGATGATGTCCGACGCCGTGGAATTGACGATCGCCTGCTTATAGCTGTCGACCGCGTGCGCCTCTTTGGTCGCGATGAAACGCGTGCCCATGTAGGCGAGGTCCGCGCCCATGGCCTGCGCGGCGAGAATCGAGCCGCCGTTGGCGATCGAGCCGGACAGCACGATCGGGCCGTCGAACATGCGCCGGACTTCGCCCACCAGTGCGAACGGAGAGGTCGTGCCCGCATGGCCGCCGGCACCCGACGCGACCAGGATCAGCCCGTCGACGCCCGCTTCCAGCGCTTTCTGCGCATGCCTAAGATTGATCACGTCGTGCAGCACGATGCCGCCGTAGCTGTGCACCGCGTCGACGATCTCACGCGCCGGTGCGCGCAGGCTGGTGATGAAGATCGGCACCTTGTGTTCGACGCACACACGCACGTCGTGCTCGAGCCGCGTATTCGACTGATGAACGATCTGATTGACAGCGATGGGTCCGATGATCGCGTCGGGATTCGCCGCCTTGTGCTCGGTGAGCTGCGCCTGAATCTGCGTGAGCCATTCGTCGAGCAGTTCTGCCGGGCGCGCATTCAACGCGGGGAATGAACCGACGATACCGGCCTTACATTGAGCCAGCACGAGTTCGGGATAGCTGACGATGAACATCGGCGAAGCGACGACGGGCAGCGCAAGTTTTTGCAGGACGGCGGGCAATGCCATGATGCGAGTCTCCTGATAAGCGGACCGGTGCGGCACGGGGCGCCCGGCGATAATGAGTTTAGCGGCACATGGCCTCGGGTGCGTCGAGACTGACCGGCGACATGCAGCCGCCACGATCTCACCACCTGTTCACCACGGTCGTCCAAAAATTTAAGAACGATCGTTCGATTATAGGCGAAGCCGCAGTGCCCTGTGCGTTTTGAACAGTTGGAAGGAGTGTTCAGGTTCTATGCTTGCGTGGCCTATCCCACTCCGCTTGGACACATTGCGCTCCTACAATGGTTTGACTTCCAAACGACAAGAGACCTGCCATGGCCTTCGAGGATTTCGCGCCCTTTCGTGTCGCCGCGGGCGACGTCGATATTTTCGGAGTGAAGGGCGGAGCGGGGCCGCCGCTTCTGTTGTTGCACGGTCATCCTGAGTCGCATCTGATCTGGCAACGGTGCGCCGCGCAACTGGCGCAGCACTTTACCGTCGTCGCTACCGACTTGCGCGGCTACGGCGCATCGGGCAAACCGCCGAGCGACGCCGCTCACGCGCCGTATTCCAAACGCGCCATGGCGGCCGATCAGGTCGCCGTGATGCGGCACTTCGGCTTCGAACGATTCCTGGTGTGCGCGCACGATCGCGGCGCCAGGGTTGCGCACCGGATGGCGCTCGATCATGCCGACGCCGTCGAGCGTTTGATGCTGCTCGATATCGCGCCCACGCTTGCGATGTACGAAGCCACCGACCGCACTTTCGCGACGCATTACTTCCACTGGTTCTTCCTGATCCAGCCGGAACCGCTGCCGGAGACGCTGATCGGCGCGAACCCGGCGGCGTATGTCGACGCCGTGATGGGGAGCCGTCACGCCGGCCTGGCGGCGTTCGCCCCCGAAGCGCTCGACGCGTATCGCCGCGCGCTGGCACAACCCGGCGCCGTGCATGCGATGTGCGAGGATTACCGGGCCTCGGCGGGCATCGATCTCGAACTTGATCGGGCCGATATCGAGCGGGGCCACAAGATCGGTTGTCCGTTGCGTGTGCTGTGGGGCGAACAGGGCGTGATCGAGAAATGCTTCGACCCGCTCGCGGAATGGCGTCAGGTCGCGCGGGACGTGAGCGGGCGTTCGCTACCGTGCGGCCACTACATTCCTGAAGAAGCACCGGAGGAACTGGTCGCGGAAATGCTGTCGTTCTTCGAGGCGGTTGAACAGTAAGCCGCCGCGTTTCGCACACCTAAGGCGGCGGCCTTTCAGTCGGCCGCGAGAGCTAAGGCAGCGCGCCTGCCTTAGCCCAGCGGCGGCAAGCGGCGCGCAATCGGTGTCGACTTGATGATCGCGGTGCTGGTCTCCGCGCGTTCGGTGACCTTCGACAGAATCTCGTCGAGCTGCTCGATCGAATGCAGATAGAGGCGGCAGATGAAACAGTCGTCGCCCGTCACTTTGTCGCATTCGACAAATTCCGGAATACGCCGGATCACGTCTTCCACCAGATGCAGTTGTCCGGGCAAGGGCTTCACGCGCACGATGGCCTGCAACGTGAAGCCGAGCGCGCGTGGATCGATCTGCACGGTAAAGCGCTCGATCACGCCTTGCGCTTCGAGTCTTCGAACACGCTCGGCCGTGCTTGGCGCTGAAAGGCCCACCAGACGCGCCAGTTCGCTAACCGGCTGGCGCGCATCCGCAGCCAGTGCGGCGAGCAGCGCGCGGTCGGTTTCATCGAGTGTCGCGGGTGTGGCGGGAGCAAGGCGTTTAGACATGATGGCCTTCGATTATTAGGCTTCTCTGCAGGGAGACTTAAGTTTAGCCATGTATTCGGCTCGCCGGATTAATTACACTGCTTCTCGTGCAGGAATCCATTCGAGGATCGAATCATGGCGTCAAACGAGATTCGCCGCGGCGCGGCGGAAATGAGCATGGCCATGCTGATGTCGGGCACCATCGGCTGGCTGGTGGTGTCGTCGCAGCAGAGCCCGTTCAATGTCGTGTTCTTTCGCTGCATCTTCGGCGGCGCGACGCTCGCGCTCGTGTGCGCGGTGCTCGGCCTGTTCAGGCGCAAGCTCTTTTCGTGGAAGATGCTCGGCCTCGCGCTGCTTGGCGGCGCGGCGATCGTCATCAACTGGCTGTTGCTGTTCGCGGCCTATTCACGTGCGTCGATTTCTATGGCAACGGCCGTCTATAACACGCAGCCGTTCATGCTGGTCGCGCTCGGCGCGTTGGTGTTTCGCGAGCGCATCAGCGCGTCGACTGTGGTCTGGCTGGTGGTCGCGTTTGTCGGTCTCGTGTTCGTGGTGAAGGTTGAGCCCGCGGTGTTGGCGGTGCCGGGCCACTACCTGGCCGGGGTTGCCTACGCCGTGGGCGCGGCGGCAATGTATGCGATTTCGTCGATCATCACGAAGCGCCTGAAGGGCACGCCGCCGCATCTGATTGCGTTGATCCAGGTATCGCTCGGCGTCGTGATGCTGGCGCCGTTCGTGCGCTTCGATGCGCTGCCGGCCAGCGGCGTGCAGTGGCTCGAATTGATCGTGCTCGGCGTCGTCAATACGGGACTCATGTACGTACTGCTCTATGGGGCAATCCAGAAACTGCCGACCTCGATGACCGGTGCGTTGTCGTTCATCTATCCGGTGGTGGCGATCATTGTCGACCGGGTTGCATTCGGGCAGAAGCTCGCGTGGATTCAGGTGCTCGGCGCGGTGCTGATCCTGCTCGCGGCGGCCGGCGTGAATCTCGGCTGGCGGATCGTGCCGCAAAGACGCTTGTCCTCAACCTGACGCGATAACCGCTGTGCCGATGTATCAGCAGACAATGGTACGGATTCCGGAGCAAAAACACGCAGCATTGTTCGTATCGACGAACCAATGAGAGCCGGATTGCGCCACTACGGTGTTTCGTAGCAGGGGTTGTATGCGGGTTTAAAAGGCGGCGTCAAGCTTCTGTAGGGAAATCACTGATGCGGTCAAAAAACCGGCACGCGTATCATTCGTACCGACGCTGATCACGTCCGACAGAATTTCCGCCGCTCGCCATGATGGTCGAGCGGTTTTCTTTTTGTGGCGACGGTTCCGGTGTTCTGCGTGCGTGCGCGCCGCATCAGCCTTGGCGCGCGACGATACGCTCGCCGTCGATTTCCAATGGCCCGTTGCGCACGGCCAATTCCTCAACGATCGTTCGCACTAACGTGGGCCACTCGGCGCGCGGCTTGAGCATCGATGCGGCGGCGTGCATCACGGCGGCGTCGTCGAGCATTCGCAGCACGGTGTCGAAGTGCATCGCGCGAACTTCGAGCAGCTTGAACACGATCAACACCTTCAACGCATTCTTCGCGTTACGCGCCGGGTCGGCCCGTAGCCACGCGACGCGTGAAAACGCCCGATCGAGCGCCTCGTCGACGTTCGTGAAGGGTGGGCCATGCCCTGGAATCACGAGCCGCACGTCGAGCTTCGCGATGCTTTCGAGAACCGACTGTTCTTCGGCGAAACCGCTTTCACCTTCCAGTTCGGGAAAGATCACGCCAAAGCCGTTTTCCCACAGCGCGTCCGCACTGATCAGGATGCGTTCGCTCGCGCAATACAGCATCAACGAATGGGGATCGTGGCCCGGCGCGCCGAGCACCTGCCAGTCGAGCGCGCCGAGCCGCAATGGCGCGCCGGGTGCGATCGTCCCGCTGAAGGTGAAGCGCTCGCAGCGCTGGCCCGTGGCGCGAAACGTCAGACGGGTTTCGTCCCAGTCGCGCACCGCGTCGGCTTCGGATGCGGGAATCGCGGTACGGCACGGCCATGTCGACTGCAATAGCGCGTTGCCGCCGCAGTGATCCGAATGCAGGTGTGTGTTGACGATCAGATCGAGCCCGCGCGCACCGAGCGCCTGCTTCACCAGCGCGACGGTTTGCGGCGCGTGCGTCGCGTAACCGGTATCGACCAGCGCGGCGCACGTGTCGTCAACCAGCAGTACGTTGTTCGACGAAAGCCAGCCGCGTTCGAAGACTCGAATCGATTCAGGCAGTGTGATCATGGTGCGCTTGTGTTCACGTTCGTTTCCGCCGACGCTTCGGGCTTCGCCATCACGAGAATGGTCGACGTGCCGATCAGCATGGTGTCGCCGCGCTGATTCACCACGCTGCCTTCGAGATGCGTCAGATCGCCGTTCAGACTCGGCTTCCAGTAAGCATCGCGCACACGCCAGGTGATCGTCAGCGTATCGTTCGCGTGGACCGCTTTCTTCAGCTTGATATCGAACTCGAGTCCGAGCGGCTGCGCATAGGTTGAAAAATGGGTGGCCAGCAGCGCCATGAAATACGCGGTGGGTTGCGTGCCCGACGCGATCAGACCGCCGAAGCGGCTTTGCGCGGCATAGGCGTCGTCGTGATGCAGCGGGTTGAGGTCGTTGACGAGCGTGGCGAACGATTTCACCGATTCCGCCGAGAGTTCGAGCGTCGAGCTGAACGTTTCGCCAATCGTCACGATGCGAGGCGCAGCGTTCATCGCTGGGCCTTTGCCTGTCTGGCCATGAATTCCGCGTGACGTTCCTCGATCGCGTTCCAGACCGTGCGCTTCGCGTCGTCGTCGAATAACGACCAGCCGGCGATTTCGTCGATGGTGCGCAAGCAGCCTTCGCACCAGCCGGTGGAGGCGTCCATTCTGCACACGCTGATGCAGGGTGACGGCACGGCGGCCTCGTCGTCTTCGTTGTCGATGCCCGCTGTCATGGCGTCACGCCGTCTCGCGCAGCGCCACGTCGATCACCGGCGCGCCCGTGAGCGCAATCAACTCCTGCGCCGTCAGATTGAACACGGCATGCGGATGACCTGCCGCCGCCCACAGGCTGTCGAGCGCCAGCAGATCGGCATCGATCAGCGTGACGGGTTCGGTGGCATGGCCGATCGGGCACACGCCGCCGATTGCATAGCCGGTTTTCTCGCGCACGAACTTCGCATCCGCACGGCCGATCTCGCCGACTTGCGCCGCAACCTTCTTTTCGTCGACGCGATTTGCGCCGCTCGCGACTACCAGCACCGGTGCGTCGTCTTCGCGGCGGCGAAACAGAATCGACTTGGCGATCTGCGCAACCGAACAGCCGAGGCCGGCGGCAGCTTCGGCGGAGGTTTTGCCGGTTTCCGGCAGCATCACGATCCGGCCCGCGTGGCCGCGCTCGCGCAACAATTGCGCGACGCGGCGCGCGGAATCGGGCAACGCGGTGAGGTCGTCCGGTTCGAGAGAAGCGTGGTCCGTCATTGTGCTATGTCCTGATCGAGATGCGGGGTCAAACGCAGTTGGCCTGTTCGCTGCGTGCTTTGGCAAGCAGGGCCTTGCCGGCGCGCGACACGTTCGGCCGGCCAATCGACGTCGAAATGAAATCGCCGATTGCGACGACTTGCGCGAGGTCGATGCCGGTTTCGATGCCGAGGCCGTTCATCAGATACAACACGTCTTCGGTCGCGACATTGCCGGTTGCGCCCTTGGCATACGGACAGCCGCCAAGCCCAGCCACGGACGCGTGATAGATCTCGATGCCTTCCTGCAACGCGGCGTAGATGTTCGCGAGCGCTTGCCCGTAGGTGTCGTGGAAGTGACCCGACAGACGTTCGCGCGGGAACACGCGGGTGACCGCCTCGAACACTTCGCGCGTGCGCTTCGGCGTACCGACGCCGATGGTGTCCGCGATATCGATTTCGTCGCAGCCGAGCGCCGCGAAACGTTCGACCACATCGACCACCGACGCGACCGGCACCTCGCCTTGATACGGGCAACCGAGCGCGCACGACACGCTGCCGCGAATTCGCAGGCCGTGTTCCTTCGCCGCTTGCGCGACCGGTACGAATCGGTCGATGCTTTCCGCGATGCTGCAATTGATGTTCTTCTGCGAGAACGCTTCGCTGGCCGCGCCGAAGATCACGATCTCATCCGCGCGGGCGGCGAGTGCGCCTTCGAAGCCGCGCAGGTTCGGCGTCAGCACCGAGTAGATCGTGCCCGCCCGGCGCGCGATGCCGGCCATCACGTCGGCGCCATCGGCCATTTGCGGCACCCATTTCGGCGAGACGAACGACGCAGCTTCGACGTTGCTGAAACCCGCTGCCGCCAGGCGGTTGATCAGCTCGATCTTGACAGCGGTGGGGACGAATTCCTTTTCGTTCTGCAGTCCGTCCCGCGGACCGACTTCGACGATTTTGACGCGTTGTGGCAAGGCCATGATATGTCTCCGTCCCATGCAATGAGCCCGCGCGTGGCGGTGCTCTTTCAGTTGTTCAACTGGATTCGATGGCGGTATTCAAACCCGCCCTCAGTATCCTCGTTCGATATCGACCACGCCGCTCACGGTCTCGCCGCGCGTGAGCGCCACCATCTTCTGTGCGACTTGCACGACGCTCTCTTCGCGCAAGGTGAGCGCCGACATGTGCGGCGTAATCGTGATGCGCGGTTCCCGCCAGAACGGATGATCGGGCGGCAACGGTTCTTCGCGAAACACGTCCAGCGTCGCGGCGGCGATCTGGCCGCCGGCGAGCGCTTCGAGCAGATCCTGTTCGACCAGATGCCCGCCGCGTGCGACGTTGATCAGATAGGCACCCTTCGCGAGCTTCGAGAAAGTATGCCGGTTCAGCACGTCGCCCGTATCCGGCGTATGCGGCAACAGATTCACCAGCACCTTCACGCCGTCGAGAAACGCGTCGAACTGCTCGTCGCCGGCAAAGGTCGCGATGCCGTCGATTTGCCGTGCGCTGCGGCTATACCCGCGCACCGGCATGCCGAACGCCGCGACCGCTTGCGCGACATGCGCACCGAGCACGCCGAGACCGAGCACGCCAACCGTGAAGGTGTCGCGTCGGTGCGGCTCGAGCACTTCCCAGCGGCGCTCGCTTTGCAGCGTCTGATACTCGTCGAAACGGCGCAGATAGCGCAGCACGGCATGCGTGACATATTCGGCCATCTGCGCAGCCATGCCGGTGTCTTCGAGCCGGATCAAGCGGGCGTTGCGCGGCAGCGTGCCGGGTTGCTCGTGTTCGAGCCCGAGAATCGCATCGACGCCCGCGCCGAGATTGAAGATCGCGCGCAGATCGTCGCGGCCGGCCAGCATCTCGCGCGGCGGACGCCACACGACCGCGAAATCAGCGGGTGCGGTGTCGCCGGGTTGCCATTCGCGCAGGTCGGCTTCCGGCAGCGCGCGGGCGAAGTCGTGAAGCCACGCGGCGGCGTCGGCATGCTGCATGTAAAAAAGGATTTTCATACGGTCCGGAGTGCGCATGCGTGCGCGAGTCTGATGACGGAAAAGGCCCGGCGGGACGGCTGCACCGCCCGCCGCGCTTCAGACGACGCTTGCTGCATGGGGCCTCCTGCTTTTATGGATAGGCATCATTCTACTTTTTCGACGCGAATCGCGCGCGTTTGCGCACGGGCGTGCGGTTTTGGCCCTGTATTCGCCCCATAAACAAAGCACAAAAACTTGGTTCGCCCTTGCGGCGTCAGGCGGGACAATCAATTCCCGGATTCCGGCAGCGAGGGACTCACATGCTTTCATGCACCAAATCGACATGGCCGCCGCGACTGGTCACCGTTCCCGGTCTGCACGGCAGCGAAGGCGCGCACTGGCAAAGCTGGCTTGAACGGCAATTCGCGCGCTCGCTGCGCGTCGAGCAGGCCGACTGGGATGCACCGGACGTCGCGCTTTGGGCAAAGTCGCTGCGCGACCTGCTCGCGCGCGAACGTGGCCCGTTCGTACTGGCCGCCCACAGCTTCGGTTGCCTCGCGACCGCGCATGCGTTGCAGCAGGCGTCGTATGCGAACGATGTAGTCGGCGTGCTGTTCGTCGCACCGGCTAGCCCGCAGAAATTTGCTTTCGCCGGCCCGTTCGACGCGCGACGTCTCGGCGTGCCGTCGATTCTGATCGGCAGCGAAACCGATCCTTGGATGACGCTCGCCGGCGCGCGCGATCTCGCGCAGCGTTTCGGCAGCGCGTTCGTCAATCTGGGCGACGCAGGTCATATCAACACCGCGGCGGGATTCGGCCCGTGGCCGCGTGCCAAGTATTTCGTCGACACCCTGGTGCATTGCGCGGCGCCGTTGCGCTTTCGCGAGGAGACGCTCGAGCTCGCGCAGCATGCGTTCGTTTGAGTGTCCAAACGGGCGCGAGTGAACACGTAAGCAATCCGTTAGAATCCCGCTTCACGCTGCACGTTTGTGTGGCCGCAGTTTTTCATCATCGACAGGCGGGGACAAGAAAGATGGCAGGCAACACGGGGACATCGCGCTGGCTGGCAGCCGGCATGACGGCAATCACGCTCGCGCTCGGCGGCGTATCCACGGCACACGCGGACACGTCGCTGCTGAATGTGTCGTACGACGTGACGCGCGAGTTGTACAAGGACATCAATGCCGGCTTCATTGCGGCTTATAAGCAGAAGAGCGGCGAGACCGTATCGATTCGCCAGTCGCATGGCGCGTCGAGCGCGCAGGCGCTGTCGGTGCTGCAAGGACTGCAGGCCGACGTCGTGACGATGAACCAGCCGAACGACATCGACCTGCTCGCCGAAAAGGGCCAACTGGTGCCCGCCAACTGGCGCGCGCGTCTGCCTGACGACAGCGCCCCGTACACCACCACGATGGTGTTTCTCGTGCGCAAGGGCAATCCGAAGCACATCAAGGACTGGGATGACCTCGCCAAGCCGGGCGTGCAAGTGGTGATCGCCAATCCGAAGACGTCCGGTAACGGCCGCTACGCGTATCTGGCGGCATGGGGTTATCGCAAGCAGCACGGTGGCAGCGATGCGCAGGCGCTCGACTTCGAAAAGGCCATCTTCAAGAATGTGCCGGTGCTCGATACAGGCGGCCGCGGCGCGACCACGACCTTCACGCAACGCGGTATCGGCGACGTGCTGGTGACGTTCGAAAACGAAGTGTCGTTGATCGATACGGGTGTCGGCGCGGGCAATTTCGAGGCGGTGTATCCGTCGGTGAGCCTGCTGGCCGCGCCGCCGGTTTCGATCGTCGACAAGGTGGTCGACAAGCGCGGCACGCGCAAGGAAGCGCAGGCGTATCTCGACTATCTGTGGTCGCCGGCCGCGCAGGAAATCATTGCGGAACACCATCTGCGTCCGCGTGACAAGAACGTGCTCGCGAAGCACGCGGCGGAATTCAAGCCGATCAAGACCTTCACGGTTGAAGAGATGTTCGGCAGCTGGCAGAAAGCGCAGCAAACGCATTTCTCCGACGGCGGCACGTTCGATCAGATCATCGTCGACAGGAAGTAAGCGTTATCTGGAAGCAGAGAGGCCACCTCGGAAACGAGGTGGCCTTTTTTATGGCACGTGCTTCGTAAGCAGCTTAGTTCGGTGCTGCCTGCGTGTTGTGCTCATGCGCGCAGCTATGTTCGCAACCGCTCTGATCCAGCGGCATCTGCTGCGCCGCTTCCGCGCGAATGCCCAGCCGTTCGAGCAGCTTGCGATCCGCTTCGGCCTGCGGGTTGCTGGTGGTCAGCAACTGGTCGCCGTAGAAAATCGAGTTCGCGCCGGCGAGGAAGCACATGGCCTGCAACGCTTCGTCCATCTGTTCGCGACCCGCCGACAGGCGCACCATCGCGCGCGGCATCGTGATGCGTGCAATCGCAATCGTGCGCACGAACTCGAACGGATCGATCGCTTCGGTGCCGGTCAGCGGCGTGCCTTCCACCTGCACGAGGTTGTTGATCGGCACCGATTCCGGATACGGCTCCATGTTCGCCAGTTGAGCGATCAGGCCGGCGCGCTCGCGGCGCGATTCGCCCAGCCCGACAATCCCGCCGCAGCACACGTTGATGCCCGCATCGCGTACGCGTTCCAGCGTGTCGAGGCGGTCCTGATAGGTGCGCGTCGAAATGATCTGGCCGTAGAACTCCGGCGACGTATCGAGGTTGTGGTTGTAGTAGTCGAGGCCCGCTTCGCGCAGACCTTGCGCCTGATGCGTCTCCAGCATGCCGAGCGTCACGCAGGTTTCGAGACCCATCGCTTTCACGCCGCGGATCATGTCCTTGATCGGTTCGAGGTGGCGGTCCTTCGGATTGCGCCACGCCGCGCCCATGCAGAAGCGCGTCGCACCGTTTTCCTTGGCGGCCCTGGCGGCAGCCAGTACTTCATCGACCGGCATCAGCTTGTCGGCCTGCAGCCCCGTGTCGTGATGCACCGACTGCGGACAGTATGCGCAATCTTCTTCGCAGCCGCCGGTCTTGATCGACAGCAGCGTCGACAGTTGCACGGTGTTGGCGTCGAAGTGTTCGCGATGGGTTTGCTGCGCGCGGAACATCAGGTCGCTGAACGGCAGTTCGTACAGCGCGACGATGTCGGCGACGCGCCACTTTGCCATCGGCTTGGCGCCTGCGGCGGCGTGGTTGGCGTTCTGCTTGGTAGCGGCCGTATCGGCGGGCGTCGGAGCGATGTTCAGTTGCGTCATGTCGTCAATCCTCATGGATGGATGTGATGGTTTTTCAGCGCTGCGCGTGGCGCAGCGTCTGCAGGAGCCGGTTGATGTCGAGTTGATCCGCCGCGAGCTCGGGCGAAGCCGGGTTCAAATGCGGCACGATGCCGAGCAGGGGCGCGTCGTGTTCGCGCGCCAGATGCTCGCGAATCGAGGCGATGTTTTCGTCGGGGAACGTCATGGCCGGATCGACGCGATTCGCCACCCAGCCGGCGAGCGTCAACCCGCGCGCGGCGATCGCTTCGGCGGTGAGCAGTGCGTGGTTGATGCAGCCGAGGCGCATGCCGACCACCAGCACGACCGGCAGTTTCAGCGCGACGGCGAGATCGGCGGTGTCTTGCGTGGCGGTTAGCGGCACGCGAAAACCGCCGACGCCTTCGACCACGACGACGTCCGCCTGCTGCACAGCCTGCCGATGGCAAGCGACGATGTGGTCGAGATCGAGTGTGACGTTTTCCAGCGCGGCGGCGATATGCGGCGCCGCGGGTTCTTTCAGCAGATACGGCGTGCGAAGCGTCGGCGGCAGCAGGACGCTCGACGCGGCGTCCAGTTGATCCGCGTCTTCGTTATGCAAGACACCGTTCACTTCGAACGCGCCCGCGGCAATCGGCTTCATCGCGGCGGCTTGCAGGCCCTCGCGAACGAAACCGCGCAGGAGTGCCGCGGACACGAAGGTCTTGCCGATTTCCGTATCGGTGCCGGTGACGAAGAGCGACAGTGCGCTTTGATTCGACTTACTCATGCCGCCTTCGCTTCGAGTTGTTGCAAGCCCGCTTCGAGGCGGTCCAGATCCGCTTGGGAATGTGCGGCGGAAAGCGAAATGCGTAGCCGCGACGTACCCACGGGCACGGTGGGCGGACGGATCGCCGGCACCCAGAGACCCGCGCGATCGAGCGTGGCCGCGATATCGAGCGTCGCGTCGTTCGCGCCGATGATCAGCGGCTGCACGGCGGTATGCGAATCGACCGGCAGCCACGGCGTGGCCTTCAGCATCGCGCGTGTGCGCTCGACCAGTTGCTGGAGATGGGCGCGCCGCGCGTCACCTTCTTCGCCACCGATGATCCGCAGACTCGCCGACACCGCATGCGCCGCAGCAGGCACCGACGCGGTCGTGAAGATATACGGACGCGCGCGCTGCACGAGCCATTCGATCACGGTCTCATGCGCGACGACGAATGCGCCGGATACGCCCGCCGCCTTGCCGAGCGTGCCGATCGAAATCAGATTCGGCGAGCGCAACGCGGCCTGGGCGATCGCGCCGCGACCTTGCGGGCCGAGCACGCCGAAACCGTGCGCATCGTCGACGATCAGCCATGCGCCGTGCTGCTCCGCGAGTTCGAGCAAACGGGCGAGCGGGGCGATATCGCCGTCCATGCTGAACACGGTATCGGAGACGATGACTTTGACGTCCGCATCCGACGCGTCGAGCATCGCGCTCAGAGCATCCGTGTCGCAGTGCGGATAGATCTGCACGTCGGCGCGCGACAGGCGCGCGCCGTCGATCAGCGACGCGTGATTCAGCGCATCGGAGAAGAGTGTCGTGCCGCGGCCCGCGAGCGCGGTGAGCGTCGCGAGATTCGCCATGTAGCCGGTGCTGAAGTAGAGCGCGCGTGCATTGTCGACGAAGCCGCCGGCGAACTCGGCCAGATCGTCTTCCAGTTGCGCATGGGCGCGCGAGTGGCCGCCTAGCAGATGCGAACCGCCGCTGCCTGCGCCGTAGCGTTGTGCACCCTCGGCGATGGCCGCGATCAGTTGCGGATGTGCGGCGAGGCCGAGATAGTCGTTACTGGCGAAGCCGATGATTGCGCGGCCGTCGACCGTCATGTGCGCGGCGCACGGTGTGTCTGCCGTGCGGCGACGACGACGCAGACCGCGCGCGTCGATCTCCTTGAGGCCTTCGGTGAGTGTGTCGAGCAGATGCATTAGCGGGTCTCCGCAAGCGTGGCTTCGAAGGTTTCGCGTGTGCGCGAGGCGAGCAGCGCGATTTCTTCGTCGTCCAGGATGTAGGGGGGCATCAGATACACCGTCGTCGAAATCGGGCGCAGCAGCAGTTCACGCCGCAACGCGTTTTCGAAGAAACGGCGCGAGAATGTTTTGGCTTGCTGAGCATCGTCGATTGCGGCGTCGAACGCGAAGATCGTGCCGCACTGACGCAGATTGCGCACCTGCGGGTGTTCGGCGAGCGGCGCGAGTGCGGCCTTCAACTGCGCGGATTTCTGCGCGTTGACGGCGAGTACGTTGTCGCTCGTGAACAGATCGAGCGTGGCGAGCGCCGCGCGGCACGCGAGCGGATTGCCCGTGTACGAATGCGAGTGCAGGAAACCGCGGGCGGTGTCGTCGTGATAGAAGGCTTCGAAAATTTCATCGCGCGACAGCACGGTCGAGAGTGGCAGATAGCCACCGCTGATGCCTTTCGACAGGCACAGGAAGTCCGGCCAGATGCCGGCCTGTTCGCATGCGAAGAAGGTGCCTGTGCGTCCGCAGCCGACTGCGATTTCATCGGCGATCAGATGCACCCCGTACTGATCGCAGAGCGCGCGCAAGCCGGCGATATACGACGGATCGTGCATGGCCATGCCGGCCGCGCATTGCGCCAGCGGCTCGACGATCAGCGCGGCGATTTTCGTGGCGCGGGCTTCGAACAGCGAGCGGACCTGATCGAGTGCGTGGCGTGCGACGTCGGCTGCGCTTTCGCCTGGCTGCGCGAGGCGCGCATCGGGCGACGCGACGACGTGTGCGTTGCGGATCAGCGGATCGTAGGCGTCCTTGAAGAGTGCGACGTCGGTGACGCCGAGCGCGCCGATGGTTTCGCCGTGATAGCTGTTGGCGACGCAGACGAATTCCTGCTTGTCGGCGAAGCCGCGATTGCGCCACGAGTGGAAGCTCATCTTCAATGCGATCTCGACGGCCGATGCGCCGTCGGATGCAAAGAACGCGTGGCCGAGCATGTTGCCGGTGAGCGCGCCGAGGCGCTCCGCGAGTTCGATGGCGGGCTCGTGCGTGCAGCCGGCGAGCATGGCGTGTTCGAGCGTATCGAGCTGATCTTTGAGGGCTGCGTTGATGCGCGGATTCGCGTGACCGAACAGGTTGACCCACCAGGAGCTGATCGCGTCCAGATAGCGGTTGTTTGCGCGGTCGTAGAGCCACGCGCCCTGGCCGCGCGCAACCGGGATGAGCGGCAGGCGTTCATGGTGCTTCATCTGGGTGCAGGGGTGCCAGACGGCACGCAGGCTGCGGGTGATCCAGTCTTCAGGAGATGCTGAGTTTTCCAAAGGGTACTCCGAGGTGCTTTTTTGCCGTTGCATGGCGGGCTTTTTTTAGGGCCTTTTCAGTCGCGCGGCGGTTTTTTCTGGCGCTGCGCGCGGCCTTGCGGTGGCGTGCGGGGTCGAGATTAGCTGTTTATTTCGCGCTGTGCACTAGGGGTTCGGGGTGGGTTTTTTGCCTGCGGCGCTGGGGTTGGGGGCTGTTCCGTGCAGGTGGTTTCTGTTTCGCTCAGAAGGTTGCCGATCGGCGGAGTTGACGACGGCAAAGTAGTGGGTCCTTGTGGGCGGGAAATGGGGTGGGTTGTGGCTGATCGGCGGGTTTTTGGCTGTTTGGCGGTTTGGTTGTCGGTCTGGGTTTTGGGGTTTGTTTGCTGTTTTCGTGGTTTGTTCTGGTGTTGGTCTTTTGGCCTTTCCTTGTTTTGTTAGTGGTCTATTAGCGTTGCCCCTGTGCGGGGCGGCACCTACTTTTCTTTGCCTGCCGCAAAGAAAAGTAGGCAAAAGAAAGCGGCTCACACCGCTAATTTTTAAGTGGGTCCCCCGCACAGTAGCGGTAGTGGTACATCTGGAATCTGTCGCCTCGCGCACTCCGCGTTAGCGACAAGGCGCTCATCAGCTCCCACTCCGCACTGCGTGCGTCGCGGACGGGTCTGCCAGGGAAACCAGCGGCTTCGCTTCGCGCTGCGGGGGCCTTCGGCTTCGCCTCGGCCAGACGCTCACGCTCTGATTGGTGAACCCGCTTCAAAGGAAATGTCGTGCGTTGCATTCGCGGTGCGATCGCGATCGCTGCCGCATTGTGCTTACAGCAGAAGCAACGGTGAGTCAGGGAGGGGGCAAACGCGAGAGCGAAGCGACATCGCGGTGGCAGCGATGCAACGGCGAATCACGAAATGGGGCAAACGGGGGAAGCAAACCACAGCTTGATCGCAGCGACGCAACGACGAGTCAGGGAACGGAGCAAACCGCGGAAGCGAAAATCCGGCGGCCGGTTTTATGAGCCGGGTATCGGCGCGCGCAGCGCCGCCGGAGGTATGACTGCCTTGTCACTGAGGCGGAGTGTGCGAGGCGACAGATTCCAGATGCACCACTACCGTGGCTGCGCGGGGGACCCGCTTATGAGC
>NZ_JCAQOZ010000033.1:0-8740 GCF_059567945.1 Paraburkholderia sp. BGA-UO-ETr-F12 | reverse complement strand
GTACGCCAGCTTCAAGACCATGCGCACCGTGCTGTTCCTCATCGCCGGAAAGCTCGACTTCTCAGCACTCAATCCGCATGCGTCGTGAGCCGCATTACCCACTCCATTTTTGAAAGAGCCGGTTTTTTGCGTTCGGGCGGGGGCTCGCTCGCAACGCCTGCATCCATACGCCCGGAAGGGCTGCACGGCGACCGTGCGCATGGTGGTTTAGAATCGATGGATTAGAGACCCCGCGCATCTATCGAGAGCACCAGAACCGATATGGCTTACAAAACGATTGAAGACACGATCGGCAATACGCCGCTCGTGCAACTCGTCCGGCTGACTGACGACGAGATTCGCAGCCGCAACAACGTGATCCTTGCAAAGCTCGAGGGCAACAACCCCGCGGGGTCGGTGAAGGACCGTCCGGCGCTGTCGATGATCAAGAAGGCGGAAGCGCGTGGGCGCATCAAACCGGGCGACACGCTGATCGAATCGACCAGCGGCAACACCGGCATCGCATTGGCCATGGCGGCGGCAATCCGCGGCTACAAGATGGTGCTGATCATGCCGGAAGATCTGTCGGTGGAGCGCCGTCAGAGCATGGCTGCTTATGGCGCGCAGATCGTCCTGACGCCGGTCACGGGCGGCATGGAGTACGCACGCGATCTGGCCGAACAGATGCAGCGCGAAGGCAAGGGCATCATCCTCGACCAGTTCGCGAACCCGGACAATCCGGCCGCGCATGTCGAAGGTACGGGTCCGGAAATCTGGCGCGATACCGAAGGGCGAATTACGCACTTTGTCTCGTCGATGGGCACGACCGGCACGATCATGGGCGTGTCCACCTATCTGAAGGAACAGAATCCGGCGATCGAGATCATCGGCGCACAGCCTGAAGAGGGTTCGCGCATTCCGGGCATCCGCAAATGGCCGGAAGCCTATTTGCCGAAGATTTTCGATCGCAGCCGTGTGGACCGCGTCGAGAACGTGAGTCAGGCCGCAGCCGAAGCGATGGCGCGGCGCATGGCTTCGGTCGAAGGCATCTTCGCCGGCATCTCGTCGGGCGGAGCCTGTGAGGTGGCGCTGCGCATTGCGCGCCAGGTCGAGAACGCGACGATCGTGTTTATCGTCTGCGACCGGGGCGACCGGTATCTGTCGACGGGTGTGTTCCCGGCTTGATTGCGCCCGGGCGCATCGAGCGACCCTCGAACTGAGTTGACCAAAAAAAGCGCCGGGTTTGACCGGCGCTTTTTTATTTCGCTTACCACCTGTTTGTAATGCGACGCGGACCTGATCGCCTAGTGTCCGCCAAGCGCCGCCAGCTTACTGCGAAGCCGCGTCAGGCGCCGCCGCATTGCCGCTGCCGGCGTTGTTCGCAGCGTCGCTCGCTTCCATCTGCGCCTTGACTCGCTGACCCAGTTGATAGACCGCGAGTGCGTAGAAGAAACTGCGGTTATAGCGCGTCAGCACGTAGAAATTCTTCAGGCCCAGCATGTACTCGGTGCCGCGCCCCGGCGACGGCAGATCCACCACGGTCACCGGCGTGCCGGCTTCCGCCGCGATATCGACGTCTGGCTCGTTCAGCAGCAAGCCGGCACGCAGCAATTGGTCCAGCGGCCAATGCGGCTCCGGCTTGCCGTCGGCGGCTGCTTGCGCCACACCCAGGCTGCCGGCATCCGTGCCGATCTTCCACACGACCGGCCGGCCGTTTTCCCAGCCGTTCTGGCGCAGATAATTCGCCACGCTGCCGATCGCATCCGCCTGGCTCGTGCGCAGGTCGATCTGTTTGTTGCCGTCGTAGCTCACCGCGTATTCCACAATGCTGCTCGGCAGGAACTGCGGAATCCCGATCGCGCCGGTATAGGAGCCGAGCACGGTGGTCGGATCGATTTGCGAATCGCGCGTCCATACCAGGTAGTCTTCGAGATTCTTGCGGAAGGTCGCCTGGCGATCCGCGCGATTGGCGGTATTCGGATAGTCGAATGTGAGCGTGGTCAGCGCATCGAGCACGCGGAAGTTGCCCATGAAGCGCCCGTAGATAGTCTCCACGCCGATGATGCCGACGATCACTTCCGGCGGCACGCCGAACTCTTCATAGGCGCGCTGCAGCGTGGCCTGGTTGGCGCGCCAGAAGCGCACGCCGGCGTTGATGCGCACCGGGTCGAGAAAGCGCGACTGATACACGCGCCAGTTCTTGACCGACGGCGAGGGCGACGGCGTGACGAGCTTGACCGCCGTGGCCGAATAGCTCACGCGCGCGAAAAGGGCGTGCAGGGCGGCTTCGTCGAAGTCGTAGCGGGCCACCATGTCGCTGATGAACGCGTCCACATTGGCATTGTTCGCGTAGCGCTGCGGAATGATTTCTTCTTCGAAGGTTTGCCCTTGCGGCACCGCCGGTTGCGGCTGGCTTTGCGCCACCAGCAGCGGTTTCTTCGTGACGCTTTGCGCCATTGCCGGACCGGTTGCCATGAACATGCACGACGCGATAGACAGTGCGGTGGCCACGGTCTTCGTGCGTAGCCGGTTTCGTGCGGACAGAGCAAGCTTGACGGTCATAGTGAGCTGGGGGCGCAGTGCAAAAGAGACAGGGGAAAACGGATCGGGGCAGTATACCCGACGCCTCCCGCAAAACTGTGCCCAGCGCGTCACAGTCGCATGGTGTGGTAACTTGGCAAATGTTGGTGCGCCTGGTGTGCGCGCCCTGGACGGAGACACGCCGCGCGCGCTTTGAGAGCGCCGCGCCGCATACGAGAATCATGGCAACAGGCTTTTATTCCCACGCCGATTGTTTGCTGCACGATATGGGGCAGTGGCATCCCGAATGCCCGGCCCGGCTGCAGGCAATCGAGGATCAATTGATCGCGAGCCGCATCGACTCGCTGATCGAGCGCGAATCGCCGCCGCTCGCCGACGATGCCGCGCTGTTGCGCGTGCATACGCAAGCCCACGTCGACTACATCCGCAGCCGTTCGCCCGCGCAGGGGCTCGCGGAAATCGATCCTGACACGTCGATGAATCCGCATACCTTGCAGGCCGCGTTGCGCGCGGCCGGCGCCGCGGTGGCCGCGACCGACGCCGTGATCGAAGGCCGCTTCGATAACGCGTTCTGCAGCGTGCGCCCGCCTGGCCACCATGCGGAGCCGGCACGCGCAATGGGCTTCTGCTTTTTCAACAACGTGGCGATCGCCGCGCGTCATGCGCTCGACGTGCACGGCATGCAGCGGGTGGCGATCATCGACTTCGATGTCCATCACGGTAACGGTACCGAAGCGGCCTTTACGGGCGATTCGCGCGTGCTGATGTGCAGCATCTTCCAGCATCCGTTCTATCCGTTCACCGGCGCCGACAATCAGGCGCCCAACATGTGCAATGTGCCGATGCCGGCGCGCTCGAAAGGCATGGCGGTGCGCGAGGCGGTCGACATGCTGTGGCTGCCGCGCCTGCATGAATTCAAGCCGGAAATGATCTTCATCTCGGCGGGCTTCGACGCGCATCGCGAGGATGATCTGGGCAACATGGGGCTGGTCGAAGACGACTATGCATGGATCACCGACCAGGTGCGCGAGATCGCAAAGCGCTATGCGGGTGGGCGGATCGTCAGTTGTCTCGAAGGCGGGTACAACCTGTCGGCGCTCGGGCGCAGTGTGGTCGCGCATGTGCGCGCGCTGGCCGGAATCTGAGCCTCCGCGCGGCGGGCGCTGAGTAGGTCGCGCGAACCGTACGAGTTCAACGAGGAGCAAGCCATGAATGCCGAAGTGCGCAGCGCTTCATCACTGGTGGAAATGGAACACGACGCGTACGGCGTGCCGGGCGTCGTCTGCTTGACGATGAACCGGCCCGACGCCTTCAATGCGCTCTCCGAAGCCCTGCTCGACGAGTTGCAGTCGGCATTGACGGCGCTGGCGCAGTCCAATGCGCGGGTGGTGGTGATCGCCGGCGCCGGACGCGCCTTTTGCGCGGGACACGATCTGAAGGAAATGCGCGCGGCGCCGTCGCTGGCGTACTACCAGGCCTTATTCGCGCGCTGTACGAAACTGATGTTGACGATCCAGCGCATGCCGCAACCGGTGATCGCGCGTGTTCACGGCATTGCCACGGCGGCCGGTTGTCAGCTGGTCGCAATGTGCGACCTGGCCGTTTGCGCCGATACTGCGCGCTTTGCCGTCTCGGGTGTCAACCTCGGTCTCTTTTGTGCGACGCCTTCGGTGCCGCTGTCGCGCAATCTGTCGCGTAAGGCCGCGCTCGAAATGCTGCTCACCGGCGATTTCATCGACGCCGAGCAGGCGCGACAGCAAGGCCTTGTCAACCGCGTGGCGCCGGCCGATGCGCTCGATGCGGAGATCGCGCGACTCGCGAAAAGCATCTGCGCGAAGCCTGTGGAGGCGGTGAGCGCCGGAAAGGGCCTGTTCTATCGCCAGCTCGAAATGGGCATCGAAGCGGCGTATCAGCTGGCTGGACAGACCATGGCCTGCAACATGATGGACGACTCCGCGCTCGAGGGCGTACAGGCCTTCATCGATAAACGGCCGCCGGACTGGCAGCGTTAGCCGTCTCGTTGCCGGCCATTGGCTGGGTTCGGTGCGCCGGCCGCGCGCAAACCCGCACGCTTGCGAGCCGTCCGCCGCTCAGGCCCTGGGCAGCCGCTTCTCCATCCAGTCGATCAACGCGCCGATCACCCGATCCCGGTCGAGATCGTTCATCGTCTCGTGATAGCTGCCTTCGTGCATCGTGAGCGTTTTGTCCGGCGAACCGGCGTGCGCGCCGAAATCGCGGCTGCCTTCGGGTTCAGTGAGTTTGTCGGCGGTGCCGTGGTACACCAGCAGCGGCACGCTTAATGCGCCCCGACCGCGTTCAATGCGCGCCATCGCCTGCAACAACTCCGCGCCCGTACGCGCGGGAATCGCGCCGTGATGAACCAGCGGATCGTTGCGATTGGCGTTCACCACGGGCTCAAGCCGCGAGAGCAGGGCCGCGTCGATTTTCATCGCCGGGAAGGTCGGCCAGATGCGGCTGATCACCTGGCTTACCTTGAGCATCCAGCGCGGCACGTCACGACCCGGTGCGAGGGCGGGGCTCGACAGGATCAGGCCACTCAGCCGGCGCCCGCTCGCCTTGAGCCGTTCGATCGCGTATAGCGCCGCGACCGCGCCGCCCATGCTGTGCCCCATCAGGAACAGCGGGGCGCAGCTCGTTGCCGCTTCATCGAGCAAGGCCTGCGCGTCGAGCAGATAGTCGTCGAAGCGGTTCACCCATACGCGTTTGCCCGGCGCATGCCCATGTCCGCGCAAATCGATGGCGACGAGTTCGAAGCCGGCCGAATTCAGCCGATCCGCCAGCGCCGCGTAGCGTCCGGCATGCTCCGCCAGTCCGTGCACAAGCGCAACCGTGCCGCGCAAGGGTGTCGTGGCGGGCCAGCGATACAGAGGCAGTTCGATGCCGTCGCCCGTCGTGACGGTCGAGCGCTGTGCAGCGCCGCCTTTCGGGGCGCCCGCTATCGGACGCGCATTGCCGGGTCGGGTTGTGTCCATGGTTGACCTTTATCCTGAACGTGTCCTGATTTCGAATCGCCCGATCATAGTCGCAGCGGGTGTGCGCACGCGAGCGTCTCGCCTCGGGCATGCCTCTAATGCTTTATGGTTATGAAAAGATCGTAATTGATTATTAAAGGGAATGACGGTGCTGCGGTAGAATCGCGGGTTCAAATCCCAATAAAAGCAACGGCGGCCGCTTGTCGGGAGCGCACAACGCTCGTTGGCAAACCCCGCCGTTTTGTTTTCCATGATCGAAATACGCAATATCTCTCAGCGGTTTGCCGGGCCACGGGGCTGGGTCGAGGCGCTGCACAACGTCAATCTGTCGATTCCGGCGGGCGAGGTGTTCGGCATCATCGGCCGCAGCGGCGCGGGCAAGAGTACGCTCGTGCGCACCATCAACCTGCTGACGCGCCCGAGCGAAGGCAACATCGTTGTCAACGGCCGCGATCTGACGACGCTGCCCGCCGCGCAATTGCGCGAGGCGCGTCGCGAAATAGGCATGATTTTTCAGCACTTCAACCTGCTGTCGTCGCGCACGGTGTACGAGAACGTGGCGTTGCCGCTCGAACTCGCCGGCATGAAGCGCGACGAGATCGAGGCGAACGTGTTGCCGCTGCTCGAACTGGTCGGCCTGTCGGCGCAGAAGGACCGTTATCCGGCGCAGATCAGCGGTGGGCAGAAGCAGCGCGTCGGCATCGCGCGCGCGCTGGCGAGCAAGCCGAAAGTGTTGCTTTCCGACGAAGCGACCTCGGCGCTCGACCCCGAAACCACGCGCGCGATCCTCGAACTGCTCAAGCGCATCAACCGTGAACTGAACCTGACGATCGTGCTGATCACGCACCAGATGGATGTGATCAAGCAGGTCTGCGACCGCGTCGCGGTGCTGGACGCAGGCCGTGTGGTCGAAGAGGGCAAGGTCATCGACGTGTTCCTGCAACCGCATCATGAAGTCACGCGCGCGCTGATCGGCGACGTGATCGCGCAGGAACTGCCGCCCGCCATGAAGGCGCGCGTGGCTGAACGCCTCAAGACCGGCAGCGGACATTTGCTGCGCCTCGCCTTCACCGGCTCGGGTGTCGATCAACCGATTCTGTCGGAAACGATTCGCCGCTACGAACTCGACTTCAACATCCTGCACGGCCAGATCGACGAGATTCAGGGGCAGGCATTCGGCTCGCTCGCGGTGCTGGCGGGCGGTGAACCGGCGAAAGTGGCGCAGGCGCTGACGTATCTGCGCGAGCAGGGTGTGGTGGTGGAGGAGCTGTCGTATGTTGAGTGAAATGTTCGATATGTTCGTCCAGTCGTTCTGGGAAACGCTCGTGATGGTGGGCATTTCCGGGTTGGTCGGCGCGGTCGTCGGCCTGCCGCTCGGCGTACTGCTGTATCTGACGGACCGCCAGGGCGTGTTGCAGAACATTGCCGTGAATCGTGTGATGGGGGTGATCGTCAACGCGGTGCGTTCCACACCGTTCATCATTTTGCTGGTCGCAGTGATTCCGTTCACGCGCCTCGTGGTGGGTTCGTCGATCGGCACGGCTGCGGCCGTGGTGCCGTTGACGATCGCCGCAGCGCCGTTTATCGCGCGTCTGGTCGAGACGGCGTTGCGCGAGGTCGATCGCGGTCTGATCGAAGCCGCGCAGGCAATGGGCGCGACCACCAGCCAGATCGTTTTCAAGGTGCTATTGCCTGAGTCGCTGCCGGGTGTGGTTGCCGGCTTGACGATCACCTTCGTATCGCTGGTCGGCTATTCGGCGATGGCCGGTGCGATCGGTGGCGGCGGGCTCGGGGATCTGGGCATTCGTTACGGGTACCAGCGTTTCTTGCCGGAAGTGATGGTGACGGTCGTGGTAATCCTGATCGTCTTCGTGCAACTGGTGCAGTCGTTCGGGGATTGGCTCGTGCGTCGTTTGAGCCATAAATAAACAAGGGTCATCGGAACCCGCCAAGCAGAATCGAGAAAAGGTCCATCATGCAACGTCGTTTCATTCTCAAGCTGGCCGCCACGCTCGGCGCCGCATCGCTGTTCGCTGCCGCCACGGCGGCTCACGCTGACGACACGATCAAGGTCGGCGTCACCGGCGGCCCGCACGCGCAGATCATGGAAGTCGTGAAGACGGTCGCGGCAAAGAACGGGCTAAACATCAAGATCGTTGAATTCTCCGACTACGTGCAGCCGAACGCGGCGCTTGCCGGCGGCGATCTGGATGCGAACAGCTACCAGCATGACCCGTACTTGCAGGCACAGGTGAAGGATCGCGGCTACAAGCTGATCCGTATCGCCGACACGGTCACGTATCCGATGGGCATCTACTCGAAGAAAGTGAAGACGCTCGCCGAATTGCAGCCGGGCGCGAAAATCGCGGTGCCGAACGACCCGACCAATGGCGGCCGCGCGCTTCTGTTGCTGCAAAAGCAGGGGCTGCTGAAGCTGCGCCCCGAAGCGGGCCTGAAGGCAACACCGCTCGACATCGTCGACAACCCGAAGAAGCTGAAGATCGTCGAACTCGACGCTGCGCAAATTCCGCGTTCGCTGAACGACGTGGACGCCGCGGCGATCAATACGAACTTTGCGATGGAAGCGGGCCTGAAGCCCAAGCAGGACGCGATCGCAATCGAAGACCCGAAGGGTCCGTACGTGAACATCATCGCAATCCGCGAAGCGGACAGGAACAAGCCCTGGGTTGCGAAGCTGGTCGCGGCGTATCATTCGCCGGAAGTGAAGCAGTTCGTCGAAAGCAAGTTCGGCGGGTCGGTGATCACGGCCTGGTGATTTGACGGCCGGTTTTTCGGCCGTTTTCCAACTGTTGGCATGGCAAGACACGGCGGCAATGCAAAATTAGAGTCGTAAGTCTTAACCCGGGGTTGTCGCCCGGGTTTTTTCGAGATTAAAATAGAACGATCGTTCGATATTGCCGTCACGCCGCTGAGGAGCGATATCCTCCTGCTAGAGCGCCCGCGACACGGCTGCCGCGAAAGGGCAGTCGTTATAATGTTCGTTGGGTTGACGTATTCGTAACTTTGGAGCGTGTGCATGAAAATCCTGGTGCCAGTGAAGAGAGTGGTCGATTACAACGTGAAAGTCCGGGTGAAGTCGGACGGCACGGGCGTCGACATCGCGAACGTGAAGATGTCGATGAATCCGTTCGACGAAATCGCGGTTGAAGAAGCAGTGCGTCTGAAGGAAGCGGGCGTGGCGACCGAAGTGATCGCCGTGTCGGCGG
>NZ_JCAQOZ010000032.1:0-265539 GCF_059567945.1 Paraburkholderia sp. BGA-UO-ETr-F12 | reverse complement strand
CAGCAGGCGATCGCTTTGCAACAAGCCACCTTTTATCGCCGCGATTATGTCCTGAGCACCCATACCGCCTCTTATTTATGCAATTTGCGCCCCCGCGCCATCGCGCGATATTACAAAAGATCAGACGTTTACCGCAATCTATTAAGAGGAAACAAATGTTAAATCAGCAATTTTTTCTTGCGGGAAGAATGCCTTTTGAATAACGGTAAAAATAACTTCGGTTTCCACACTTGTTAACTGCGGAGTTCTCCCGCCCGCTAAAATCGGTCGCCGTCGTTCGCGGCACGTCCGCGTCGCCTATCGGCCCTCTGCGACCTGCATTACGACGCCGTCCGGGCCGCGCGTCCACACGATCAAATAATTAACGCACGCATCAACCCACCGGTCTTATATCATCCCCTCCTATTGAGATAAGGACGACGCGGCCCACTCGTGTAGGCACGCCTCCTCTGATCTATTTCACCCCGCAAGACCGATCCAACTAGTCATCCACAGTCGCTTGGGGGAACCATCATCCGAAGAGACTTTGAAATGCAAAGTGACCTTGCTAGCTTGCGCGACCTCGTTCGTCAGTTCGCGGATGAACGCGACTGGGACAAATTTCACACGCCAAAGAACCTCGCGACAGCTCTAAGCGTCGAGGCGAGTGAGCTACTGGAGCCGTTTCAGTGGCTGACCACCGGACACAAAAGCGAACTGGACGACGGCAAGCAAACCGCCATTCGTCACGAAATGGCGGACGTATTGCTATACCTCGTCCGCCTTGCAGACAAGCTTGATGTCGACCTCTATCAGGCCTGTCTGGAAAAAATGGATATCAATGGAGTGAAGTATCCCGCCGAAAAAGTCCGAGGAGATTCGCGTAAGTACTCCGATTACCAAGACTAAGAATCAAGCTTTCGCGCGCCAGGTTAGCCAACCGGGACGTCGTGCTCGAATTTCAACTGCCGACGAACTCGAAGCGTATCGACTGCTTGCTATGTGGCTTCGCCAAAGATGGAACGCCGACGGCAGTCACGATCGAACTGAAGCAATGGCAGACATGCAAGGAGTCGGAGGAGGACAACGAAGTCTCGACGTTCATCAATGGTTGCGCGCGCCTAAATTTTCGACGTCGCTGGCGATGGCACGGACGTTCACCGTCGCGCTCTTATAGTCCCAGCTCGCGCGCTGCACGCTGCCCGGCACGAGCTGACGCGAGGCCGACCACAGCGTGATCGAGTCGCGCGCTTCGGTGGCCGCGTCGCGGTGATAGCGCACCGTGCCGGCCTACGACTTCGGCAGTTTCATCGGGCGGTCCAAGCACCAGCGTGTGCACCGGCGACTCACCGGCGCCGTCGGCCGATGGGGCCGCTCCCCGCTTGCCCGCCGCCGTGAACCACGCAGCCCCAAGCGACGGCACAGCCGCCGGATGAAATCCGCGTCCGACTCGTGAAACTGCAACAGCGTCTCGCGCACCGGATACTTCGCGCGATCCAGCGACGACAGGTCGAAATCGAACGCGCGCGCGAGCGCCGGACTCTTTTTCTGCCATTCGCCCAGCAGCTTCTCAATCACATCGGGCACACTCAGCGTGCGGAAGATGCGCGTATTGGTTCGCCCCTCCAGCACCGATAACGCATCGCGCATGGTCAACTGGTAGGTCGCCAGCGACCCGTCCGACTGGCCCGCGCGCGCGTCGGTGACGATCGCGCAGATCGGGTGCAAGGCGCCACGGTCGGTGACCATCTGCACCGACAGCGGCAAGCCGATGAACGCATTGAGCGGCAAGTCCGCGCGCGTCGACAGACACGTCACGTGACCCACAATGCCTGAGCACAGGCCCTCGCTGATGTCGATGCGATGCGCGATCAGCACTTGCTCAAGGCTCGACTGGGCTGAGCCCCAGTGCAGGCGGAAGGCGCGATTGGCTTGCGTCAGGGACGGGGAGGCAAAGGCGCGCAACAGGTCGGCGGAATTCACGGTGGTCTCTTTGGGTGGCTGTCGCGGGGGCGTTATGGGTTGTTTGGCTCTCGGGTTCTGGCGGGTTTTTGTTTTCGGTTTTTTTGTTATTACCGGATTTGTTGCTTGGATTTAAACGGCTGATTTATTTGGTTGATGCCTTTGTTGTGAGGCGCTGAGTTCGGGCCGCCGTTGACGCTACTGCTTATGTGATGTGCTCCCATGTGCCGCCTCTTTTTTACTTCGCTTCGCTTTTCACGCGCCTCGCTAATCGCGCGATTTTACAAAACATTTACGGGACGGCGCAAATCGAATTATTGAAGAATGTTAAATATCTCTTATACAAACGCTCTAATATGCATTAGGCATTGATGCGGGTTTTATTGAGGCTTGGTTGGATCTGCGTAGGGTGGAAAGTCGAGCGATGCGGGGCGCCGGCCGGGCTTCGGCATGTTCGATCTCATACGACGTCTGTCAGAACGAGTCTGCCTCAAAGCTAGCGATGAAATGTGTGCCTTGTTTCCTTGTTCATCAAGCGTTCGACGCTGTTGCACAACCGCCGACAATGCGCGAAAATACATCGGATGCCTAACAACATAGCCGACGATCACGGCGCGTTACGTTTATAAAGCATCACTGAACGATTGGCTCGTTGAAGGGTAGAAAAAGACGCGAAAGCGCCGAGTCGAGCATCAAGGAGAACTAGGAAGGAGATGAAGCGCGGGACGCATGGGCTGCCACCCATACGACCCGCTGACCACAAACAACTCATACAGGGAGTTGATCATGGCTGACGCCAATCATAAAGCAGTTGCAGCTGTAACCAACGCATCTTGACCATTTCGGCACAAAGACGCCCGCGACCGATGAAAACGTTCGCACCGGATCATGTCAAATTTTTTCCAGATCTGCCGCCGGCGCCTTGGATACGGCTTTCGGGTAGGTGGTTGGAAGAAGCGGGATTTGAGATTAGCGGGAGGATTCGGGTGGAGGTTGAGACAGGCAGATTGGTGATTACACCGGCATAACCGATTAAGGCGCATCAGGCGCCATGCACTGCGCTTGATGCACTATCTTAGAGAACTAGGGGTTATTGATCGCCGACTGCTTAAGTCATTATTAAAGCCCCTCTATAACCCATCGCTCAGAGTTCGAATTGAATTTCCAGTTCACGCCACCGACCACGTCCTTGATCACTTGGCACATGCATAGCAATCTCGGCAACTGTTTTGATCGTGAGCTTCTCGCTCGGAAGTTCCCAAAGGTGAAAATTGTAGGCTTCGCCATATTGGCATGCGGCCTCCCATTCACCGCGAGTTAGAACCATGCGAGGAGGGGTGCGTTGGGTCGACTTGACCTCGATCAGTAGATTTTT
Source organism: Paraburkholderia sp. BGA-UO-ETr-F12 (assembly GCF_059567945.1). Taxonomy (NCBI): domain Bacteria; kingdom Pseudomonadati; phylum Pseudomonadota; class Betaproteobacteria; order Burkholderiales; family Burkholderiaceae; genus Paraburkholderia; species Paraburkholderia sp. BGA-UO-ETr-F12. Next base: position 262,223 of record NZ_JCAQOZ010000032.1, on the reverse strand, counting down.
GAGCCCAAACGGTGTCGGCTCATAGGACTGAAGGTCATAGCCCGCCGAGTTGTCTTCAAGTGCGATCCAACGCGGTTCGCTGGCGATGCCGAGCAGGGCTAGACGCTTGCGTTCATACTCGAGGGACAACCGCTCTGCATGCCGTCCTTGGGCGTTCAATCGTTCGTCGTCAACCGAGCGCATCCACGATGCGAAGCGATCCCACCACTCCACTACGTCAGCAGAGGGATGATCATCGAAAAGACCCGCGGATCGGAAAGTCTGCAACTCGTCCTGACTCAATGCCGTGGCTAGACGTTGACGGCCGTGTGGAAAAACACGACACCACCAGGGTTTATAAGTTTCAATCAGTACAGAAAGTGCTTGACGCAAGCCGCTCCGACTATCTGAGAAATCAATCGTAACTGGGAGTTGAGCGTGAAGTCGTATCGCACTTTCGAAGTTGGCGGCCGCAAAGTCCGCATCCAATCGTTTGAGAGAGAAAGCCGCTTCTTCTGCAGCTATGGAAGGATGATCTCGAAGGTAGCGGCGCAAACCAATGAGGGCGACGAACGCGCTCATTTGAAAGCTAGATGTGACATCGGCTGAAGAGCTCACTCGCTCTCCTCATCGGAGAAACTAGCGCGACCCTCCAAAACTTCAATCAGGTCACGCACGTCTTCCGGGCTTATGTCCCAAGCGATAGGGTCTTCCGAGTTCTCCTCGTCAAACGCAATTTCGTGAAGGTCAGGATCGTCAAGGAGGACTTGCAAAGCTCGGAGTTTCTTCCTGAGGCGATGACTAACTGAGTGATCGATACACCCAAGGCCCATTGGGGCGAGAGTCCGGTAGATGTAGATGTTTGTTTCCACGTCAGGCGGCAAGCCAAGGCGGTGGATCCGATCGATCGATTGAAGATAGTGCGTAGTAACGTAGCTTCGGTCAAGGTAGATCGCGTCGTGGCAAACCTTATGAAGGCTGATGCCTTCGCCAGCAGCTGCCGGATTGGCGATCATAGTCATGCAGGCCGGATCCTGGTGAAAGCGACGTATTCGCCCTTCTCGTGTCGTTGGATCCGTCGGCTCACCTGAAGGAACTGCACCATACAGGCTGACCGGGTTCAGGTCAGCGAGCATGAGTTCCATTTGCAAAATAGTGTCGGTGAATATGGTCCAGATGACCGTCTTGCGTCCCTCTTTCGCGAGTGATCTTGCGAACTCAGCAACAGCTCGCATCTTGGTAGAGGGACCTTCGGCTACTACTTGATCCAAGACGCCGGAATCGAGCGTTACAGCTTCATCTGTTATCGCACGGAGAGCAAGTAAGGGATTAGAGGAGAGCTGCAGCAGGCGCATAACCGAACGGCGAGCTGCTGGCGCATCAAAGCGTCCATCCAATCCTAAACTGCTTACTTGACGCAGAAATTCATTTTTAACGATACCGTAGAGTGCCATTTGCCCATCGGCCATTGGGACCGACAGGAAATGTCGTTGCGGTTTAGGAAGACCAAGGTCCTGCTTCGTTGTTCTGACGTAAAGCTCGCCGAGAACTTGCCTCGGCGGATCACCACGACTGATCTGAAGTCCGAGGCCAGCGCCTGGCCACAAAAAATCGAGCTGCGATTGAATGTCCGACGGCTGCTGCGGCATCGGGGTGCCGGTAAGGATATCTCGGCGAATAGGCAAAGGAGCGATGTTGAGGAGGAGTGCGCCGCGCTGGGAGCCGTAGCCCGCCTTCATCCGATGTGCTTCATCGAGAACAAGATGGATTTTGTTCTGTGCAACAAAATTTGTGATGATCTCAGGGTTTTGAATCATCAAGTCGTAGCTGATGACAAATCTTGTCGCACCAGAGGTGAGAGTCTTCTGAAGCGCTTCTCCGGATACATCGGCGATTGTGAACGGTTCTGCATTTCCATTTGGAGCATCGGGTCGTACGCATTCGGCAACGACGTCGCGCCAAGCCGGAAAGGACGCCTTCGGGCCAATCACAAGCAGTATCTGTGTAGGCTTCCGGGTGAGGATGTGAAGTGCGAGCGTGACTGTAGTCTTGCCAGCTCCCGGCACGGAGAAATTTGCGCCGTTTTCCAGCGAAAGAAGCCGTTGAAGATCTCTAAGCTGGAAAGATTTCAGCTTGCGCGTGAAACCTGCTCCCTCGAGCCTTTTCTCGATCTCATCGATCGCAATCGACAGGTGCAATGACCCCTTCGATTGCTGAACCTGTTTGAATTGCAAGACGAACGCGGCTAAGCGATCACGCGCCACATCATCGCGAGGACTAAAGCGAAAACGCAGCGCCTTTTGCTGATTCGCGAACATCCCAACCAGAGTGAGAAGGCCAGCCCACGGTAGCTCGATCGTAGTGGGTCCGAACTCGTAATCGAGTCCTATATCCAAGACGGCCTGCTGCATTCTTTCCCATACGGATGTGGATGCAACATCCTCCAAAGAAAACCGTCCGGAGAATCGGGCCGGCATATAGGAAATGCCGATTTTGGTCTGGTCCGCTGTCACCTTTAGTTCTCGTTCAACGGCATCTGAAGACTGCCATCCTTAACCTGCTGCAGCTTGCTTATCAGAGAGGTCGCGCGATGTATGATCTCATCAAGCTGCTTGTGGATTCCATCGTGCGTTGCGGGGTCCGCTGTGCTCAAGTCGATTTCGGTCAAGCGCGTGTTCGCGTCTTGTGCCGCTCGCAACGCCGCCTTTCCAGCCTTGCTGGCTTGCCCGGAATCAATGACCGTCTGGCAGACGGCCCTGAGCTCATCAAAAATCTCATCATGACGCTGTGGGTTATCAAACAGCGCAATCAACGGCGCATATTCGCTCGCGGTCTCAACACCAAGATCGATTTCCCATTGATTTTCATCCGTGTCCTCGACTCCTCCCTGCTGCTCGTCTTCCATGTCGAGCCGCTCTGCGAGGTGGGCAAGAACCTGTTCGGCTTTCTCACCCAAAACCTTGTTAAAGCCGTAGATTCGCCCGCCAAGACTGTCACGGTTGTCGAACAACAACCAAGCCATTCGAAGATTGGCTTCGAGCAACGGACCCTCCTTGCCTTTCAGGCGGGGAACAAGGTCACTGAAAAACTGCTCGCCACCTTTTTCGACCAGTCGATAGTCGGCTGGCGCCTTACGCCAATCCTTGAGGTATATCTCGGCGTAGTTTAGTGCGCTTAGTGCTTTCCTGATATCTCCAACCGACTTGCGACGGATGTCTGCGATATCTGTTTCTTTTTTGTATTTCTGAGCAAGCTGCCGTCGAATTTTGAGCGTTTCATTGATCCAGCTATACGGTAGCTTTGTCTCAGGACGCTCCTGAAGACGCGTCTCTATGTCATCGATCTGCTCTTCAGTAAGAACGGGAAGTATCATGCACTCCACCTCTGCAAAGGTGGGGAACTCGGCTTTTCTGTCTGCGTAGAGTTCCCGCATCGCAGTGAGCCGCCGGTTGCCATTGACCACGACACCCGCCGGCGTGAGCATGATTGGCTCTGTCTGCCTAGTCCGTTCCAACTCGTCAATGATCGGTTTCACAGAGCCGGACGAAGCGTGGGCAAAGCGCTTGAGAATGTTATGTTGCGCTTGTTGCGCTCCTTCGTTGTCTTGACCAGCATCGAAGAAGTTGGCGGGGGCATCGTGCTCCACGATGTAAGCTAATTGCGCGGTCTGAGTCCGAGCGTTCGCCATTCGGTAAACAGGAAGATCGATGGGAAGCCGAATGACAGGCAGCACGGTTCGCTGCCCCTCGTACACATCGAAAGTCGGCTGCTCCCCGCAAACGGGCTTGGCTGATAGCGCAGCTATGAGCTCCTTCCGTTCGTGAGCAGGCTTCACAGAAACTTGGTATCCAGGCACGCCCAGCGCCTCCATTATTCGAAACCGATGATGAGCAACGGAAAGGTGATGATTCGGTTGAAGAGCTGCACTTCCCCCCAAACTCTTTCGACGTTCGCGACGTTCGATGCGATCAGTAAACCAGCGGCCTTTGTTGGCACCGCAAGGGCGGCCGCTTCGATTTTCCCTTGCTGATACAGATATTGCAGCTTCATCAGATCGTAAATTGCGCGACTAATATTGCCGGTCTGTATCTGGAATGCTAGGTCTCTGTATCTTCCTGTTACAGTCAGATCGTAGTTCGGGTCAATTCGCACCCCGTGAGCCCATCCGCTCGCTGTCAATTCATTCTCTAAATGGGATCGAATCTTTCCGGTGCATCCAGCTCCGATCGGAATGTTCGGCGCCTCAAACAGGTCCGTGAGCCAATCGCTCAGTTCGCGTCTTTCCCACTCGGCTTCACCGTTGTGGAGAGAGTAAGCCCCTGCAAACTTCATTCTTCGTCCCTCAAGGGAGGTTCGTATATGGGTTTGTTCATTGGGCGGACACGCAACTCGCCGTTTCGGTAAGCTTCGATCCGGTCTTCCGCAATGTCGATGTAATCACTAACCACGTCGCATCCAAAAGCGTGACGCCCGTTTTTTATCGCTGCGATTGCGCTTGATCCCACGCCGAGGTACGGGTCGAGCACTGAGTCACCGTGATCTGTCAGCGCCAAAACTAGACGTTCTACGAGACCAACCGGAAATTGACATGGATGGCCGGTTTTTTCCACGTGATTTGACTTGACGTTAGGGATGTCCCAAACATCCGATGGATTTTTACCAAGCGGGTTACTGGATATTTTCCCCTTGTTCGGTCCCTTGAAGTGCTTTTTCTCAGGGTACTTCGAAGGGACTCTAATCGGATCCAAGTTGAAAGTATAGTCGTCAGTTTTAGTAAACCAGAGGATTGTCTCGTGTCGCCCCGATAAGCGCTTCTGGCAATGAAGTCCATGGCCGAAAGTCCACACGATGCGGTTGCGGAGTTTCAGACCGTGGCTCTTAAAGATCGGGTAAAGAAGAATGTCCAGCGGAAACACTTCCCCGTCGTCAATTCCATTGCCAACCTGCCAGCAAATTGAACCGCGCGGGTGCAAAAGCCGAACGGCTTCGGCAATGGCAGCGGCCTGCTGCTCAATGTAAAGATCGTTGGACGTCCGTTTCTCGTACTCCTTGCCAATATTGTATGGCGGAGAAGTCACAATCAATTTCATACTGGCATTTTCGAGCTTGCGCATGAAGGTGAGATTGTCCTCGCATTCGATCAAGGCGTGAGGCTCGTCTCGACGCGGAAACTGGAGAACCTTTGATTGTGCCGCAGATTTTGTCATAGTGTATCGATTGCTCTTTGGGACGGGGCCGCCTAGTTAGCGAGTTTAACGTATTCGGCAACAAAGATCCAGCGCGCAAGCAATCCAGGAGCACCTCCCACGACGACACGCAGTGTTCAAACGTGCAAGCGCGGCGACCAGTCTCGACTGAGCAGACCAACGGCCCGTGCAAGGTTTCTCCGGCAGGAAAAGCCTAGGAGGGGTGAACATCTAAAGATCCGCACCTGCGCGCGCCAAAGCGCAAACAGTTACAAGGGAACCACGAAAGTTCAGGGGCGTTAGCACAACGGACTCACGATGACTATCGCTTTGCAGCCATGGGAACCTGTACTGACTTGCAGATCAGACGCTGGCCAGCAGGAGGAGTGCTCGTTTTACGCTCAAAAACGAAGCACTTTCATCGTTTATGTAGCCTGCGCCTCGCATTACACACCTTCTCTTCCTTTAATCAAATAACGCGCAAGGCGTTGATATTCGTCCGGGTTCCCTGCAACACCAAAAGACGCAGCAAACTCAATCAGCTCTTCGATTTCGCCAATGGGACGATCGGCCAAGACAGACATTAGCGCGCTAATCGTCTCTTTCGCGTGATGGTTATGTAGCGCCCCTCTTCTAATTCGTTTTAACGTGCGGAGTACTTTTCGTGAAACTTCGAACTATCTCTTGCACAGCGTACTCATTTTACGTCCGACCTGCACCAAAGATTCGCGATGACGTTTACCGCGCAGACGCACTCCGTAGCCCTAAAAAAATATCCGCCTATCGATAAGCGAGAAATATGCGAAACAAGAGCCGCAAGCTACCCCGCCACCGCTTGCAACTTAGTTCCACGGCCGCTCGGAAGCACAGAGATATCCGGAAATCAGACAACGGTCAGCCTCTACCACGGCGGTGATTATCCATCGCAACTAAGAGAGACCGACAGATGACTTTGTTCTTTGCATAGACAATTGTTTAGATTGCCTATGCAAATGCGTGCAAAAGAACTCAAACGTCAATATTCCCCGCCCTCAACGCGTTCGACTCAATGAAAGCTCTCCGCGGCTCCACATCATCCCCCATGAGCGTCGTAAAGATGCCATCAGCCGCGATAGCATCCTCAATCTGCACACGAAGCAGACGCCGTACGGTCGGATCCATCGTAGTCTCCCAAAGCTGCCCAGGGTTCATCTCACCGAGCCCCTTATAGCGCTGCTTGGAAATATTGCGTTCAGCATCAGCCAGCAACCACTTCATAGCGCTCTTGAAGTCGGTAACAGCCATACTCCGCTCGCCACGCTTAATGACAGCGCCGGGCCCAATCAACCCCTTAAACGTATTAGCGGTATTGACCAGCTGCTGGTAATCAGCGGTGAGTTGAAAATCCTGATCCAGCACAGAAATCTTCTGATTGCCATGATGAGTTCGCGCAACGCGCAGCGAGCGCAGCTCACGCACCGGGTCATACATCGTCGTGACCGTAACCTCAGGCTTCAACGCATCATCCCGCAGCTTCGCCTCAAGCGCCGCCGCCGAAGCCTCAGCCGCTTCCTCACTGGAGAGGTCAATAACAACCCCATCCATCACAGCCTCAAGCGCCCCAGCGTCATACAACCGGCTCAGTCGGTTCACCACAGCTTGAGCCAACAAATAAGCCCGAGCCAACTCACCCAGCGCATCACCGGTAATCGGCGTAGCACCCTCAGAAGCCAACAATTCCGACCCCTGCAACGCCAGCTTCAGGATGTGCGCATTAACCTCAGCCTCATCCTTCAAATACCGCTCATCCTTACCCGCCTTGATCTTGAACAGCGGCGGCTGCGCGATATAGATATACCCACGCTCGATCATGTCCGGCATCTGACGATAGAAGAACGTCAGCAGCAGCGTGCGGATGTGCGCACCGTCCACGTCAGCATCGGTCATGATGATGATGCGGTGATAACGCAGCTTGTCGAGGTTGTAGTCTTCCTTACCGATCCCACAACCCAACGCAGTAATCAAAGTCACAATCTGCTCCGAAGAAAGCAGCTTGTCATAGCGCGCCTTCTCCACGTTGAGCACCTTGCCGCGCAGCGGCAAGATCGCCTGAAACTTCCGGTCACGCCCCTGCTTCGCCGAGCCGCCTGCCGAGTCGCCCTCGACGATATAAATTTCCGACTTCGCCGGGTCCTTCTCCTGGCAATCAGCCAGCTTCCCAGGCAAACCAACGCCATCCAGCACGCCCTTACGACGCGTCATTTCACGCGCCTTGCGAGCCGCATCCCGCGCCCGCGCCGCATCGACAATCTTGCTGCAAATGATCTTCGCGTCGTTCGGCGTTTCCAGCAGGAATTCCTCGAGCGCCTTCGCGACCACATCCTCCACCGGCGCGCGCACTTCCGACGACACCAGCTTGTCCTTGGTCTGCGCGCTGAACTTCGGCTCCGGCACCTTCACCGACAGCACGCACGAGAGCCCTTCGCGCATGTCGTCGCCGGACGTCTCGACCTTCGCTTTCTTCGCGACTTCGTGATCGTTGATGTACTTGTTCAACACGCGCGTCATCGCCGCACGCAACCCGGTCAGGTGAGTGCCGCCGTCGCGCTGCGGAATGTTGTTCGTGAAGCACAGCACGTTTTCGTTGTAGCTGTCGTTCCACTGCATCGCCACTTCCACGCCCACGCCGTCTTTCTCGCCGCTGATGTGGAAAATGTTCGGGTGCAGCACGGCCTTGTTCTTGTTGATGTACTCAACAAAACCCTTCACGCCGCCCACAAACGCGAAATCTTCTTCCTTGCCCGTGCGCTGGTCGGTCAGCTTGATTCGCACGCCGTTATTCAGGAACGACAGTTCGCGAATCCGCTTGGCCAGAATGTCGTAGTGATATTCGACATTGCCGAAAATCGTCTCGTCCGCCAGGAAGTGCACTTCGGTGCCGCGGTTTTCGGTTTCGCCGATCAACTGAATCGGCGAGACAGCCACGCCGTCGATCTCTTCGATCACGCGGTTCTGCGGCACGCCACGGTGGAATTCCATGAAGTGCTTCTTGCCGTCGCGGCGAATCGTCAGGCGCAGCCACGCCGAGAGCGCGTTCACGCACGAAACGCCCACGCCGTGCAGGCCGCCGGACACCTTGTAGCTGTTCTGGTCGAACTTGCCGCCGGCGTGCAACTCGGTCATCACGATTTCAGCGGCGCTGCGCTTCGGATCGTGCTTGTCGTCCATCTTCAGGCCGGTCGGCACACCGCGGCCGTTGTCGGTGATCGAGATCGAGTTGTCCGCGTGAATGATCACCTGGATATCGTTGCAATGCCCCGCCAACGCTTCGTCGATGGAGTTGTCCAGCACTTCGAATACGAGGTGATGCAAACCGGTCCCGTCTGACGTATCCCCGATGTACATCCCCGGCCGCTTGCGCACCGCCTCCAGACCTTCGAGGATCTGAATCGAGGAGGCGCCGTAGCTGTTATCGGGTTGCGAATTGTTCGTTTCAGTCATGGATTTTTTCCGGTTCTGCGTTGCTGCTTGGTTGCTGCTCGGGACTTTTCAAAACACCATAAAAACGCCAAAGGGGCGCTGCGCCCCTTGGTGTGTTCTTGGTTTTTGGACGCGTTAGATGCGCATCGGCATCACGACGTATTTGAATTCGTCGTTCTCGGGAATCGTGATCAATGCGCTGGAGCTGGCGTCGCCAAGGCTCACTTGCAACATGTCGACCTTCAGGTTCGCGAGCACGTCGAGCAGATACGTGACGTTGAACCCAATATCGACGCTGTCGCCGTCGTACGCGATTTCCAGTTCTTCCTGCGCCTCTTCCTGATCGGCGTTGGTCGACATGATCTTCAACTGGCCCGGCTCGATAATGCAGCGCACGCCCTTGAATTTGTCCGACGTCAGAATCGCGGCGCGTTGCAGCGAACGCTGCAGTTCTTCACGGCCGATCACGAACTGATTCTTGTGCGACTTCGGAATCACGCGCTGGAAGTCGGGGAATTTGCCTTCCACCAGCTTCGACACCAGTTCGACCTGGCCGAAGGTGAACTTCACCTGCGTCGGCGCGATGTCGATCTTCAGCGTGTCGTCGATGTCTTCCAGCAGACGCTGGAGTTCCAGAATCGTCTTGCGCGGAATGATCACTTCCTGACGCGCGAACGAGCCTTCGATCTTCATCGACGAGAACGCGAGGCGGTGGCCGTCGGTTGCGACTGCCATCAGTTGGTCGCCATCTACCACCAGCAGCATGCCGTTCAGGTAGTAGCGAATGTCCTGCTGGGCCATCGAAAAATGGACCATGCCGAGCAACTGGCGGAACGTTTTCTGGGGAACCACCAGGTTCGCGCCGTAGTCTTTAGCCTGAGCGACGGTCGGGAACTCGTCGGCCGCCAGCGTTTGCAGCGCAAAGCGGCTCTTGCCGGATTGCACGGTCAAACGCTTGTCGTTCAAGGTCAGCGTAACTTGCCCGTCGGGCATCGCGCGCAAAATGTCGAGGAGCTTTCTTGCTGCCACCGTGGTCGCGACCGAATCGCCGCCCACGCCAAAATCGGCACGCGTGGTGATCTGCAACTCGAGGTCGGTCGACAGGAACGACACGTCAGGGCCGTTCTTGGTAATCAGCAAATTGGCGAGGATCGGCAACGTATGGCGGCGTTCGACGATGCCGCTCACGGTTTGCAGCGGCCTGAGGAGGTTATCGCGTTCGGTCTTGACCAGTTGCATAGAGTTCCTTCGTTGATATGACGGCCTGCGCGCCTGACTTGCCAGCCTTACAGCGCGCAGCCGCGGCTCCCCGCCGGCGCCACGCAGCGCCTGTCACGGCGTGAATTCCGCCCGCGGCCGCCGGGCGGTTAAACCTGTATTGTGCCTGAAAACGGAACCGCTCCACTAAAATGGGGGCGAGTTCCGAAATAAACAGGTCGAAATTTCCATCCAGGCTGCTTAACCTTTCAGCGTTTGCTCCAGCACGTGCAGTTCGTGGTTCAGCTGCGCGTCCGTGCCGCGCTCGGCGGCAATCTTGCGTACCGCGTGCAGCACGGTGGTGTGGTCGCGCCCGCCGAACAGCTCGCCGATTTCCGGCAAACTTTTCTGGGTCAGCTCCTTCGCCAGATACATCGCGATCTGCCGCGGCCGCGCAATGTTCGCCGGACGCTTCTTCGAATACATATCCGCGACCTTGATGCTGTAGAAGTCAGCCGTGGTCTTCTGGATGTTTTCCACCGAAATCTGCCGGTTTTGCACCGTCAACAGGTCTTTCAGCGCTTCTTTCGTCACTTCGATCGTGATTTCGCGGCCGTGGAACTTCGAGTACGCGAGGATCTTGCGCAGCGCGCCTTCCAGTTCACGGACGTTCGAGCGCAAATGCTTGGCGACGAAGAACGCGACGTCTTCATTCAGGCTCACGAACTCGGATTGCGCCTTGCGCATCAAAATCGCGACGCGCATTTCCAGCTCGGGCGGCTCGATCGCCACCGTGAGGCCAGAGTCGAAGCGCGAGATCAGGCGGTCGTCGATACCGGAGATTTCCTTCGGATACGTGTCGCTGGTGATGATCACCTGCGCCTTGTTCGCGACCAGCGCCTCGAACGCGTAGAAGAATTCCTCTTGTGTGCGCGACTTGCCTGAGAAAAATTGAATATCGTCGATCAGGAGCAGGTCGAGCGAGTGGTAGTAGCGCTTGAAGTCGTCGAACGCCTTGCGCTGGTAGGCCTTCACCACGTCGGACACATACTGTTCCGCGTGGATGTAGCGAATCCGCGCGCCGGCCTTGTCCATCAGAAGCTGGTTGCCGATTGCGTGGATCAGGTGGGTCTTGCCCAGACCCACGCCGCCGTAGAGAAACAGCGGGTTGTACGAGATGCCCGGGTTGTCCGCGACCTGAATCGCCGCGGCGCGCGCCAACTGGTTGGCCTTACCGGTCACGAAGTTGTCGAAGGTCAGCACGGGGTTGAGCTTCGAGCGCTCGTACATCGAGTCGTTCTCGCCGTTGCCGTTCGAACTCGCGCTCTGGCCCGGACGCCATGTGCGGCGTGCGGCCGCGGCTTCGTTCGCGTCGAGGCTGGGCAGATCGAGGTCGGCGGCATCTTCGGCGGCCGCGCGGGCGTTTGCGTTCTGGTCCGCCGCAGCGCGAGCGTTCGCGTTGAGGTTCGCCATGGCGCTGTTCGCGCTGTTGGCGCGCGCGGCCTGCGACGCCTGCACGGCGCCGACGGCTGCGTCCACGGCGGCCCCGCCACCGTTCGAGCCAGACGAATGGCCAGCGCCCATCGAACCAGACGTGGAAGCCGGACGCGCCGGCGCCGACGACGCTGCCGCGGGGGCGCGCATGCCGGCTTTCGGGTCCAGTACGAATTGCACGTCGACGGGGGTATGCCAGAAATCGCGGGCCAGATCGGCGATGCGACCGGAGAACTGGCTCTTGACCCAGTCGAGCTTGAAGCGATTCGGCGCAGCGATGCTAAGCGTGTTCGCATCGGCGTCGAAGGCGACCGGGGCCAACGGTTTGATCCACGTCACGTACTGCTGGGGCGTAAGCTCGCGCTCCAGCAGTGCGGAACAGTGTTGCCAGAAATCGTTCATCAAGTTGCTGTCGTTATGTATGCACGGCGGTTCGCCGCTGCCCCTGTCGCGCGTACGCAACAAGGCCCTGAGCAGCTAGGCCAAACCAGGCGCGATGGCTCCAGGCGCTTGTGCCACAAGGGTTTGCGGGACAAGCGAGCCGGAGCGGCGTGCAGGATTTTTGGGAAGTAAGGCGAGATTCTACCGCCAAAACGTCGGCGAAAGGGAGTTATCCACAGGGACGGATCGTCCTGTGGACGCCTCTCGCGGACAGGCCGAACCAGGCTAAACTATTGACGGTCAACGAAAAACCGGTTTAAATAGCGGGTTCCGCGAAAACCAATTCAGTAAACCTCCGGCCATTGCGCTTTCAGCGATGATCGCGCGGTTATTTTTCGATCAAGTGAGAGCAACATGAAACGTACTTACCAGCCTTCCGTTACCCGTCGCAAGCGCACCCACGGCTTCCGCGTTCGCATGAAGACCGCAGGTGGCCGCAAGGTCATCAACGCACGCCGCGCGAAGGGCCGCAAGCGCCTCGCCATCTAAGGCAGGCGAGCGGATTGCGCGCTCCGTCTGTGCCAGGCGAGAACCGCGGTGATGCGGGAGCGGCAGGGGCGCCGCAACAGGGCTCGGTTCCGTTGCGAGCGCAAGCCGCCTTCCCCAAAGCCGCAAGGCTACTGAAAACGGATGAATTTTCATCCGTTTTTCGTTTGCGCCCATGGCGCCGCACCGCACACTTCGTGGTGTACGGCCGGCCCACCGGCAACGACGCTCGCTTAGGCCTCGTGATCGGCAAGAAGTATGCGCCGCGCGCGGCCACGCGTAATCTGGTACGTCGACTCGCGCGTGAAGCCTTCCGGCTGCGTCGCGCGGAATTCGGCGGTTGGGATGTGCTGCTGCGTTTGCACACGCGCTTCGACAAGAAAGCTTTGCCGAGCGCTTCGTCGCCGCCGTTACGGGCGCTGTGCCGCAGCGAGATAGAGGCGCTGCTCGACAAGGCAGCGCGCGAGATTGTCCGTCGCGAGGCGCCGCCCGCGGAAGCGCCCAAGACGGAATGACGCTCAAGTGACCGCCCGCAGTGCAGCCCTGCTGCGCGGGCGTCGCCCGGTACTCCACGTTGCGCGGCGCCGTCCGGCCGCACCAGCCATGCAAACGGTACTCATCGCTTTACTGCGTTTTTATAAGGTTGCTGTGAGCCCCATGCTCGGCAACCGGTGCCGTTTTTACCCTTCCTGTTCTGATTACGCGCGCGAAGCAATCCAGTATCATGGCGCCGCGCGCGGGACTTATCTCGCCGCCAGGCGTATTTGCCGCTGCCACCCGTTTTCCGCGGGCGGCATCGATCTCGTCCCGCCTCCCACTTCTGAAAAGCGCTGACGCGCCGTTCCATCGACACTGAGACAACGCATGGATATCAAACGCACCGTCCTATGGGTCATCTTTTTCATGTCAGCGGTCATGCTGTTCGACAACTGGCAACGCGACCACGGACGCCCGTCGATGTTCTTCCCGAGCGCCAACCCGACCAAGACCGTCGAAGGCGCCGCTCCGGGAACCACGACGCCGGGAACCCAACCCGCCGATCTGCCGGCCACCAACGCAGCAGCGCCGGGCAACGCGCCGGCTGCGGCTCAAGGCCAGCTGATCAAGTTCAGCACCGACGTCTATAACGGCGAGATCGACACCCGCGGCGGCACGCTGTCGAAGTTGTCGCTCGTCAAACAAGGCGACGGCAAGCAGCCCGATCTGGTGATCACGCTGTTCGACCGCACCGCGAACCATACGTATCTGGCGCGCACCGGTCTGCTCGGCGGCGATTTCCCGAACCATAACGACATCTTCACGCCGCTGCCGAACCAGCCGCACGATCTGACGGGCGACGCCAAGTCGTTCCAGCTCAGCTTCGAGTCGCCGGTGAAAGGTGGCGTGAAGGTCATCAAGACCTATACGTTCACGCGCGGCAGCTATGTGATCGGCGTCGACACGAAGATCGAAAACGTCGGCACCGCACCGGTTACGCCGTCGGTCTATATGGAATTGGTGCGCGACGACACGCCGGTGGAAACGCCGCGCTTCTCGCACACGTTCATCGGGCCGGCTGTCTATACCGACCAGCACCACTTCCAGAAGATGACGTTCAGCGACATCGACAAGAACAAGGAAGACTTCGCCAAATCGGCCGACAACGGCTGGATTGCGATGGTGCAGCATTACTTCGCGTCGGCATGGATTCCGCAGCAGGGCGTGAAGCGCGACATCTATGTCGAGAAGATCGATCCGGCGCTGTATCGCGTTGGCGTGAAGGAGCCGGTGGCGACCATCGCGCCGGGGCAATCGGCTGATGTGTCCGCGCGCCTGTTCGCCGGTCCGGAAGAAGAGCGCATGCTCGAAGGCATCGCCCCGGGTCTGGAGCTGGTGAAGGACTACGGCTGGGTCACGATCATCGCCAAGCCGCTGTTCTGGCTGCTCGAGAAGATTCATAGCTATGTCGGCAACTGGGGCTGGTCGATCGTACTGCTCACGCTGCTGATCAAGGCCGTGTTCTTCCCGCTGTCGGCCGCGAGCTACAAGTCGATGGCGCGCATGAAGGCGATCACGCCGCGTATGCAAGCGCTGCGCGAACGCTTCAAGGGCGATCCGCAGAAGATGAACGCCGCACTGATGGAGCTGTACAAGACCGAGAAGGTCAATCCGTTCGGCGGCTGTCTGCCGGTTGTGATTCAGATTCCGGTGTTCATCTCGCTGTACTGGGTGCTGCTGTCGTCGGTTGAAATGCGCGGCGCGCCGTGGATTCTCTGGATTCACGACCTGTCGCAGCAGGATCCGTTCTTCATCCTGCCGGTGCTGATGGCCGTCTCGATGTTCCTGCAGACCAAGCTCAACCCGACGCCGCCGGATCCGGTTCAGGCCAAGATGATGATGTTCATGCCGATCGCGTTCTCGGTCATGTTCTTCTTCTTCCCGGCCGGTCTGGTGCTGTACTACGTGGTGAACAACGTGCTGTCGATCGCCCAGCAGTACTACATCACGCGGATGATGGGTAAGCCGAAGACGAAAGCAGCCTGATCGATGGATTCCCTGCAGCGGGCGGCGCTAGCGCCCGCTGGCTGACAGGCGAAAACAGGCAAAGACAGACAGAAGCAGGTTGTAAAAAGCCGCCCGGTTTGCGCCGGGCGGCTTTTTTTATCACTCGCTCTTTGGTGGGTTCTTGTCTCTCGATGCGTCTTCAGGCTCGGGCGTAGCGTCGGTTGCCGGCTGTGTGCCGCCGTCGAACTCCGTGATCAGCTCTTCCACCAGATTGCGCTGTTTCGGCGACAAGCCCGCGAACCGATTCGCCATCTGCGTCACCAGTTCGATCGTTTCCGGCGTCATTGGATATTTTTCACCACGGGCGAGCGGTTTGGTCTTGCTGGTTGGCACGGGACCGTAGTGCAGCCAGTGGACATCTTTTTGCAGCCATGTCGCCAACACCTGCAACTTATCAGGCTTTGGAATCGTCGTACCCGAGAGCCATTTGTGCGCGGTTTGCGGTGAAACCGCAGGACCGTTTCGATAGAGCAGGCTAAATGCCTTGGCCAGAGCGGTCCCGCCCTGGAGCTCGCTGGGGAGTGAGTCTTTCAGCCGTTTGGCGAAAGCAGCTTTTTCTTTGGAGGTCGGCATGGGCCAGATTGTGCAATTCGGCGCATACTCAGTGGACAACCAAACACGCTACTTTATAGCCTAAATAGGCTATTTTTAGCCTGAAATCGCCACCGAATACCGCATTCGACGATTTCGCCGAATCTCATCTTTTCCTTGTGCAGCCTGCGTTCTGGACAGTTTGTCGCGCCTATTTGTCGCAAAAGTGTCTCAAGCTATCTTAGCTTGTGTGAGATAAATCTTCATGAGTCTCATGGCGCGCGCGACGTCGTAGGAATCGGCCCGCGTCCGGAGAGCAGTGGATGCCCGCGTTACAATGCCCGGCGCTCACTCATGCGCGTTTCATCCCGCATTCATCCCTTCTGATAGCCTCGTTCCATGCTCGCCACCGATTCCGACCCGATCGTCGCCATTGCCACCGCACCCGGCCGGGGCGGGATCGGGGTCGTGCGAATTTCGTTCGGCCGCGCCGGGGAAGCCGCCGCACAGCCGCTGATGCAAGCGCTCACCGGCCAGGTGCTCGCGCCACGGCACGCGAGCTACGTGCCCTTTCTCGACGACACCGGCAACGCGCTCGACCGCGGTATCGCGCTGTACTTTCCCGCGCCGCACTCGTACACCGGCGAGCATGTGCTCGAACTGCAAGGTCACGGCGGGCCGGTGGTACTGCAACTGGTGCTACAGCGTTGTATCGACGCCGGTCGCGCGTTCGGCCTGCGTCTGGCCGAGCCGGGCGAATTCACGCGGCGTGCGTTTCTCAACGACAAGCTGGATCTCGCGCAAGCGGAAGCCGTCGCCGATCTGATCGAGGCCAGCACCGAGGCCGCCGCGCGTTCGGCAGGCCGCTCGCTCGACGGCGCGTTTTCGCGCGACATCCACGCTTTGGTAGAGGACGTCATCACGCTTCGGATGCTGGTCGAAGCGACGCTCGACTTCCCGGAAGAAGAAATCGACTTTCTCGAAGCCGCCGACGCCCGCGGCAAGCTCACGCGAATCCGCGAGCGTCTCGCGCACGTGCTGAGCGAAGCGCGTCAGGGCGCGCTGCTGCGCGAGGGTTTGTCGGTGGTATTGGCGGGACAGCCGAACGTCGGCAAGTCGTCGCTGCTGAATGCGCTTGCCGGCGCGGAACTGGCCATCGTCACGCCGATTGCCGGCACGACGCGCGATAAGGTCGCGCAGACCATCCAGATCGAAGGTATTCCGCTGCACGTGATCGATACGGCCGGCCTGCGCGATACCGAAGACGAGGTGGAGAAGATCGGCATTGCGCGCACGTGGAGCGAGATCGAACGCGCGGACGTCGTGCTGCATCTGCTCGATTCGCGCACCGGCATGACCGCCGAAGATGAAACGATCGCGGCCCGTTTCCCGAGCGGCGTGCCGGTGGTGCGCGTGCTGAACAAGACGGACCTGACCGGGCTCGCGCCGACCGTGACGCCGCTGGACCCGCATCTCGATCTCAGCGAAGTGCGGTTGTCGGCGAAACAGGGCGATGGGGTTGCGTTGCTGCGCGAAGAGTTGCTGCGCATTGCCGGCTGGCAGGCAGGCGCGGAAAGCGTCTACCTGGCGCGCGAGCGGCACCTGATTGCGCTGCGCGCGGCCGAGGAGCACCTGGCGACGGCTGCAGCACACGCCGATCAGAACGCTCAAGCGCTGGATCTGTTCGCGGAAGAATTGCGCCTCGCGCAGGATCAACTGAACTCGATCACCGGGGAATTCAGTTCGGATGACCTTCTCGGCGTGATTTTCAGCCGGTTTTGTATCGGCAAGTAGTGAATGGCGGGAGAACTTCGGTGAGCGGCTTATCCAGCATGCCTTACAGGACCATTTTGTGCAGCACCACGCACCCGCACATGCTAAGTCTGTTGACCCAAAATCGCTGATTTTGTTGGTACACAAAGCGTAAGCCGGTTTAGAATTCCCGGCTATCCCGGTACCCAACGAATCACCATGCCAAAACTAGCCGCTCCGCTCACCGAGGCGCAAATCCGCGCACTCGAACCGCGCGCCACCCGGTATTGCGTCGCTGACGGCAACGGTCTCGTTATCGAAATCATGACGACGGGCACCAAGGTCTGGCGCTTCCGCTATTCGTTGAACGGCAAGCGTCAGCCGCTCGTCACGATCGGCGACTATCGGATGATTTCGCTGCGTGTTGCGCGCGCCAAGGCGCAGAAATACGCCGAGATGGTTGCAAATGGCGTGTCGCCAGTAGCGACAGCGCGCCGTGACCGCGGAGCCGAGAGCAAGGTCGAGGTGTTGCGCGAGGGCGCGGAGCTTTATCTCGCCACGGAGATGGCCGGCAAGTCGGCGGAATATCAACGCACCACGCGGCGCGCGCTCGAAAAAGACGTGCTTCCCGCGCTTGGCGCCAAGTCGATCAAAGCCATCACGGCTGACGACATCCGCGCGATATGCGACCAGATCAAAGGCCGCGGCGCGCCCAAGATGGCGCTGCATACGCGCAACGCAGTCAAGCGACTCTACGAGTATCTGATCGCCCGGCAACTCGCGACGACCAATCCGGCTGAGCTTATCCCGGCCCGCTTCATCGCGACGCCGGACAGCCGCACCCGCGTGCTCGCCGCAGACGAAATAGGCACCATGTTGCGGGCGATTTACGCATCGAACATCCGACGTCCGCTGAAATTGGCTTTGCACCTGCTGGTGCTGACGATGGTACGGAAATCGGACATCGTTGAGGCAGCCTGGTCAGAGTTCAGCCTCAACGCAGCACGCTGGACGATCCCCGCCGCGCGGATGAACAAGAGCCGCGACCATGTGGTGTATCTCCCGCATCAGGCCGTCGCTCTGCTTCGCGAGCTTCAGGAGACCAAGGCCAGTCGCAATTTCGTCTTCCCGAGCGTCAGGGGTGACGATCGGCCGATCGCCAAAAGCACGCTCAATCAGGCCGTCAAATCGCTCGGACTCGACGTCGAGCATTTCGTCCTGCATGACTTTCGACGCACCGCCGCGACCCACCTGCGTGAAATGGGGCAGCCTTCGGACGCGATCGAAAAAGCACTCGCGCATACCGTCAAAGACACCCCGGGCGGAGCCGGCCATGCTGAGCACACGGCGGAACAGCGTCAGATCTTGCAACTGTGGGCGGATTTCGTCGACATGCAAATCGAGAGCGGCCGACCACGCGTGGCCGGCTGAGTGCGGCAGCGGCAGGTATGCCAAACACGGCTAGCGGCTGGCGCCGGACCGGTTGCCGTGGCTTGTCTGATCATTGGCCAGCGACATGCTTGATGGTACACAACCAAAGAAATATCAAGCCAAACTCACCACCCATCAAAGAGAGCCCTCACTTTCGCTAGGTTCTCAATCGCCCTGCCACAAGCCCTCTCAGCCCATTCACGTCAATACCGCCGCGTTGCCGGCCAACTCATCACAGCGTCCTTTTTTCCCGCCATTCATCGCCTAAACTGAAGCATGGATGCAAGCCGGGACGGAGGCCCCCATGTCAGAATCGTTGATGGCTTATTTGCTGGGACCGTTAGTCATGCTGGTGGTCGGCGTGGTGATCTGGGCCGCGTCCCACTATCGCGACAAATCAAAGCCCGAGCGCCTCGAGCGCTGGCTCGATACGCATTATGCGGAGTGGCTGCACCACAAGCACTGAGTAGAGACACCCAACAAGACAAGGCCGTCGCGTGTTGCGACGGCCTTTTTCTCTGTAGTGTGCGGGCGCCGCGCCCGCACACGCCCGCGCACATCGATCACCAGCCGGGCTGGGGCTGCTGCGGATACCCATATTGTTCCGGCGGCGCACCGCAGCCCACATATGCACGCTGGTACTGGTCATAGCAGTACCCCGGCGGCGGCCCGGCGTACACGGGCGCCGGCTGATACGCAGGCTGCGCATAGACAGGTTGCTGGTAAGCGACCACAGGCGCCGGATTCAGCGCGGAGGTCACCACGGCACCCAACAGGGCCCCGCCGATCAGCGCACCGACCACATCGCCACCATTGCCATGAGCCGACGCCGGACCCGCCACGCTCAGGCTGCCCACCACCAACAACGCCACCGCAATCTTTTTCATGTTTCGCTCCCGCCGTTCAGGCATGGAGCGGATTGTGTACGGTGCGCGCGGAAATAGATGCTGCAGTTGGTAACTGGGCATTACGGGTGTAACCCCTTAGGCGCAATACGCCACGCCGACCGCCATCCGCTCTTATGATCAATGTAAAATTCGCGGCAGACCCGTCGGCAAATCCGCCGACCCGTAAAGCTTTCCGATCCTTCGACCCCGAGACCTGCAAGTCGACGTCGGCGTTGAAACCAAGCAAAAAGTTAAGGGGCGTGCGCGTGAAACAATGGACCATCCGCCAACGGATTCTGTGCAGTTTCGGAATTGTGCTGATCGTGATGCTGGCAATGGCAATTGTCACTTTCGAGCAACTCGGCGGCATCGACCGCGACGCAAAGAGCCAGCAGGAAGACTCGATGCCGGGGCTCTACTACGCGACCGCCATGCGCGCGGCCTGGTTTGAGAACTACTCCGTGACGCAGCGCCTCATCTACGTCGATACGGACCCCGAATCCATCAAGCGCGACAACACCCGTTTGCAAGAGACCGAGCAAACCCTCCAGAAGCTCCTCGGCGACTACGGCGCGACCATCTTCCGCGACAACGACCGTGAGTTCTTCAACGCCTTCCGCCAGCAACACGCGCAGTACCTGCCGATCCAGACGTCGCTGCTGAATGCGTTGCCGGCTTCGAAGGAGAACGCCGCGCGCATCTTCAACACCGAACTCACGCCGGTATGGGAGGCGGGCCGGGTGTCGGCACGCAATCTGGTCGAGAACAACAAGGCCGACGCCGATAAGGCCGCCGAAAGCATCCGCAGTTCGGTGGAGGCCACCCGTATCGTGCTGCTCGTGATGCTGCTGCTCGCCGCCATTGCGGCCATTCTGGCCGGTTACTGGCTGCTGCGCGCGGTCACCACGCCGATGGCGAAGGTGCTGCAAGTCGTCGACGTCATGCGCACGGGCGACCTCACGCAACGTCTGCAATTGAATCGCGCGGATGAAATCGGCGCGCTCGAAGCCGGCTTTAACCGCATGACCGACGAGCTCACCGCGCTGGTCGGCCAGGCGCAGAAGTCGGCGGTTCAGGTCACCACGTCGGTAACGGAAATCGCCGCGACCTCGCGCGAACAGCAAGCCACCGCGAATGAAACCGCGGCCACTACCACCGAGATCGGCGCCACGTCGCGAGAAATCTTCGCGACCTCGCGCGATCTGCTGCGTACCATGAACGAAGTGTCCGAAGTGGCCGGCCAGTCGGCAGCGCTCGCCGGCACCGGCCACGCCGGTCTCGCTCGCATGGAAGAAACCATGCGCCTCGTGATGGAGGCAGCCGGCTCGGTCAACGCGAAACTCGCGATCCTCAACGAAAAAGCCAGCAACATCAACCAGGTTGTCGCCACCATCACCAAGGTCGCGGATCAGACCAACCTGCTCTCGCTGAACGCGGCAATCGAAGCAGAAAAGGCCGGCGAATACGGCCGCGGGTTCGCCGTCGTGGCCACCGAGATTCGCCGTCTCGCGGATCAGACCGCCGTGGCGACGTACGACATTGAACAAATGGTCAAGGAGATCCAGTCGGCGGTAGCGGCGGGCGTGATGGGCATGGATAAGTTTTCCGAAGAAGTCCGGCGCGGCATGCTCGACGTGCAGAACGTGGGCGGCCATCTCACGCAGATCATCCAGCAGGTGCAGCAGCTCGCACCGCGCTTCTCGATGGTCAATGAAGGCATGCAGACACAAGCCACGGGCGCCGAGCAGATTACCCAGGCGCTGACGCAGCTCTCGGAGGCCGCGCAACAGACAGCGGAATCGCTGCGCCAGTCGACCCAGGCGATCGACGATCTGACGCACGTCGCCAATAGTCTGCGCACCGGTGTGTCGCGCTTCAAGGTGGTGGCCTGACGCGCCACCACTGGCTCATTCAGACACGCACGCTGAAGCCGACTATTTGCACGCCACCTCACTCAACCCACGCCGATGCTCTTCATCCTCTTCACGCTCGATAGCGAACGCTACGTGATCGACGCGGCGCAGGTGGAGCGTCTGATGCCGCTCACACCGCAGTCGCCGCCGAAGGCGATTCCCGGTGCGCCCTCGTGGGTCGCGGGCGTGCTCGATCACGAAGGCGCAGCGCTGCCGGTGATCGATCTGCCGGCGCTCGCGCTCGGCCGTCCCGCCGCGCAGTTGATGTCGACCCGCGTCGTGCTGGTGCGCTATCCGCATGCCGGCACGGTACGCCTGCTCGCGCTCCTGCTCGAAGGCGCCACGCGCACGATTCGCCTCGCCGCCGAAGCGTTTCACGATGCCGGCATCGACATGCCGCACGCCCGCTATCTGGGCCCGGTCGCGAGCGAAGCGGGCGGTCTGGTGCAATGGATTCGCGTCGAGCATCTGCTGCCCGACGACGTCAAAGCGCTGCTGTTTCCCGAGGCGCACGCATGAACGCCCATCACGACAACGCACCGCTCTATCGACGCTTCACCGATCTTCTGCATCGGACCATCGGGCTCGATGCGGCATCGCTCGGTCATAGCGCGATCGAACGCGCGGTCGATCAGCGCGCGGCCGCCTGGTGCGCGGACGGTCACACCGATGCCACGCTTGCCGATTACTGGGAGGCTGCGCAAGCATCGCCTGCCATGGTGCAGGCGCTGGTCGAAACCGTGGTGGTGCCGGAGACCTGGTTCTATCGCGACGCCGATGCGTTCAAAGCGCTCGCGCGTCTCGCGTCCGAACGCCTTGACGAACGCGGCACCGCGCTGCCGTTGCGGATTCTGAGC
Source organism: Paraburkholderia sp. BGA-UO-ETr-F12 (assembly GCF_059567945.1). Lineage (NCBI taxonomy): Bacteria > Pseudomonadati > Pseudomonadota > Betaproteobacteria > Burkholderiales > Burkholderiaceae > Paraburkholderia > Paraburkholderia sp. BGA-UO-ETr-F12. The sequence goes on along the minus strand of NZ_JCAQOZ010000032.1, from coordinate 240,066 downwards.
CTGCCCTGCTCGACCGGCGAAGAACCGTACACGATCGCGATGACGCTGCTCGACGCCGGTATCGACGCCGCACACATGCGCATCGACGCGATGGATATCAGCGAACGCTCGCTGGCTGTCGCACAGAAGGCGGTGTACACCCGCAATTCGTTTCGCGGCAATGCGTTGGCGTTTCGGGACGCGCACTTCACGCGTACCGGAGACGGCTGGCGTCTCGCACCGCGCATCGTCGATGCGGTCCGGTTCTCGCGTGCCAACCTGATGCAACTCGATGCCACGACGCTTGGTATCTACGATTTCGTGTTCTGCCGCAACGTGCTGATTTACTTCGACCGCGATGCACAACAAACGGCCTTGCATGCGCTTAATAGCGTGCTGGCCGAAAACGGCACGCTGTTCGTCGGCCCTGCAGAAACCGGACTGCTGATGCGTTATGGCATGCAGTCGGCGAAGATTCCGTTGGCGTTCGCATTCCGCCGCGCCACGTCGACGGAAACGCAATTCAACGGCTGGCACACCGCGCCGCTCGCCACCGCGGCGGCACTGGCCATGACGCATTCGCCCGTGCCCGCGCTCGCGCCGCCGCAAGTGTTTTCGGCAGAACCCTTCGCGTGGCCTGATCCGGTGGCGCGCACGCCGTTCAATGCCGGCTCTTCACAGGCGTTTCGAGAAACTCCGCAAGTGCGCTCGACATTGAACGACGATATGCCGAAGTACGCGTCGCAAGCGCCGGCCAACGGCGTATGGAACAGCGCGGCCGTTCCTTTGAAACCCGCCGCGCAACCGGACGATCGCACGCTGCCACACAGCGCGCCGCCCATCAGCGCCGCGCGCGACACGCTGCAATCCGCGCACGCGCTGGCCGATGCGGGCCGTCTGACGGACGCCGCGAACGCGATCAACGCTTATCTGGAACAGCATGCGCCGCATGCCGACGCGTTCTATCTCCTCGGCGTGCTGGCCGACGCCAGCGGCGATACAAACCTCGCCCGCGGCCAGTATCGCAAGGCGCTCTATCTCGACCCGCAGCACGCCGAAGCGCTCGCGCATCTGGCCACGCTGCTCGAACTCGAAGGCGATCGTAACGGTGCGCGTCTGTTGATGGAACGCGCGTCGCGCGCGCAGGGAGCGCAACGTGGTTGAGGAGCGCACCGTGACCTTCGACGATTGCTGGAATCGCATTGGCGTGCGCGGCGATTCGTCGTGCGAGCGGCTGACCGAGTACGTGCGTTGTCTGAATTGCCCCGTGTTTGAAGCGGCCGCGGCCAAATTGCTGGAGCGTCCGATTCCCCTTGTGGATCTCTCGCTACATGACGCGCGGACCTCACCGCATCAGCAACGGCAGCAACACAACCCGCAGGGCGCGACTGAGTCGTTCCTCATCTTCCGGATTGGCCGCGAATGGCTCGCGCTGCCTACGCCGATCTTCAAGCGTATCGTGCAGACGCGGCCGATTCATACCTTGCCGCACCGGCAGCATCGCGCAGTGCTAGGCGTGGTGAATGTTCAGGGCGACTTGCTGGTGTGTCTGTCGCTCGCGCATCTGCTCGGTTTCGAAACCGACACCACAGCAGGCGACGATCAGGCGCGCCACGATCTGCCGCGTTTGCTGGTGGTCTCGCGCGCCGAAGAGCATGCGGTATTTCCCGTCGACCAGGTCGACGGCGTGCATCGGATCGCGGTTGCCACCTTTTGCCCGCCGCCCGCGACGCTCTCTCACGCGGCCGCCGCGCATACGCGCGCCGTGGCCCCGTGGCGCGGCATGACGGTCGGCCTGCTCGACGCCGATGCGCTGTTCGATACCTTGAACCGGAGTCTCGGATGACGGACGACCCGCGCCGCCCGTCGCTGATCGATCTCTTCCGCGAGGAAGCGCGGACCCAGGCGCGCGTGCTCAACGACGGCCTGCTCGCCCTCGAACGCGCGCCGCGCGATGCCGCCGCGCTCGAGGCCTGCATGCGCGCGGCGCATTCGCTGAAGGGCGCGGCGCGTATCGTCGGCGTGCAGGTGGGTGTCGAACTTGCGCACGCGATGGAGGATTGCTTCGTCGCGGCGCAGGAAGCGCGCGCGTTACTCGATGCCGCATGGATTGATGAGTTACTGCGCGGTGTCGATATCGTTGCGCGCATCGGCAATGATGAGGATGAATCGGCGCGTGACGCGGTGAGTGCGTGCGTCGCGTCGTTGCAAGCGCGTATGGCCGGTATCGTGCCGCACGGCGCGGCGATGCGGCGGGAAGGGCTGCCGCAGGCCGCTGCTGCGCCAACCGCGAATCCTGCTCGCGTCGCCGGATCTGTGTCCGGCGCGGCCACGGAACCGCAAGCCGCATCTACCGACGCGGCCCGTGACGCAGACGCCGCGTTCAATCTGCTCGCCAACGCTCTGCGCGCCGAAGCCACACCGGCACCGGCCACGTCAGCCGGCACGACAGGCAATCCGTGGGCGGCCGATTCCACCAGCGCGCCCGCCTCAAGCGCCTCCAGTCCAGCCGGAACAAGCCGCCTGACGACCGACCCCGGCCGCATGCTGCGCGTACGCGCCGACAACCTCGACCGGCTCCTCTCGCTATCCGGCGAATCGCTGGTCGAATCGCGCTGGCTCAAACCCTTCGCGCAATCGATGCTGCGCGTCAAGCGTGTCCAACGTGACGGCTCGCGTGCGCTGGATCAGTTGCACGAAGCACTTGCCGATCTGAAGCTCGATCCGCGCACGCACGCCGCGCTCGAAGAATTGCGCCGCCTCACTGCCGAATCGCAGCATCTGCTCGCCGAGCGTCTGGCCGATCTGGAGAGCTTCGACCGCCGCTCGACGCATCTGTCGCAACAGCTTTACGATGCCGCGCTGCAATGCCGGATGCGCCCTTTCGGCGACGGCACCGGCGGTCTTGCGCGCATGGTGCGCGACGTCGCGCGTTCGCTCGGCAAGAAGGTGCGCTGGCAACTGGTGGGCGAATCGACTCAGGTGGATCGCGACATCCTCGATCTCCTCGAAGCGCCGCTCGGCCACCTGCTGCGCAACGCGATCGACCACGGTATCGAAACACCGGCAATTCGTCTCGCGCGCGGCAAGTCCGAAGAAGGCACGCTCACGCTCGACGCGCGCCATACCGCCGGCTCGCTGCTCATCACCGTCACCGACGACGGAGCGGGCATCGACCTCGAGGCCTTGCGAGCCTCGATCGTGCGCAAAAAACTGGCGAGCGCCGACACCGCCGCGCGCCTGTCCGAGGCCGAACTACTCGAATTCCTCTTCCTGCCCGGCTTTTCGTTGCGCGACCAGGTCACCGAGGTCTCGGGCCGTGGCGTCGGACTCGATGCGGTGTACGACGTCGTCAAGCGCGTGCGCGGCACGGTGCGCATCACGCACGAACCCGGCCTCGGCACGCGCGTGCAGTTGCAGTTGCCGCTGACGCTTTCGGTGATCCGCAGCCTGCTCGTCGAAGTCGCGGGCGAGCCGTACGCCGTGCCGCTCGCGCATGTCAACCGCACGCTGCACGTGAGCCGCACGGAGATCGAACTGCTCGAAGGCCATCAGCACATTGCCTTCGACGGCCGCCGCATCGGCGTCGTCACCGCGCATCAGATTCTCGATACGGCGCCACCCGCCAACGAAGCCGAACCCGTCAGCCTGATCGTGATCGGCGACGGCGAAAAAACCTACGGCGTGGTGGTCGACCGTTTTCTCGGCGAACGGATGCTGGTCGTGCAGCCGCTCGATCCACGTCTCGGCAAGATCAGGAACATCACCGCCGGCGCGTTGATGGAGAACGGCGACCCGGTGCTGATCGCGGATGTCGACGACTGGCTGCGCTCGGTCGAGAAACTCGTGGCGGGCGGCGATCTGAAACACACGCAGCACGGCGCCGCCCTCGCCGCCCGGCGCGTCACCCGGCGCGTGCTGGTGGTCGACGATTCGCTCACCGTGCGCGAACTCGAACGCAAACTGCTCGCCACACGCGGCTACGACGTGACGATCGCCGTCGACGGCATGGACGGCTGGAACGCGGTGCGCAGCGAGCGCTTCGACCTCGTGATCACCGATATCGACATGCCGAGAATGGACGGCATCGAACTCGTCACGCTCATCAAGCGCGACCCGCACCTGCAGGCCCTGCCGGTGATGATCGTGTCGTACAAGGATCGTGAAGAGGACCGCCGCGCCGGCCTGAACGCGGGCGCGGATTACTATCTGGCGAAAGGCAGTTTCCACGACGAAGCATTGCTCGACGCAGTGCGCGATCTGATCGGCGAAGCTTACGGTTAAACCCACGGGTAAAACGGATGAAAATCGGAATCGTCAATGACCTGCCCCTTGCCGTCGAAGCGCTGCGCCGCGCACTGGCCGCACGCCACGACTACGAGGTGCTGTGGGTCGCGCAGGACGGGCAGCAGGCCGTCGATTTCTGCGCCGCGCAGCGGCCCGACATCGTGCTGATGGATCTCGTGATGCCGAACGTCGACGGGATCGAGGCCACGCGCCGGATCATGGCGAAGGCGCCGTGCGCGATCCTGATCGTAACCGTCGACGTAGGCGCGAACGCGTGGCGGGTCTATGAAGCAATGGGCGCGGGCGCGCTCGACGCCGTGGATACGCCCTCGCTGAGCGGCCCGGACGCGCACAGGAGCATCGCCACCCTGATCGCGAAGATCGACCGCATCGCCGCGCTGGTCGCGGAACGCAACGCGCCTGGCACTGCCGCTGCGGCGGAAACGAAAAGCGTGACCAATCGCGACACGCCGCTGGTGGCGATCGGCGCCTCGGCGGGCGGCCCGGCGGCGCTCGCCACCCTGCTCGGCGGTTTGCCGAAGGATTTCCCGGCCGCCATCGTGATCGTCCAGCACGTCGACGCGGCGTTCGCCGCCGGTATGGCCGACTGGCTGAACCAGCAGTCGGCGCTGCCGGTGCGGATCGCGAACGAAGGCGACCGGCCGCAAGCCGGCGTCGCGCTGCTCGCCGCCACCGACGATCATCTGCACCTGAAATTGCCCAGCGTGCTCGGCTATACGAACGTGCCGGCCGAAACGCCCTACCGGCCTTCCGTCGACGTGTTCTTTCATAGCGTGGTGGCCCGCTGGCCGGCGCGCGCGATTGGCGTCCTGCTGACCGGCATGGGCCGCGACGGCGCGATCGGGCTGAAGGCGATGCGCACCAAGGGCTACCACACGATTGCGCAGGACGAGGCGACCTGCGCCGTATACGGCATGCCAAAGGCGGCCGCGGCACTCGATGCCGCCGCCGCGATCCTGCCCCTGCCCCGTATCGCCGCGGCGCTAGCCGCCGCCATCGGCGCGGGCTAAGGCAGGGCAAGCACGCACTAGCCACAGACTAGCTCGCTAAGACTCACTGACACTCATTCTGGCTGACCAACATGGACACTTCCAAACCGTATCAGAACGCTACCGCGCCGGACGCCGCAGAACACGACGCGAACGCGCAGGCGTACGCGATGGACGCGCCCAACAGCGCCATCGACGACGCGTTAGCCCGCATCCTCGATAGCCCGTCTGCCGCCGAATGCCCGATCATGGTGCTGCTGGTCGACGATCAGGCGATCATCGCCGAGGCGGTCCGCCAGGCGCTGGCTGACGAAGGAAGCGTCGATTTCCACTACTGCGCGTCGCCTGAAGATGCGCTGCGCTGCGCGGAGGAAACCCGCGCGACGGTGATCCTGCAAGACCTCGTCATGCCCGGCACCGACGGCCTCACGCTCGTGCGGCAGTACCGGCAAAATCCGGCGACGCGCGATATTCCGATCATCGTGCTGTCGACCAAAGAGGAGCCGCTGGTGAAAAGCGCCGCCTTCGCCGCGGGCGCCAACGACTATCTGGTGAAGTTGCCGGATCGCATCGAGCTGATCGCGCGGATTCGCTATCACTCGCGCTCGTATCTGAACCTGCTGCAGCGCGACGAAGCCTATCGGGCGCTGCGCCAGTCGCAACAGCAGTTGCTCGCGACCAATCTGGAACTGCAGCGGCTCACACATTCGGACGGCTTGACGGGTTTGTCGAATCGCCGTTACCTCGATGAGTACCTGACCGCCGAGTGGCGTCGCGGCACGCGCGACAAAACCGGCCTCGGTTTCCTGATGATCGATGTGGATAACTTCAAGGCCTACAACGACACCTATGGGCACGTCGCCGGCGACGAAGTGCTCAAACGCGTCGCGCAAACCATCGAGTCATGCCTTGGACGCGCGCCCGATCTCGCGGCGCGCTTCGGCGGCGAAGAGTTTGCGGTGGTGTTGCCGGGCGCGTCGTCGGGTGGCTTGCGGCTGCTCGCCGAGAAAATCCGCCTGGCCATCGAAGGGCTCGGCATTGCGCATGCCGGGTCCGCGAGCGGCGTCGTGACGATCAGCGTCGGCGCGGCGGCCATCGTGCCGTCCGCCGCCGAACCGGTGACGACGCTGATCGAAGCCGCCGACGTCGGGCTGTACCGGGCGAAGCGGGACGGGAAGAATCAGGTCGCGGTGACTCGCTGATTGCCGGCTGGCGCCAGCGGCCCAAGAACGGGGACAGAGACGGATTCGGCGTGCTGTAACAGAGGTAGTGGACAATATCGTCGACTGCATCCCATGCTTGAACCCTACGGCAACCAAAAGGACGCGTGATGAACTACGACGACAGCAACCCCTTCGCGAAGATTCTGCGCGGCGAACTACCTTGCATCAAGGTGGCGGAAAGCGATGCCGCGCTGGCGTTCATGGACTTGATGCCGCAAGCCGACGGCCACATGCTGGTCGTGCCGAAGGAAGCGGCGGTTGAGATTTTCGACTTGTCGGACGCCTCGACGGTAGCCTGTATGCGCATGGCGCAGAAGCTCGCCATCGCGGTGCGCGCTGCGTTGCGCCCTGACGGCGTATTCATCGGACAGTTCAACGGCGCCGCAGCAGGACAAACGGTGCCGCACGTTCATTTTCACGTGATCCCGCGCTGGGAAGGACAGCCGCTGCGCATGCATGCGCGCGAAGTTGCCGACGCGGCCACACTCGAAGCCTTGGCCATGCGCATTCGCAACCATTGGCGCGCACCAGCCGACGCCACCGGCGGCCCGGACGACCGAACTGGTCATGCCCCGTAATATGTGTAATGGCTCATGAAACCAGCCGCACGCACGGTGCGGCTAGACTGGAGTCTGCCTTGTACCCACAGGGCAATTGAGTGTGGATCTCTTTTCAGCCTGCCCGAAACGGCAGGCTTTTTTATTTGCGGGTCCAATCGCTCAAAGCCGATGCCGCGCGCGCCGCAGCGGATGCCGCCAGTCGATACGCCGCGGTTTCGCGGGCATGGGCTGCATGTCGTGCAAATGCCGATGCTCCTGCCACAATTCGTCGGAGAAAAGAAACGCGACGATAAGTAGCGGGATGACCAGAAAGGCGCCTAATATCAAGTGCTCGATCACGGTAGCCTCCATCGCAAGAGCCTGATTTCATTGTAGAGCACCGCATGTGCCCATACGGTGCCAGGCCCCTCACAAATTTGCGATAAGGCGTGAAAAAGTGGCCTGCGACAACGCGCCGCCCCACCCTCGCCGAACCCGCGCGGCACCTCGCGCCTTACGAGAACGGCTTGCGCCGGCGTCAGGCCTTGTAAGAACTCCCCGCACCGAGCCCTGACTAACAGAAAACGCGAGCCCGGCTCTCACCCTTGGCTTGCGCGCACAACCCAATAATTCACCAATAACTCTCAAGGGGAATCCAATGACTATCGAACGCAGCAGCGAGCTCACCCTGCGGCCGCTCGAGCGCACCGATCTGCGCTTCGTCCACGAAGTGAACAACAACGCCAAAATCATGCGTTACTGGTTCGAGGAACCGTATGAAACGTTCTCCGAGTTGACCCAGTTGTATGACCAGCACGTGCACGATCTGCGCGAGCGCCGCTTCGTGGCGATCGACAACGAAGGTCAAACCGTTGGCGTAGTCGAATTGATCGAGCTCGACTACATCCATCGGCGCGGAGAATTTCAGATCATCATCGCACCGCATGCGCAGGGCCGCGGCTATGCCACTGTCGCCACCCAGCTCGCGATCGACTACGCGTTTTCGGTGCTGAACCTGCGCAAGGTCTACCTGATCGTCGACAAGTCGAACACCGCTGCCATCCACGTTTATGAAAAGTGCGGTTTCAGGCACGAGGCCGAGTTAATCGAGGAATTTTTCGGTAACGGCCGCTATCACAATGCGTTACGCATGTGCATGTTCCAGTCTGAGTTCTTCAAGACCGGTCAGCACGACGAGTAAGCTCCCCCATGCAGCCACGTGCGTCATGCGGCAACGCATAACGCACCTGGCACCGTTTATCTTCTGTACGTACACCGTTATTTCGTGTTTTTTGATTAGTCGGGTGAATGACTTTGTGTGCAATGCACCAAGTGCGCCCTCTAATTGTATTAATTCACTTAATTGGCGCCTCTCGTTTACGCCAATACGTACCGCAAAGCTTTACTGGCTAAAGCGCTGCGCCCCACCCGTCTTTTAGTTATCCGTTTCAATCCGACCGATTTAAGTGCCTGCCCAAGGTTTAAGCAGGTGCGACAGGTGGTGCGACAATTCGCCGCTGTTGCGACCGCACACAAGATGTGCTTGTCGTTCTCTCGCGTTCTCCTAAAGTGCAAGGTGCGGGTTCGACGTTAAAGTTAAATACATAGCTAACCTGAGTATTCAACCCGCACCGGAGGAAAATATGAAAACGCGAATCGCCCTTGTTTTCGCCATTGCGGGATTGGCTGCCGCTTCTGTTCAGGCGCAAGACGTAATGGTCAAGCCACAACAAACCATCCAGTTCAAGGCCAACGCGTACGGCTGTCTGTCGAAGGATAAGCTCGACGCCGCCGATGTCCACGCGCAAGCCGGTGAACAACAAAAGATGCAGGAATTCTTCTCCGGGTATCAGTGTGTTTCCACGCCAGAAAACTCGAATTTCCGGGTGGTTCGCGTAGTCGGCCATGATGTCGAATTCGTCAATGCCGCCAATAGCGATACCCAGGGCCTCTGGGCAAACGATCGATTCATTAAACAATAAGCTAAACGCCAACGCTGCGTCGAAACCCCAAAGCTTGAAGGGGTTTCAATTAACGCCAACCCTCCGGCTTTAAAAACCGGAGGGGGTGAACCTGCGAGTTAAAAAACGGCTGGGCGTGATGCCCGGCTGTTTTTTATTGCCGCTCGCCTTTGCGCTCTTTGCGCTTTGCTTTTATGTGACGCCGAAAAAAAACCGATGCGGGCTTTCGATCCGCATCGGTAATACGCCTTCTCGCAAAGCGCAGGGAGAAACGCTCAGCCGTTCAAACGGCGCTCAATGCGAATCGCGCGGCACCGGCGCGCCGCTCGACCCGACCAGAAAGTCGAGATCCGCCCCCTGATCCGCTTGCAGCACGTGTTCGACATAGAGCTTGTAGTAGCCGCGCGTGGGCGGCGCGGGCGGCTGCCACGCGGCGCGGCGGCGCGCGAGTTCTTCGTCGGTAATGTCCAGATGAAGCCGGCGGGCCTGCACGTCGAGTTCGATCATGTCACCGGTTTGCACGAACGCGAGCGGACCGCCCGCGGCCGCTTCAGGCGACACGTGCAGCACCACCGAGCCATATGCAGTGCCGCTCATGCGGCCGTCGGAAATGCGCACCATGTCCGTGATGCCTTTTTGCAGCACCTTCTTCGGCAGCGGCATGTTGCCGACTTCCGCGAACCCCGGATAACCCTTTGGCCCCGCCCCCTTGAGCACCATCACGCAATGCTCGTCGATGTCGAGCGAATCGTCGTCGATCTTCGCGTGCAATTCCTCGATGTTCTCGAACACCACCGCGCGGCCACGATATTTCAGCAGATGCGGCGTCGCGGCCGAGGGCTTGATTACCGCGCCGTTCGGCGCGAGGTTGCCCTTGAGCACCGCAATGCCGGCCTTCGGCTTGAACGGCTCGGCGAAGGTCGTGATGACCTTCTCGTCGTAGTTCGCCGCGCTGCGCACGTTGTCCCAGATCGTCTTGCCGTTCACCGTCAGCGCTTCGCGGTGCAGCAGGCCTTGCTCGCCGAGTTGCTTGAGCACGGCCGGCAAACCGCCCGCGTAGTAAAAGTCTTCCATCAGGTATTCGCCCGACGGTTGCAGATTCACCAGGCACGGCACGTCCGAGCCCAGCTCCCAATCCTCCAGCGACAACTCGACGCCAATGCGCTTGGCCAGCGCGATCAGATGCACCACCGCGTTGGTCGAGCCGCCGATCGCCGCATTGGTGCGGATCGCGTTTTCGAACGCCTGGCGCGTGAGAATCTTGTCCATCGTCAGATCCTCGCGAACCATATCGACGATGCGCCGGCCCGCCAGATGCGCGAGCACCTGCCGGCGCGCATCGACCGCGGGAATCGCCGCGTTGTGCGGCAAGCCCATGCCGAGCGACTCGACCATCGAGGCCATCGTCGACGCCGTGCCCATCGTCATGCAGTGGCCGCGCGAGCGGTTCATGCACGACTCGGCTTCGGTGAATTCTTCCTGCGTCATCGTACCGGCGCGCACTTCCTCGGACATCTGCCAGACGCCCGTTCCGGAGCCGATGTTCTTGCCGCGGAACCGTCCGTTGAGCATCGGGCCGCCCGATACGGCGAGCGCCGGCAGATTGCACGACGCCGCACCCATCAACAGAGCCGGCGTGGTCTTGTCGCAGCCGACCAGCAGAATCACGCCGTCCATCGGATTGCCGCGAATCGACTCCTCGACATCCATTGAAGCGAGATTGCGAAACAGCATCGCGGTAGGCCGCAAATTGGTTTCGCCAAGCGACATCACCGGAAACTCGAGCGGCAAACCGCCGGCTTCGTGCACGCCTTTTTTCACGTACTCGGCGAGCTCGCGAAAATGCGCGTTGCACGGCGTCAGTTCGGACCACGTATTGCAGATGCCGATCACCGGGCGTCCGTCGAATTCGTCGTGTGGGATCCCCTGATTTTTCATCCACGAACGATGCAAAAAGCCGTCGCGGTCCTTGAGGCCAAACCACGCCTGGCTGCGCAGCGGCTTTTTAGTCTGGTTGGAATCAGCCATGAAATCTCCTGTTGGCAAGCATGTAGGGCGGGGCGCGCGTCAGTGCACGCGCTTGCTACGGCGGTACTGATCGAACAGCACCGCGAGCAGCAGAATCCCGCCGCGAATCAGGTATTGATAGAAGGTCGGCACATTCATCAGGCTCATGGCGTCCTGCACGGAGCCCATGATCAGCACGCCGACCAGCACACCGGAAATCGTCGCGACGCCGCCCGTTAGCGAAACGCCACCGAGCACGCACGCGGAGATCACGCCAAGTTCGAGACCGACCGACGTTTTCGGGTCGCCGAGACTCATGCGCGATGCCAGCATCACGCCTGCAAAACCCGTTACGAGGCCCTGCAATACGAATACTGTGATCTTGATTCGGGTGACCGGCAAGCCCGCGAGCAGGGCCGCCTCGCTATTGCCGCCGACGGCCAGCACGTTCTTGCCGAACACGGTTTTCTTCAGCAGAAAACCGAACAGCACGAAGCCGACGATGTTGCTCCAGATCGGATAAGAAATGCCGAGGAACGCGCCGCCGCCGAGGTCGAAGAAGCGCTCCTCCGAGATCATCACCGCGTCGCCGTTCGACGTGATGTAGGCGAGGCCGCGCACGACCTCCATCATCGCGAGCGTGACGATCAGCGAGTTGATCCTGTAGCGCGCGACCAGCACGCCGTTGACCAATCCGACCGCGCCCCCCGCGAGCACACCGGCGGCGATACCGAGCGTCACGCTATGGGTCGCGGTGATCAAGGTGGACGCCACCACGCCGGCAAACGCAACGATCGACGCCACCGACAGATCCACTTCGCCGAGCGCGAGCACGAACATCATCGTCACGGAGATCGAACCGATCAGCGTGACGGAAAGCAGCAGCCCCTGGATGTTTCGCGAGCTTAAAAAGTCCGGCACGGTGAACGACAACACCGCGAACAGGATGACGAACACCATCACGATGCCGGACTTGTTGAGCAGGTCCCAGGTGCGTGCGGCGCGCGCGCTCAAGGCCGACGAAGCGACGGCTGGAGTAGGGGAGTCGGTTGAGGGTGTGTGCATAGTGTCTATTCCGTTTTCAATGGCGCAATCCGGTTCGGTTGCCTTGGGTTGCCATCCGTTGCCCGATACGTGTGGCGTTCCTAACGAGGCAGCGCAAGCTTGATCAGCGCATCAGGCGTGGCCTGCGCTTTCGGCAGGTTGCCGACGATGCAGCCTTCCTTCATCACGATCACGCGATCCGCCACGCCGATCACCTCGGCCAGATCGCTCGACACAACGATGACCGTGCGGCCGGCTTCAGCGAGTCCGTACAAAAGTCCATAGATTTCGCTGCGCGCGCCGACGTCGATGCCGCGCGTGGGTTCATCCATCAGGAATACGTCGATCTCTTCGGCGAGCCAACGCGACAGAATCACCTTCTGCTGATTGCCGCCGGACAGGGTGCCGATCGGTGTTTCGCCGTTACGCGTTTTGATCGAGAGCTTGCCGATGAACTCTTTCGCGGTCTGCGCTTCCTTGCGGCCGTTGAGCACGTTGAAGCGGCTGAAATGGCGGCGGCAACTGATGTTGAGGTTGTCCGATACCGAGGCAATCGAAACGATGCCTTCCTGCTTGCGATCTTCCGGACACAGCGCGACACCCGCACGCACCGCATCGCGCGGCGTGGCGAAGCGCACGCGCCGGCCTTTGAGCGCAATCTCGCCGGCCTCCGGTTTCACGGCCCCGTAGATAAGCTTCATCAACTCGGAACGTCCCGCTCCGACCAGCCCGAAGAAGCCGAGGATTTCGCCTTTGCGTGCGCTAAACGAAGCCGGTTCGCGCAGGCCACGCCCCATCAATTCCCTGACCTCGAGTTGCACACCGCCGAGTTCGCGTGAGCGATAGCCGTATACGTCGGCGATCGAGCGGCCCACCATGCAACTGATCAGGCGATCGCGATCGAGCCCTTCGCCGGCTTCGAACGTATCGATGCGGCGGCCATCGCGAAACACCGTCACGCGATCGCACAGTTCGTAGACTTCGTCCATCCGATGCGTGACGTAGATAATCGCGCGGCCCTCAGCCTTCAATGCGCGAATAATCCGGAACAGCTGCGTGGTTTCGCGCGACGATAACGAACTCGTCGGTTCGTCGAACGCGATCACGCGCGCATCGCGCATCAGCGCTTTACCGATCTCGATCATCTGGCGCTGACCGATCGAGAGATTTTTCACCTGCTGCGCAGGGTCGATCTTTTCGCCGAGTCTTTCCAGTTCGCGCACTGCGCGTGCAAGCAGCGCTTTTTCATCAAGCACGCCGAAGCGGTTGGGCAGCGCACCGAGCATCAGGTTTTCCGCCACCGTCAACTCCGGCACCAGATGCAGTTCCTGGTAGATGATCGCAACGCCCGCCGCGATAGCCGCTTTCGTGGTGATGAACTGCTGCTCGACGCCATCGAGCGACAACGTGCCCGCCACCGGCTGATTCACGCCGGACAGCACTTTGAGCAGCGTCGATTTGCCGGCGCCGTTTTCGCCCATCAAGCCGTGTACTTCGCCGCGCCGTACGTCGAGCGACACCTGGTCGAGCGCGAGCACGCCGGGAAAGCGCACGGTGATGCCGTCGAGCCGCAGATACGGGTCAGCCGACGTAAGCGCAGGTGAGTGCGCCTCTGCGGGCAGCGCCGTTTCGCCAATATGAGAAACCGTCATCAAAAAGCCTCTAGCGGGGTGGACCAGCTATGCGGGCCGCTGTCGCGTCAGTGTTAGCGTCGACGTGAAAGAAGCCCGCTTCGCGCAAACTCGACTACCGGTTAAATACCGAGTTCTTTACGCACGTCCTGCCAGTTGCTGCGCACCATCAGCTTGCCGGTGGTTTGCGTATCGGCCGGCGGCTGCTTGCCGTCCTTGATCCATTCGACGAGGTTTTCCGTGCTCTCCCTGCCGTGCATCGTCGAGCTCACGGCGATCGTGCCGTAGAAGCCCGTCGGTTCCTTCTTCTGGAACTCGGCGAATGCTTCGCCCGCACCGTTGATGCCGACGCCGATCACATCGGCCGCCGGAATGTGCAGTTGTTCGGTCGCACGAACGCCGCCCAGCACGCTTTCCTCATTGAGCGCGAAGATCACCCACTTCTTGATGTTCGGATGCTGCGCGAGCACCGGCGACGATGCGTTGAAACCGCCTTCGTCGTCGGTGGTCTTCTGCGGCGCGTCGAAGATGTTTTCCTTCTTGAAGCCGCCGGCCAACAACGTTTCCGTCGCGCCGTCGGTGCGCAGTTTGGCGGTCGGCAGTTCGTAGTTCGTGATGCGCAGCGCGCCGACTTCTTCCGGCTTCCAGCCGCGGCGCTTCATCTCTTCGGAGATCGCCGTGCCGACCTGATTGCCGATCTTGAACGCCGACATGCCCAGGTGCGGCACGTTCGGCAGCGGCTTGCCGGTGGAGTCGACCAGTTGATCGTCGACGGTGACGAACTTCATGTTGTAGCGCTTCGCACGCGCCTGAATCGCCGGTCCGAGCCGCACGTCGGGCGCGCAGATCACGAAACCTTTGGCGCCTTGTGCGCCGAGATTGTCGATCGCAGCGAGCACCTTCTCGCCGTCCGGCGTGCCGATGTTGACCACCGAGAAGCCGTCCTTCTGACCAAGCGCGGTGGCAGCCTTCTGTTCATTGATGAACCAGGCCTGCTCCGGCATCTTCACGAGGAAGCCGACTTTGAGCGGTTGATCGGCGTGCGCGGAGAATTGTGCGGCAAAGGGTGCGGCGAGGGCCGCGGCGGCGATCGCGGATAGCGTCAAACGGCGAAGCTTGCTGGTCATACCTGTCTCCTGAGGTTGAAAAGCTGCATTGATTTCGTTTATTTGCAGCGAGGGTGCACGGCGGCGTCAGCCGGAACGTGGATAAGGGTTCGGGTGAAGCGCGCAATGCGTGGCCGTGGCCGCCGTGCGGCAAGTCGTGCATCGAGAGATGGATTGACCCGTGGTCCGAGTTGCTCTCATGGCCATCAACTCGCAACGTAGGCCGTTTTCACGGCCGTCCAGAACGCTGCATCGGTTGCGCCGTAGGCCGACGCCTTGCGACCCCCACCAGGCGCGTGATGCTCAACGACGGTGGTCGGCAGATTGATCGTGACGAGGCCGCACTGCACGTGACGGCGGAAATGCCGCGCGCGGCTCAGCGAGCGCGTGCAGACGCCGGCGCATAACCCGTAGGCGGTGTCGTTCGCGAGATGCAGGGCGTGGTCGTAATCGTCGGCGTTCAGCACCACGGCAAGCGGGCCGAAAAGCTCTTCTCGCGCGATGCGGTGTTCCGGTTCGCCGACGAATAGCGCCGGTTCGAAAAAGTAACCCCGGGTCGTGCGTTCAGCGCGTTCGAGTTGACGGCCGCCGCATAGCAATTCCGCGCCTTCCTGCTGACCGATGCGCACGTAGTCGAGATTGCGCTCCAACTGCGCGGCGTTGGCGAGGGGACCAATATCCGTGCCGTGCTTCAGTGCGTGATCGACGCTGAGTTTTGCGAGCCTCGTCTGCAACGCGTCGACGAACGGCTCGAACACCGCGCGTTCGACGATCAGCCGCGACGCGGCTGTGCTGCGTTGGCCGGCGCAGCCGTAGGCGCCGCTGAGTGCTGCGTCGACAGCGCCGTCGAGATCGGCATCGGCGAGCACCACGAACGGATTCTTGCCGCCCATTTCCAGTTGCACGCGCGCCTGTCTCGCCGCTGCAACCTGTAGGACACGCGTGCCGGTTTCCGCCGAACCGGTGAAGCTGATCGCCGCCACC
This sequence comes from Paraburkholderia sp. BGA-UO-ETr-F12, assembly GCF_059567945.1. Lineage (NCBI taxonomy): Bacteria > Pseudomonadati > Pseudomonadota > Betaproteobacteria > Burkholderiales > Burkholderiaceae > Paraburkholderia > Paraburkholderia sp. BGA-UO-ETr-F12. The sequence continues at coordinate 224,295 of NZ_JCAQOZ010000032.1, read as the reverse complement.
AGCGGATGCGCGGCGATCCGCGCGCCGACCTGCCGCCCGCTGCCCATCACCAGGTTGAATACCCCGGCCGGCAAGCCGGCCCGGCTCACGATCGATGCCAGCGCCGCCGCGCAAGCCGGCACGGATTCGGCCGGTTTGAAGACCACGCAATTGCCATAGGCGAGGGCGGCGCCGATCTTCGCGGCAGCGATCGCCAGCGGCGCGCTCCACGGCGCGATGATGCCGACCACGCCAAGCGGTTCACGCGTCACGTCGATTTCGACACCGGTGCGTGCCGATACCCCTGATTCAGCGGACACGCGAAGAGCTTCGGCGGCGAAGAACCTGAAAATCTGGCCGGCTCGCGTGGCTTCGGCCAGCGCTTCCGGCAGCGTCTGGCCGACTTCGCGCGCGAGCAGCCGGCCCAGTTCGTCACGGCGCGCCAGCATCTCGCCGCCGATCGCATCGAGCGCGTCCGCGCGGCGCTGTGCCGAACCCAGCGACCATTCGCGGAACGCCGCGCTGGCTGCTTCGATCGCGGTATCGGTCTGCCTCGCGTCGGCCCGCACGTACTCACCGACCGGCTCGTCCAGATCCGACGGATTGAGCGACACGCCCGTGGTCGCGCCCGTCTCCCAGCCGCCATTGATGTAATGGCGGAACGGACTGGCAACAAGCGGGATGAGCGGATCGCGATTCATCGACGGGAAGGCATTACCTAAGGAAAACTTGTGAGGACGCTCACAAAGTCCACGAATGGTATGAGCCGTCCCAATAACTTTCCAATCCCTTTTTCGGCTATCTCGATATCAATTTCGATATGGCATCATGGAGGCTTCACGACGACAAATCGTCCAACAGACGGCCTCAAGCCGCAGAAGGAGACAGGCCATGACGACTCGTAGCTACTCGAACTGGTTCGTGCGGGCGCGGCTCAAGACACGGCAGTTGCTGCTGCTCGCGGCAATGGAAGAGGAGGGCAACGTCCGGCGCGCCGCCGACGTGCTCGGCATGACCCAGCCCGCCGCGTCGCGGCTCCTGAAAGAGCTCGAGGACATGCTGGAGGTAAGTCTGTTCGACCGTACGCCGCACGGCATGCACGCCACGCTGTACGGCGAGGTGATGATCCGTCACGCGCGCATGGTGCTCTCGAATCTCAGCCACGCGCATGACGAAATCTCCGCACTACGCGCCGGCCTGGCCGGCCAGGTGCGGATCGGCGTGATCGCCGCGGCCGCCGCGACGATGGTGCCGCGCGCCATCGCGAGCGTGAAAGAACGTTATCCCCAGTTGCAGATCTGGGCGGAAGTGGAAACCTCGGACGTGATGCTGCCGAGACTTGCCGAGGGCGAACTGGACATCATGATCGGCCGGGTATTGGAGCGGCAAAACCAGCTCAAGGCGGAAATCCGCTACGAACCGCTCGCCGACGAGCCGCTATGTGTGGTGGCGCGTCCCGGCCATCCTCTCGAAAATGAAACAGGTTTGACACTGCGCGGAATCGTCAACGCGAGCTGGGTTTTGCACCCGCCGGGCAGTGTGTTGCGCCATCGCTTTGATCTGATGTTTTCGCAGATTGGACTGAATCCGCCCCAAAACGTAGTCAATACCAACAATTTTCTGGCAATTTCGAGCTTATTGCTTCAAAGCGACATGTTGGCGGTTTTGCCCGACGAAGTGGCGCGCCAGTACCAACAGTACGGTGTTCTCAAGCGTATACCGCTCGATTTACCGTGCAGAATGGATACATTCGGTATCATCACGCGCCAGTCGCACCTGCTTTCGCCGGCGGCCTCCATCGTGCTCGAAGCCTTGCGGGAAGCCGCAGGCGAGGTCTACGGCAGCAGCTTCGAACCGGCAGTGGCGCGATAAATGCTTCTCCCGTTGCAATAGTCGCAAATGCAGCCGGCTTTCGGCTCGGGAGGAACACGCGATGTACACCAAACACCGAACACGGCAACGCGCCGTCGACGATTCTTTTTCTGTTCGCTCCGGCTCCGGTGGGGCGAGCGCCTGGTTTAGCAACGGCATGGCTCTCAAATCGACGATTTACAAAGCAGAACTCCAGATCGCCAACATGGACCGGCACTACTACGCCGACCATTCGCTGACGATCGCCCGTCATCCCTCCGAAACCGACGAACGGATGATGGTGCGCGTCGCCGCATTTGCGCTGTTCGCGCAGGAACGGCTCGAATTCTGTAAAGGTTTGTCGGATGTCGACGAACCGGACCTCTGGCAAAAAGACCTGACGGGCGCGATCGAAACCTGGATCGAAGTCGGGCAGCCGGACGAACGGCGCATTGCCAAGGCAAGCGGCCGCTCGAACGAAGTGATCGTGATCGCTTATGGCGGCCGCACCTCGGACATCTGGTGGCAAGGAGTGCGCAGCAAGGTCGAACGCATGCGCAATGTGACGGTCTGGACGCTTGGCGAAGACGTTGCCGCCGCGTTGGGCTCGCTCGCCGAACGGACCATGCGTCTGCAATGTACGGTGCAGGATGGCGAAGCGTGGCTCGGCAGCGCCGACGCCGATGCGGTGAAGATCGAATGGACGGTGTTGAAGGCGCCTGCCAACGTCTGATGACGCGGGTAAGCGCTAGCTACCGCCGACCGCGCATGCCGCACTAACTTCGTCTACGGCTGCGCACGCCTGAATCGTTTGACAGCCGTCGGTCGCACCGGCCGGAACGTGGCCGCTACGCCCGTCATAGAGACGTCGCACGTGCTGCTTCGGGCGGCCCTTTGAGTTCGACCATATTGCCTTCCGGGTCGAATAGATACAGCGACTGCCCAAACCCATCCGCGCCGTAGCGCAAAGCCGCCTCGCCTGGCCGCGCGCCATGTTCGGCCAGATGCACCTTGAGCGCCTCAGCGTCGAACGGCTCGACACGCAAACACACGTGGTCCATATTCCGCCCCGCGCCCGGCACCCCATTCTCGGGATGATCGAGCTTCGCGCCAACCTTTAACAGATCGATCAGCGAACGGCCCGCACGTAATTGCGTCAGGCCCAGATCGGGCTGCTCCTTCTCGATGCTGCAACCGAGCACTTCGCAATAAAAACGCGTCATCTCCGGAACATTCGATGCCCGTATGACGATGTGATCGATCTCGCGAATATGGATTTTCATGTCGAACGCCCCTTGGCCGGTACGCAGAACGGATGAACAGCCACCAGTGTAGGAGATAGCCGAGGCAGCGAGAATGGGCGATGAGCCGTGCGCGAGGGTCAGATCAGAAAACATCAGACGAAAAAAAGCCCGCTCTATGTGGAGCGGGCTGAATCCATATCAGGAGGAGACATGGAGGAGACAGGTACTAATATACACATGGGGTTGGTGCGACGCAATAACTTTTTAAGGGAAAACCCGATATCGTGCCAAATTGTCGCAGTTTGGGGCGAAACGAGCGCCTGGCGGGCGCCCGGAGCCTACGAGGAAGCGCAATGACAGAGCAAGAACCGGAGCGTAGTGTGTTGGCATGCGGCCTACATTGGTGAGCATCGACAGCGCTTTTTCGGGACCATCATGAACCGCACCGACCGTACTTTCCATACCGAAACCGGCAGCGAAACCGCCATTCGCGACACCCACTGGACCACCGACGCCGAGCGTTGGGACGCCGTCACCCGCCGCGAGCCGCAGGCCGACGGCGCGTTCTTCTACGCCGTCAAAACGACGGGCGTGTTCTGCCGCCCGTCATGTGCATCGCGCCAGCCACGCCGCGAAAATGTCGCATTCTTCACCGACGTCGACACCGCGCGCGCCGCGGGCTATCGCGATTGCAAGCGCTGCCAGCCCGGCGGCCTGCCGCGCGAGCTGGAGATCGTCAATCGCGCGTGCGCCGCGCTGGACGCCGATCCGCAACAGCGCCTCACGCTCGCGCAATTGAGCGACGCCGTGCATGTCAGCCCATTTCACTTGCAGCGCCTGTTCAAGCGCGTGGTGGGGGTGTCGCCGCGTCAGTACCAGGCCGCGCACCGCGGCGCTGCGTTGCGCGATGCGCTGCAGAGCGGCTCGGACGTGACCCGCGCCACGCTCGACGCCGGCTTCGGCTCGCCATCGCGCATGTACGACAGCGCGTCGGCGGAATTGGGCATGGCGCCGTCCGCGTTCCGCCGCAAGGGTGCGGGGCTTACCGTGCGTTACGCCAGCGCACCGACCTCGCTCGGCTTCGTGCTGGTCGCTGCCACCGACAAAGGTATTTGCAAGATCGGGTTTGGCGACGATGCCGCGATACTCGCCGACGATTTACGCGGCGAATTCGCCAACGCCGAGCTGGTTGAAGATGCGACGCGGCTGGCGCCGTTCATCGCGCAGATCGATGCCTATCTGCGCGGCACGCGACAGGACTTCGATCTACCTCTGGATATCGCCGCCACCGCCTTCCGGCAGCGTGTGTGGGACGCACTACGCCGCATTCCCTACGGCGAGACGCGCAGCTATTCGCAGATCGCAGAAGCCGTCGGTTCACCTCGCGCCGTGCGCGCGGTGGCGAGCGCGTGTGCGACGAATCCGGTCGCGTTGGCGATTCCGTGTCATCGCGTCGTGCAAAAGGGTGGGGCGCTCGCGGGGTATCGTTGGGGGCTGCCGCGCAAGGCCGCGCTGCTCGACAACGAAGCCCGTCACGCCGGCGACGTTTCGCCGGACAAACCTGAGCGCCGCGAACCTGCGGCCGTTACCGCCACCACTAAACTGGACCACGCCGCGTGAGCACGCTTGACGACGTTGCAACACTCGAATTGCCCTTCAAACCACCCTTCGACTGGCCGCGTCTGCTGCGCTTTTTCGGTGGACGCGCGACGCCCGGCGTCGAAGCGGTCGAAGACGGCGCCTATCGCCGCGCGATCGATTGGGCCGGCGACAGCGGCACGCTGACCGTACGCCTGCATCCGCGCAAGCGCTGCCTCGTCGCGAGCATCGAAGGCCCGGCGAGCCGTCACGCCGACGCGCTCGCCACGCCGATCGCGAGAATGTTCGACCTGCACGCCGATCCCAGGAAAATCGGCCGTGAACTGGCCGCCGACCCATGGCTCGCACCGTTGATCGAGGCCGTGCCAGGTTTGCGTGTGCCGGGCGCGTGGTCGGGCTTCGAACTGGTGGTGCGCGCGATCGTCGGCCAGCAGGTGAGCGTGAAAGCGGCCACTACGATCATCGGACGATTGGTGCAGCGTGCCGGCGAGCGCATCGAAGGTCATCCGCATGAGCACACAGCGTGGCGCTTTCCGACACCCGCCGCGCTCGCCGCAGTGGATCTGGAAAAGATCGGCATGCCGGGTAAACGCGTAGCAGCCTTGCAGGGCTTCGCGCACGCCGTGGCGACGGGCGACGTGCCGCTCGACAGCAAGGCCGCCGACGCCGACAGCCTGCGCGCGGCGTTGCTCGCACTGCCTGGCATCGGTCCATGGACGGTGGAGTATGTGGCGATGCGCGCATGGCGTGATGCCGACGCGTGGCCCGCATGGGATCTGGTGCTGATGCAATCGATCTGCGCCCGCGACCCATCGCTCGTGAGACCCACGCAGCAGCGCGCGCGCACGGACGCATGGCGGCCGTGGCGCGCGTATGCGGCGATGCATCTATGGAACGAGGTGGCGGACCGGGCAGGGGCCGCGCGCGGCGGCTGACGTCGTGCGGCCATTGGCGCATGAGGGGAGTGGGTTGCGGGGCAAGCCATTTGTCCTGAAATTAGGCCGGGCGGTGTCGCCTGAAGCCCTGCCGAAGCGGCCTCAAGCAGCCGTTCTGGCGAGATGTTAAAGTGCCCGCTACCCGAAAATTCCGCCGAACGTTGTCAACCGCGCAGTGCTGCACGTGAGCAGTGAAGCGGTACATGGCGGCCGACAACGCCCGACACGCATCAATGCCAAACACGACACCTTCCCGCACGAACGACGCGCTGTTGCACCGCCTCTCGGTGCTGAGCTCAGGCCCACAGCGCGACGCGCTGATACGCGGCCTGCGCGGCATCGAAAAGGAAAGCCTGCGCGTAACGCACGACGGCCGGCTTGCCTTGACGCCGCATCCGCTCACGCTTGGTTCGGCGCTCACGCATCCGTCGCTGACCACCGACTATTCCGAGGCGTTGCTCGAACTGATTACGCCGGCCGAGCACGACGTCGCGCTCACGCTCGAGAAGCTCGATACGCTGCATCGTTTCGTCTACGCCGAACTGGGCGACGAGATCTTGTGGAACAACTCGATGCCTGGCCTGTTGCCCGATACGGACGAGGGCATTCCGATCGCGCATTACGGCACGTCGAATATCGGCAAACTGAAGTACGTGTACCGCATAGGCCTCGCGCTCCGTTACGGCCGCACGATGCAATGCATTGCGGGCATCCACTACAACTATTCGCTGAACGAAGAAGTGTGGCGGGCATGGCATGCGGACCAGCAATCCACCGCCAATGCCGTCGATTTCCAGTCCGACCGCTACCTCGCGCTGATCCGCAATTTCCGCCGCACCAACTGGCTGCTGATGTACCTGTTCGGCGCGTCGCCGGCACTGGATCGCCGCTTCCTGCGCGATCGCAAGCACACGCTCGAGACCTTCGACGCCGACACGCTGTATCGCCCATACGCGACCAGTTTGCGCATGAGCGATCTCGGCTACTCGAACACCACGGCGCAGGCCGCGCTGCACGCCGACTACGACACGCTGCCGGGCTACCTCGACGCGCTCGCGAAGGCCGTGAGCCAGCCGTACCCCGCGTACGAGGCAATCGGCACGCAACGCGACGGCGAGTGGGTGCAGATCAACACGAACGTGTTGCAAATCGAAAACGAGTTCTACTCGACGATCCGTCCGAAGCGCGTCACGTACCCGGGCGAGCGTCCGCTGCATGCGTTGGCTGCACGCGGCGTGCAGTATGTCGAAGTGCGCTGCATGGACATCGACCCATTCGAGCCGACCGGCATTTCGCTCGAGACGTCACGCTTCCTCGATGCTTACCTGCTGGTCTGCGCGCTTGACGACAGCGCGCCACTGCCGCCGGACGCCTATGCCGAGGCGAACCAGAACTTCGGCCGCGTGACGATGGAGGGCCGCAAACCGGGCCTCGAACTGACGCGCGACGGCAAGCCGATTGCGATGACGGATTGGGCGAACGAACTGTTCATCCAGATTGACGCAGCCGCCGCGAAGCTCGACGCATTGCACGGCGGCGACGCCCACGCCCGTGCCGTGGCGGTTCAACGCGCGAAACTGGCGGATGCGTCGCTGACACCGTCCGCACGCGTGTTGCAGACCATGCGCGACAAACAGCAGAGCTTTCTCGAATTTGGCCTTGAGCAAAGCGAAGCGCACGCCGCTTATTTCCGCTCGCGTCCGCTGGATGCCGCGCAGACCAAAGAATTCACCGACCTTGCTGCGCAATCGCTTGCCGAGCAGGCCAAACTTGAACGGGAAGAGGTCGGTTCATTCGACGCATTTGTCGCGGCTTACCGGGCGTTCACACTGAACCGATTCAGCGTGTAAACAACGCATCAGACGAACCCGGAAAAACGCCTTCAGAGCAAATGCCGTTCAGTGAATACTGAACGGCATTTTCATTTGCCGAACCGCAAGCGGTTTGATGGCCGCTTTTCCATTGCGCACAGGTAACGTCTACGCCAGGCGACCTTCGATACCCGGCCATACCGGCAAAATCTCCCCGCGCCTCGGCTATTCGTAAGCGCGCATGAAACACCTTGTCGGGGATGCGGTCCAACGTGTATGACACGTTCCGGAGCGGGAGGCTTTAACGCGATGAAAAAAGGTCTGTTGGCCGTACTGTGCCTGGCGGCGGCGGGGTGTTCGACACAGGGGCAGGTCGATCCGGGCGTGATGCAGATCGCGACCACGCCGTTGACGTGTTCGACGAAGGCTGAGTGTGACGTTTGGTGGCAGCGTGCGCAGACGTGGGTAGCGGGGCATTCGAAGTACAAGATCGAGTCTTCGACGGACACGTTGATCCAGACGGCGGGTCCGGACGGCGGCAAGCGTGCGCTCGCGTACCAGATAACGCGCACAGCGAATCCGGACGGCACGGCGACGATTGGTTTCGCTGCGCATTGCGACGGAGCGCTAGGTTGCAAACCGAACCCATGGGAAGCGGGCGCCGACTTCAAGGAATACGTACGAAGTGGCACGCCAACGGGCGCGCCGCAGAGCGGCGAGAAGCCATCGCAAGGTGCACCCACGGCGATGCACCCGGACGCATCGGGCCAATCGATCCCGGGCGAACCTGTAATGCAGTGAGGTAAAGAGGGGAAAGCGCTCCCAGAAAAAGCGAGTAGGCGCAAAGAACTCGCCGCATAAAACCCGGCGGGCGGTTCCAAGAACGAGGCATCGGCGCGCGCAGCGCCGCCGGAGGTATGACTGCCTTGTCACCAGGGCGGAATGTGCGAGGCGACAGATTCCAGATGCACCACTACCGCTACTGTGCGGGGGACTCGCTTATGAGCTGGCGGTGTAAAGCCGCTTTCTTTTGCCTACTTTTCTTTGCGGCATGCAAAGAAAAGTAGGTGCCGCCCCGCACAGGGGCAACGCTAATCGACCACTACCAAAGCAAGGAAAGGCCAACACCATAAGCAAACAGCCAAGGCGCCGCACAAGCACAAGAAACAGTCAATGCCCCATAGAAGGCCCAACCCCCTTACGGGGTTTAGTAACCCAAACAAGCACAGCCAACACCAAAAACGCCGCACAAGAAATGCGAAAAAAGTCATTAGTGGCCATCATATAAGCCTGCGCCGTAACAACCTGATTCAACTGAGCGGTGAGACCATCCCCAGAAAGCCCGATCCCGGCGAGCGCATTGGTATAAGCATTGGTATTAGCCGAATAAACATTAACCGAATCGGTCAGCATCGCATGATGATAGATCGTGTCATTTTCCCAGTAAGTCGTACTAACAGCCGTCCCAATCGCCCCCGACAGTGTCCGAAAAAAGTTAGACAAACCGGAAGCACTAGCAAGCCGCTCATCCGACACGCTGGACAGCGTAATAGTAGTCATCGGCACAAAGAAGCAGGCAACGCCGATACCCTGCACCAACCTCGGCCAGATCACATGATTGAATGGCACATCGAGCGTAAAAGTCGAGTTCCAGAACGACACCAGCGCAAACACGATGAACGCAAAACTCGCCACCACACGCAGATTCAACCGATGCATATTCTTGCCGATCATCGGCGACAGAAACAGCGCAAGAATGCCGACTGGCGCCGTCGCCAGACCGGCGATCCCGGCGGTATATCCCATCACCGTCTGCAGCCACAGCGGGAAAATCACCACAGACCCGAAGAACGCCATAAACCCGAACGAAATAATCACTACCCCGAGCGCGAAGTTGCGGTCCTTGAATAGCGAAAGATCGACAACGGGTTCCTTATCCGTCATCTCCCAAACCAGCAGGAACGCAATCGACACCACCGCGATAATCGCCAGCGTGACGATAAAGGTCGAGTTGAACCAGTCGCGATCCTTGCCCAGATCGAGCACCATCTGCAGACAAGACACGCCGATCACGAGCAACGCGAGACCGACCGCATCGATACGCTGTTTGGTGACCTTGGTCTCACGGCCGCGCAACAGCAGGAACGCGCACACCGCCGAGAACAAGCCGATCGGCACGTTGATATAGAAAATCCACGGCCACGTGTAGTTGTCGGTGATATAGCCGCCCATCACGGGCCCGAAAATCGGCGCGCAGATCACCGTCATCGCCCAGAGCCCAAGCGCGAGTCCGCGTTTTTCCGGTGGATACGAGCGCATCAGAATCGTCTGCGAGAGCGGGACCATCGGCCCGGAAACAAGCCCCTGCAGAAGCCGGAACGCAATCAGCGACTCGAAATTGTGCGCGAAGCCGCACAGTGCCGAGGCGATCGTAAAAAGCAGAACAGACAGCGTGAACAGCCGCACCTCGCCGACACGCCGCGCGAGCCAGCCGGTCAGCGGGACCGCGATCGCTGATGCGACGGAATAGGACGAGATGACCCAGGTGCCCTGACTGGTCGCCACGCCGAGGCTGCCGGAAATGGTCGGCACGGCGACGTTCGCGATCGACGTATCGAGCACTTCCATGAACGTGCCCAGCGCGAGGCCGACGGTAAGCAACGCCAGCGCCCCGCCTTTCAGCGGCGCGGGTTCGGCGGCGGGTAGGGCATCGGCGGAAGCCGTAGCAGCCATGTGTGATTCTCCTCAACCGGGAAAGCTTGTCGCGGCAGCTTTATCGCACCCGTCTAACGGTGTGCTTACATGCCGGATCACCCTCTGCCCAGACAGACATTTTCAAACAACGGCGCGTTCAAAAGCGCCTCCTGGTTACCGCTCGCCGTGCTTTGCCGACGGCTCTTCGGGTGAGTCTTCCAGCGCTTCCTGCGTTGATTCCAGTCCACAGCAGCCGCCCGCGCCCTCACCGATGCCGTTCGCAATGAAACGGCCGAGCAGGTCGAGCAGGGTGGCATGCTCCGCGGCGGAAAACCCGCGCAGCTGCTCGTTCAGCACGGCGGCGCCCAGACTGGGCAATTGCCGCGCGGCTTCATGGCCTTGCGGCGTCAGCTCCAGCTTGACCATCCGGCGGTCGGCGTCGCTGCGCGTGCGCACGATAAAGCCTTTCTTTTCAAGGCGATCGAGCAAACGCGTCATCGATCCGCTGTCGTATGACATGACACGCGACAACTCAAACGGCGTGTTCGCGCGCTGCGCGGACAACATCAGAATCACACCGATCTGCTGAGCGGTCAGTCCTAACGGTTTGACTGCGCGGTCGGTTCGTTCGACGAGCACGTTTCGCGCTTTCGTCAGGTAATAGCCAAGACTCGATTCGAGTCGAATCTCATCCGCTTTGTAGGGGCCGTCAGTCATCGTGTATCCGGGAACATCGCCAAGCAGAACGAATTCTAGCTGCCTAAGCAGACAAGTCAAATTGGATTTCGCACGACGCGAGCAGCACAAAAAACAACACCACTCTTGCGACCGAGCAAAGTATCTTGAAATTTAATTGCATAGTCAATATTATGATAGGCAACGAGTTACGCGCAACCTGCGCCACCCGAGACCATGTTCTGACCGATTGTCTGCACGCCGCACCGGCGCCGTGCGTAAAGGATTTCCCCCATGCTGTACCTCAAAAACACCCTCGGCGGCCTAAGCCGCTCCCTGACCGATTCCGCAATGAGCAGCTTTCAAGGGCCGCATCGCTGGTGGAAACTGGCGTTGCTCGCTGTGCTGTTTGTGCTGCCCGGTGGATCGGTAGGCGTCGCGGTGCTTGCGTGGTTCGAGCATCGGCGGGTACAGAAGGGGGTTCAGGCCGCCGCAGCAGCGAAACCAGCGGAATTGCCGGCTGTGAGCGTTGCCGTCGTCGGAGCGGTCAATGGCGTTCCGGCCATCTCAGTGAGTCCTGCTGGCGCCTGCCAGGCGAGAGGTGATGCACCGTGCCGGGCTGCGGCGGGCAAGCTGGCCCGGCAGACGACGTCGTCGGATTCGCGGGTTTAAAGCGTCGCTGTTTAATTCTCTTCTACGCGCAAGGCCGGCGCTGGTTCCACGTGCAGCGCTTCGCGTCGCCAAAGGCAACCAGGCCGGTAACAGCACGTAACCATCCCGATACCGTCAGTAACACACCTTCGCCTTCCCTCGCATTACCCTTTCAGTTTGCCGCGCTCGTGCGGCCCCATACGCTAACATTCCGGCAGAGCCATGATCTCGCCCGGCTGGCAGTGCCGCCATTGGCCGCACCGCGGCGTCCTGAAGGAATCCATTGCATGCAGTTTGATCGAATCTCGCGCGCGCGGACGCTTGCGCCCCGAGCCCTGACTATCGCGGTAGCCGCAGGCCTCGCCGCCTCGCTGGCCGGTTGTGCAGTCGGCCCCGACTACAAGCGGCCCGCGGCCGAGATCCCCGCTTCCTACAAAGAAGCCGCACCCGGCTGGAAGGTCGCCCAGCCTGCCGATCGGCAGGACCGCGGCGACTGGTGGACCATTTACGAAGACCCGCAACTCAACGCGCTCGAAGACAAGCTGAACACGTCGAATCAGACCATTGCCCAATATGCCGCCGCCTACCGGCAGGCACGTGCGCTGGTCGGCGAGGCACGCGCGGCGTATTTTCCGACCGTCGGCGCATCGGCGGGCGTGACGCGCTCCGGCTACGGTTCGTCGTCCAGCGGCGGCGCGACGACCTCGAGCCGCTCCGGCATCAACAACAGCTACAACGTACAACTCGACGCAAGCTGGGAACCGGACCTGTGGGGTTCGGTCACGCGCTCGGTGAATTCGCAAAAGGCCGGCCAGCAGGGCGCCGCCGCCAATCTGGCGAATGCGCGGCTGTCCGCGCAGGCCACACTCGCGCAGACCTATTTCTCCCTGCGCGCGCTCGACTCCACCCAGAAGCTGCTCGACGACACCGTAGCGGCCTATCAGCGCTCGCTGCAACTCACGCAGAACCAGTACGCGGCAGGCGTGGCCGCCCGCTCGGACGTCATTCAGGCGCAAACGCAGCTACAGTCGGCGCAAGCAGCCGCGATCGACAACGGCGTGGCGCGCGCACAAGACGAGCACGCGATCGCCGTTCTGGTCGGCGAGCCGGCCTCGACCTTCTCGATTCCGCCCATGCCGCTCACCGCTACGCCGCCTGCCGTGCCCGCGCAGATGCCATCCGCGCTGCTCGAGCGGCGTCCGGATATCGCGGCGGCCGAGCGCACGGCGGCGGCGGCGAACGAACAGATCGGTGTCGAGATCGCCGCGTTCTTCCCGTCGCTCACGCTGTCGGCTACCGGCGGTTTCCAGAGTTCGGCGTTCTCGCAGTTGTTGACCTTGCCGTCGCGCTTCTGGACGCTTGGTCCGCAGCTCGCCGCCACGATCTTCGACGCGGGCCTGCGCCAGGCAAAAACCGAAGCCGCCCGCGCGGTCTACGATCAGGACGTCGCCACCTATCGTCAAACGATCCTGGCGGCATTCCAGGACGTCGAAGACAACCTCGCCTCGCAGCGCATCCTCGAGCAGGAAATCGTCGTGCAGCGGCAGGCCGTGGATTCCGCGCGTCAGGCGCTCGCCATCGTCACGAACGAGTACAAGGCGGGGACGGTCGGCTATGTCAACGTGCTGACCGCGCAGACCACCGCCTTCACGGCGGAGCAGAAGCTGGAGAGCCTCGCCGGGCAGCGTATGGTGTCGTCGGTGGGGCTCGTGAAAGCGCTCGGCGGTGGCTGGGATGTGTCGCAAATGAACCGCGAAACGGGCGATGTGGCGGCACCCGCGCCGTTGCCGGCAGCGTCGGCCACGCCTGTGGCGCAAAGCGGCGCTACCACGCCGGCAGCGCGAAGCGACTAGGCGCGCGGCGCAAAGGAAATGCAAAAGAGGCAGGGCCGCGATAGGCGGCCCTGCCTCTTTTTTTGTACCCGGCGCGTCAGTGCACGAACGTCAGGGCGACGCTATCCGGCCCGTTCGGCCGTCCCAGCAGATTCAGCAGTCCGGCAAGATTGTCGCGAGCTTCCGGCGCGGAGCTGGCCGTTCCCTGAAACGATGTTGAGGCTGCCGACACAGTGCCATTGCCGGTCAGCATCAGCGGCCCCTTGAGGGTCGTCAGATCCAGCGTGGACGAGGCGCCTTGCGCCTGGAACAGCAGCCGGTAAGAGCCCAGCGGCTTGACCAGCGAGACGCGCGAACTGACGTCGTTCAGCGTCACCGTCAATTGGCCGAACGCTTCCTGATTGAAGCTGCGCCAATCTGACCAGGCGAGGCGCACGTCGCCTTGCAGATCGAGCGTATTGAACGGCGCGCCGAGCCCACTCAGCAGCGAAGCCGGCACAGCCATCGCGCCGGACGTGACGGTGGCGGTGCGCGGCGTGATGTCGACGGTGATGGGGTCGGGCATCGCCTCGCTGTGCCGCATGGTCATGCGCACGTGGCCGGTGAAGAGCGGCCAGAAGGCAGTGCGCCATTCGATCCGCCCCGGCAGCAGGGTCGCGGCGCTCATGTCGGAACCGGCAGCCAGCATGAGCGTCGCCGAACCGTGCCACAGCGAGCCGGCGGGATCGACGAGATTGACGTGGCCACGGGTTTGCTTGGCGAACTGCGGCGTGATCCAGGCGGCCGGCAACAGCGTCAGCATCACGGCCGCGCTGGCCAGCACTGCGACCGCCAGCCAAGGTAGCGCGGCGCGCAGACGCCGCATCCAGTAAGTCATGCGAGATCCTGTAACGGCGCGGTCATTTGGCGGTAGACGGCTGCAACGATGCCGTCAGATCCACCTGGCCGTCTTCCTTGAGAGCGGTCACGTGCGCTTCGGCGACCTGCACCTTGAACTGCTTGCGCGCGTCGTCGACCCAGCTCGTCCACGCCGGGAACGACACGTTCTTCATCTGGATCTGCACCGCATTGCCGACCACCTGCACCTGGGTCGCGGCCAGTCCATGATCGCCGAGCGAGGCGGTGAGCGCATCCTTCAGTGCCGCGCCGGTCGGCGCGACGCCTTGCGCCGCGGCGGAGAGCTGGCGCGCTTCATTCGCTTGCGCGGTCATCTGCGCCAACTGACGCTGCAGCGCAGGCAGCGATTCACGCAAGTGAGCGCGGCCTTCCTGCGCGGGCGCCCACAGCACCGACCATGCGATCACCACGGCGAGCACCCCGCCGCCCCACGCCAGCAGCGTTTTTTCGCGCTCGGTGCGTTGGTCCCAGAATCCAGCCCAGCTTTGGGCGAGTTCAGCTTTCATTGTCCGTTCCTGATAGTCCACTTGCCGGTGTTGCTGTCGATCGCACCGCTCAGACCGTTGCGCGACAGACGCTTGGCGAAATCGGCATCGAGTTTCACCTCGGGCTTGAAAGTCACGTCGAGCCGCCGGTCGTGATAGTCGAGCGCGGCGATGCCGTTGACCGGCACTGGCGCCAACGAACGCGCAAGGCCATCGGCGAGCGACAGAAAATCGTCCGGCGACAGCTCACCCGCCGCCACCCGCAACTGCTGCAACTGGCGCGACATCTGATCGGGCGCGTCGAGCACGACCGTCGTCTTGGGGAAGGTGTTCAGAAGCAGCTCGGTCATCTGCGTGTTGATCGCGTCGCGCTGACGCGCGAGCATCATCCACTGCACGTTCGCGCCGATAATCGCGATTAGCAGCGAGCCGACCGCCAGCAGGACCGGCAGGCGCAGGCGCCGCAGCGTCGCGCGATCGAGCCGCCACGGTTGCGAGGCAAACTCGAACTGGCACAGATCGAAACGGCACGCCAGCGCGCGGCGCGCGAGCTGCTCGAACGGCAGCGGGCTGGCCCCGTGCACATAGGCGGCAAGCCTGGCCGGACTGGTTGCTGCGAGACTCGGCTCGTTGCCGGGCACTTCCGTCAGCATATACAGCGAGACTGGCGCCGCGCCGGCGAGCGCGCTGAGCGTCGCGTTCACCGCGCTCGCCGGCACCGCCAGCCCTTCGCCTTGCACGCCGCGCGCGATAGCCAGTTCGACACGCGGTGCGCCGTTGTCCACCGCACGTTCGACCGCGCCTTCGAGCAGCAAGGCGGGCGCGGTCTGAACGACGGCGCCGAGCACGGCCGCCACCATCGGCGTGACCGACGCGACTTCTGGCGCCACGACCGGCGCGACACCCGGCAGCGATGTCGCCACGCTGGCCGTACCGGCCAGCACCGGCTCGCCGGCGTTGACCATTTCCGCGACTTCGGCGGGGGTGTCGAGCGCGACGGCTTGCGGCAGACAGCGCGTAACCGGCACTGCGCGCACGCTGCGGTGGCCCGCTGCGGCAAAGCCCTCGCAGATGAAGCGGAACCAGCCGCGGTCGATGATCGCGAGCAACTGCCGGCCGCCTGCGAGCGGTTGCGGATCGACGGCGATGTGGCAGGTTTGCGGGTCCTGGATCAGTTGATCCTCGACGATATTCGGCAATGCCTGGCGCAGCCGCGGACCGCGCAACGGCGGCAGCTTGGCGGGCATCATCAGCAGGTCGCGGGCGGCGACCATCAACACCGTCGACGAGGCGCGCGGCAGCAGCGCGAGCGCCGAGCGGCCCGCGCGCTGGGTGCGGCCCGATTTGTCGAGCAGCACGAACGGCAGGTCCGGCAGTTGCCATTCCTGCGACGGCACCGCCGGATCACGCGGCGGCAATAGAACGATCAGCGTGCTCAAAGGCCACTCTCTCTGGGAAAGGCGTTATTCATAATTGGTCTTGTACCCGCACGATACGCGTAGTGTGAGTCAAAGCATCGCGATAGACGAGGGTGGTGCGATCGACTTCCGCGCGTTCGTGCTGCACGCGGCCGTGGATCAGAAAGTAGCTCGTGTTGACGTCCATCTCATTCGGATCGATCGAGACCGACTGTACGCCGGCGCCGCGCAAGGCCAGTTGCACGTCGGCGACGTTATGGAAGAACACGGTCTGCCGGCGCGCGACGAAGGCTTGTGCGGCGGACAGGTTCATTCCCGGCACGATTGCGGCGACGACTTCGGCGGAGGCCGTATTCATGTTGACCGCCGATACGGTCGGCAGCACGGTGACGAAAGGCCGCAAACGCGCGACCATTTCCGGCGTATAGCCGGGGATATCGAGCAGCGAATCGACGCTGGTCATCTGCAGCGGCGCGACCGCGGCGTTGTCGTCGCCGTCCTCGATACCGGGCTTATCGGTGAAGCTGCCGCCTATGGCGCTGCCACCTGCGGTGAGCGGGGTCGACGTCGTGCCTGCGGGGGACGTGACCGTCTGGAAACGTGTCGCCGATTGCGCGAGGCTCGAGCGCACCTGCAAGGCGGTGGCTTTCGCCAGTTGGCTGTTCACACCGAGAGACACGAGCAGGCGCTGATAGGCGCCGACCTGTTCCATGTTCACTTGCATGACGCCGGGCGCCGGGCTCGAGACCAGATTGCGGAGGTTGAATTTCGCCTGGGCGTCTTCGATGGAACCTGACAGGTAGGTTGCCTGGCCTTGCTCGGCTCTGACTTCGCCGATTTGTCCAAGGAAATCCGACAGACGTGTTTTGGCGATGGGGACGCCCCACAGGCCGCCCAGATAGGTGATGCCTGCCGAGGTGTCGCCCTCCGAGCGGAGAATCAGGCGCGTCCAGTCGAGCGCGCCGCGGGCGACCCATTGTGCCTGGGATAGGAGACGCTGGTTTTCTATCCTGCGGATCTGGACTTGCTGGCGCCAGAGCATGCCCGATACCAATATCGCTGAGAGCGCGACTACCAGTAGGGCGCTGATGATGGCTGCGCCGCGTTGGGCTTTGGGCTGTGCGGCTGCTTTGTTGGCCTTTCCTGCTTTGTTGGCCTTTCCTTGTTTTGCTATCGGTCTATTAGCGTTCCCCCTGTGCGGGGGGGCACCTACTTTTCTTTGCCTGCTGCAAAGAAAAGTAGGCAAAAGAAAGCAGCTCAAACCGCTAGCTCTTAAGCGGGTCCCCTGGCTTGGAGGGGGTAGTGGTGCATCTGGAATCCGTGCCCCCATGTCCCCAACCGGAAGTGACAAGGCCGTCATACCTCCCGCCTCGCGCTGCGCGCTCACCGGAACGGTCCACTTCGAAAACCCCCGGCCCTGGCCGGGGTAGGCGGGAGCCGTCGGCTTCGCCTCGGCGAAATGCCCAACCCATTTTCCCGGCAATGCCGGTGTGTCGGAACTGGGGAGGGCGGCTGAAAAGGGCGTCACGCCCGAGAGCCCGATTGTTTGAGGTGTACCGTTCGGCGCGCGGAGCGCCGCCGGAGCTAATGACTGCTTTGTCACTGAGGCGGAGTGTGCGATGGGACAGATTCCAGATGCACCACTACCGATGGCTGTGCGGGGGACCCGCTTAGCATTAGCGGTTTGAGCCGCTTTCTTTTGCCTACTTTTCTTTGCGGCAGGCAAAGAAAAGTAGGTGCCCCCCCGCACAGGGGGAACGCTAATAGACCGACAACAAAACAAGGAAAGGCCAAAACGGGAAGAACGCAAACAAGCCCGCCGCAAAAGGCGAACAAACAGCACAACTACAAACCGTCGCGGAGACAACACCAAACCCCTCATCTCATTCTCCGACGAGAAAAACCCGCGTGACAGGCCGCGCCAGCGACTTAGCCCCGACACTCACTTCCAGCCCCGTCACCGACCGCGGCAGCGGCGCATTCCCTAACTGGGGCACCTTCAAATTATTATCGTTCTCCGTAATAGCGCTCTGCACATCCTTCATCTGCGTGGTCCAGCCCACCTTGGGCACATAAAGACGAGCAGAAATAGCCGCGACACCGCCCATCAAAGGCACCGCCGTCCAGCCATCACCCTCGCCGCCGCGCAGCGCACCACGCAACTCGCCCACATTCGCCAGCGGCGGCGACGCATACCGAATCACCCGCCCCTCGGACACGCGATACCTCACCACCTGCAAGCGCGGCGCCGTCCCCGGCAGCAAAATCTGCCGCACGATCTGCAGCACACTGCCGCTAATCGACACAGCGGCCTGCCCGGACTCATCGTCCGACGCGGCCTGGCGTGCGTCGATCCGCATCTGGTCGAATACCTGCGCAAAGACGCGCTCGTCCTCCATCGCATTCGTAATCGTCTGCCGGCCACGAATGATCTGGTCCAATCCGCGCCACGACAACACGGCAATCACCGCCATGATCGCAATCGCGACCAGCAGCTCGATCAGCGTGAAGCCACGCGCGCCCGATCGGCCGCGGCGCTCAGAGCGAACGGTTGTTTTCATTCGCGACCACCGTGACCATCTGGGCAAGATTGCCGGAACGCCCAGGCATCGTCACCATGACTTCCACTCGACGAAACACCGGATTCGGCGTCGCCGTCACATGCTCGGTACAAATCAACTGCAAATTGCCCTGCGAACAGTCAAAACTCGTCGAGCCGACATTCGGCCAGCCATGTGTCAAATGCAATTGCGCCAACGTATTGTCCGCGCTCCATCCCGCCAGCAGCCGTCGATGCAAATCGGCCTCGCCGTTCGCGAGACTCCCCACCGCGCGCAACGACGCGGCCAACGCAATCGCAATGATCGCCAGCGCCACCAGCACTTCGATCATCGTAAAACCGCGCTGCGCGCCGTGGACCCTCTCGCGCACGCCCATGTTCCTGCAACGACGCATCTCAGTGCACCTCATAGCGGCCGTTGCCGGTACTGACAATCGTCGCGCGTCCCGCCGCCGAGAACAGCGTGATCTGCACGGGCACGTCGATCGCTTCGGTACCGAACACGACCCGGCTCGGGTGCGAATCCGACCCGGGATAATTGATCGTGACGCCAGTCACGCCACCCTCCCAGTTACGCGGCCCAAGCAGATCGTCGCGCAGCGGACGCCAGCCGTCTTCGGTACGCACGTCGAAACGAAATCCGCCGTCGAGCGGTTGCCAGGCGATCGGCCGTGCGCGCACCTGGGCTTCGTCGCCAGCCGATTCGAATAGCAGCGCGAGACGCTGCGCCTCTTCGTTCAGATCGGTGCGCGGATTGCGCGTCATGGTCAGCGCGGTCAGCGATACCAGAATGCCCGCGATCACCAGCACCACCATCATTTCCAGCAGCGTGAAACCCGCCGCGCGCTTCGGGCCAGTGGCGCGAAAACCATCTGCGCCACGCCCGCCGCGCACGCGCGCGCCAGCGCACGCCGTGCCCGGCAGCGTCGCCGTACACGGAGTGTCCACAGGGGACTTGCAAGCGGACAGTCGCATAGTGCCGGCCACAAACGATCAACCAAAGATCAAGCAAAAATCAGAGAAACAATGAGTCGACAAGACGCGCGGTGGATCGCCAGAGAACTGGGAGCGATCCGCGCGCCTGACGCTCGACTGCGCTCAATGAATTATCAAACTACCCAACTACGAAACCACCGCGACTACTGCCACGAACCGACGTCCGCATCGTTGCCCTCGCCGCCGGGCTTGCCGTCCGCGCCATAACTGAACACATCGATCTCGCCATGCACGCCCGGATTCAGATACTGGTAGGTATTGCCCCACGGATCGTTCGGCAGACGTTCGAGGTAGCCGCCGTCCTTCCAGTTGCTCGGCACCGGGTCGGTGGTCGGCTTTTCGATCAAGGCGCGCAGGCCTTGCTCCTGAGTCGGATAGCGGCCGTTATCGAGACGATAGAGTTTCAACGCCTGCATCACCGTGCCGATGTCCTGCTTGGCGGCCACGCGGCGCGCTTCGTCCGGACGGCTCATGATTTTCGGCACGATCAACGCGGCCAGGATGCCCAGGATCGCGATCACGACCATGATTTCAATCAGCGTGAAACCGCGCTGACGACGGCTGCGCAGGTTCGCGATTCCAATTCGTCGAGTGGTCGACAGTTGCATAGCTTGCTACCTCTTTTCAGGTGAAGTTTTCGATCGGGCGGGATTCGCGTGTCAGCCAATCGGGGCTGCCATTGAACACGCCCGGCCGGTCATTTTAATGTCATGCAGTTGAAGGGTTGCGAGAAAACGCCACGCACCCTCCAGTTTCTTGCGTCCCCTCGGGGATCCCGCGTTTCGCGCGAGATTAGGAGTACTTTCCCCCAACGCAATTTTCACAATAGTCCGTACAATATGCGCATGAACGCCATTCAAATCCGCCTTCTGTCGCTCGCACTGTTCGCCGTGTTTTGCGCGACCTTGACCTACTGGGTCATTACGCTCGCCACCACGTCCGGTGCGCCGTTGCCCGCTGCCGCCGCGCACGCGCAGGTCTCGACCGACCAGGCCGCCACGCTGTTCGGCGGCCAGCTCACCCGCAGCGCCAACCAGGACGTGCATCTGTTCGGCATCCTCGCTTTGCGGGAAGGCGCCGCGGCCATCGTCAGCGTTGGCGGTGAACCGCCCCATGCGGTGTCGATCGGCAGCGCGCTCATGCAAGGCGCCAAACTCTCTGAAGTCCGCCCCCGCTCGATCATCATCGACCGCAATGGCGCGCATTCCGAAGTATTCCTGCCGGCCAATCCGGCAGGTCCTACTATCTACGTGCGCTAGTCCAGACGTTCCACCGCGCTTCAGCGGATTGCGCGGCGGCTGCCCCAAGGCGGCCGCCCCCGCATGCAATTGTCACAACGGCTGCTACATCCCTCGTTGCAGCCACGCGCAACTGAAGCACGTCTGCGTCTCTTGCCGCACCGCTTACTGCACCAGATTGTTCAACTCGATGATCGGCAGCATCACCGCCAGCACGATCACCAGCACCACCCCCCCCATCGCCAGAATCAGCAACGGCTCGAGCAGGCTCGTCAGGAACATCGTGCGCCGCTCCAGTTCACGTGCTTCGCCGTCGGCCGCGCGGTCGAGCATGGTCGTCACGTCGCCGGTCGCCTCACCCGAGCGGATCAGGTGCACCAGCACCGGCGGAAACGTCTTCGTGTTGCCGAGTGCGCGCGATAGGGACGTACCCTCGCGCACCCGCACGATCGCATCGTCGATGTTCTCGCGCATTGCATTGTTGCTGAGCGTTTCGGCGGCGGCCTGCAATGCGCGCAGAATCGGCACGCCCGCCGCGGTCAGAATGCCTAACGTGCTGGCAAACCGCACCGTGTTGTAGCCGCGCACGAGCTTGCCGAGCAGCGGCGCCGTCAACAGCCACCGGTCGAACGCAAGGCGTGGGCCCGGCTGCTTCAGCACCGAGCGCACCAGATACACCAGGACGATCACGCCAATCAGCATCGCCCACCACCAGTGCCGCACGAAGCCGGACAAGGCCATCATCATGATGGTGAGAATCGGCAGTTGCTGTTTGGTGCTGGCGAACACATTCACCACTTGCGGCACCACGTAGCTCAACAGAAACGTGACGATGCCGAAGGCGATCAGCGTGACGATCGCGGGGTAGGTGAACGCGAGTACGATCTTCTGCTTGAGCGCATTGCGTTGCTCGATGTAGTCGGCGAGACGCGACAGCACGAGACCGAGCTTGCCGGTATGCTCGCCGGCCGCCACCAGCGCGCGATAGATCTCGGGAAAGTCTTTGGGATGCTGCGTCAGCGCATTCGCGAGCGAATGGCCGCCGAGCACTTCCGCGCGAATCGACGCCATCAGCTCGCGAATGTAGTCGCGCTCCGATTGCTCGGTCAGCACCGCGAGCGCTTCGTCGAGCGGCAAGCCGGCGATCAGCAGACTGGCCAGTTGGCGCGTAAGAATCGCCTGCTCGCGCTGGGATAAACGCCGTCCCAGCGACAAGCGTTGATTGCGCTCGCCACGTGTGCGCGTCGCGGCCGGTTCAACGACGAGTGGCGTCAGTCCTTGCGAACGCAAATTGGTCCGGGCACCGCGCGCGCTGTCCGCGTCGAGTACGCCCTTTTGCGCTTTGCCCGCCGCATCGATCGCTTCGAAACGAAATGCCGGCATGCGCTTATGCTCCGCCCGTCACGCGAATCACTTCTTCGAGCGACGTCAGCCCCGATGCGAGCCAGCGGTCCGCATCCTCGCGCAGCGTACGCATGCCCTGCGCACGGCCCGCCGCCAGAATTTCCGCATCGGAGGCGTTGCGGTGAACCAGCGTGCGGATCTCGTCGTCGATCAGCAGCAGTTCGTAGACACCGCGCCGTCCCGCATAGCCCGACTGGCCGCACTTGTCGCAGCCGACCGGATGCCAGCGCACGCTGCCGTCTTCCTCGACGCGCTCTTCGCGGCACACCGGGCACAAACGCCGCACCAGCCGCTGCGCCAGCACGCCAAGCAGCGACGACGCCAGCAGATACGGCTCCACACCCATGTCGGTCAAACGGGTCACGGCGGAGGCCGCGTCGTTGGTGTGCAAGGTGGCCAGCACCAGGTGACCCGTCAGCGACGCCTGCACCGCGATCTGCGCGGTTTCCAGGTCGCGGATTTCACCGATCATGATGACGTCCGGGTCCTGCCGCAGAATCGAGCGCAGCGCCCGCGCGAAGGTCATGCCGATCCGCTCGTTGACCTGCGTCTGGCCGATGCCGGAGAGGTCGTATTCGATCGGGTCTTCGACCGTCATGATGTTGGTGGTCGCCGTTTCGAGCCGCGACATCGACGCGTACAGCGTGGTCGTCTTGCCCGAGCCGGTCGGCCCGGTCACCAGCACGATGCCGTGCGGCTTGCCGATCAGCTTGTCGAACTTGACGAGCGTGTCCGGCGCCATGCCGAGCGCTTCGAGATTCAGCCGCGAGGCGTCCTTTTCCAGCAGACGCAGCACCGCGCGTTCGCCGTGACCGGTAGGCAGGGTCGAGACCCGCACGTCGACCGGACGGCCGCCGACACGCAGCGTGATCCGGCCGTCCTGCGGCAGACGTTTCTCGGCAATGTCGAGCTGCGCCATGATCTTGATCCGCGAGATCAGCGCGCCATGCAAGGCCTTCTTCGGTCGCACGACATCGCGCAACGTCCCGTCGACCCGGAAGCGCACCACCGAAGAAGTCTCGAACGGCTCGATGTGAATATCCGAGGCCTGTTCGCGCGCGGCCTGCGTGAGCAGCGCGTTGATCATGCGGATGATCGGCGCGTCGTCTTCCGATTCGAGCAGATCCTCGACCTCGGGAATGTCCTGCATCAGACGCGACAGATCGACTTCGCCTTCCACTTCACCGACCACCTGGGCCGCACTGCCGTCCTGACGCGCGTAAGCCTGGTTGATCGCCTGAGCCAGTTCGTCAGCCGGCACACGCACCACGGACAACGCGCCGAAGTTGCGCGCGACTTCAGCAAGCGCCGCATCGCTGGTGCGTTCGCTGATCCAGACTTCGAGGCCGTCGGCGTGCTGATGCGCGACCAGAATCTGGCCGCCGCGGGCGAAGCCATAGGGCACGAGACGCGCGGCCACCGCCGACGGCGCGATGCGTTCGGCATGCTCCGCCAGAACTGCGGGCGCAGTCGCCGAAGCTCGGGCTGCTGCCGACGTTCGCGAAGCTGACGGCGGCGTGGACGGCGTGCTCACGGCTTCACTCCAGGCGATGCGGTGGACGGTCCCACGGTTACCGGATTTGTCTGTACAGCGGGGTTCGTCTGCACGGCGCCGCCGTTGGTAACAGGGTTCGTCTGCACAGCGGGGTTGGCCGGCACAGCGCCGCCGTTCATGACGGGAGCCGACTGCGGCACCATCTGCTGGCGACGCATCTGATCGAGATTGAACAGGTTCATCGCCGGCGAGCCACCCTGGCTCGGGCCGAGCGGCATCGGCGGCACCACCGGATCGTCCTTATCCTTCATCAGGTTGTTGTCCGACTTATACGCGCCCGTCACGCCCTGCACGTAGTCGTAACGGTTCGCCGTCACGGCCTGCGCGGTATCGCGATCGGTGATGATCACCGGGCGCAGAAACACCATCAGGTTGGTCTTCTGGCGAGTCTTCTGTTCCGAGCGGAACAACTGGCCGAGCCAGGGAATATCGCCCAGCAGCGGCACCTTGCTGTTGCTGACCTGATAGTTGTCCTGCATCAGGCCGCCCAGCACGATGATTTCGCCGTTATCGGCGAGCACCGTCGACTGGATCGAACGCTTGGTGAACTGCGGACCGGCCGGGTTGGTCGACACGTTGGTCGTGCCGTTCACGATCGCCGAATCTTCCGTGTAGAGCTGCAGCTTGAGAATCCCACCGTCGGTGATCTGCGGTTTGATGTGCAGCGTCAGACCCACGTCGACACGGTCATACGTGTTGAACGCCGAACCCGGGCTGGTGCCGCTCGTGAGATTCGAATACGAACCCGTCTGGATCGGCACGTTCGTACCGACCACGATCTTCGCTTCTTCGTTGTCGAGCGTGATGAGGTTAGGCGTGGACAGCACGTTCGCATCGGCGGTTTGCGACAGCGCCTGCAACAGCGCGCCAAGTCCCTGCACGCCGAAAATATTGTGCACCCAGCCGACGTTGAGCCCCTGCTGAAGACCCGAGCCACTGGCGAGCGCTGCACCGAGACCACCGGTAGCGGCGCCTGCCGCGGCGGCGGCCGTCAGATTGATAATACTGTTGCCGGTGCCGGCCGCCAGATTGGTGCCGGCAAAAACCGAACTGTTCGCGACCTGCCATTGAATGCCGAGGTTGGCGTTCGTGGTCGAGTTCAGTTCGACGATCAGCGCCTCGATATAAACCTGCGCGCGCCGCGCGTCGAGCTGGTCGATCACCGCCCGCAGATTGCGGTACACCGGCTCGGCCGCCGTGATGATCAGCGAGTTGGTTGCCGCGTCCGCCTGGATCATGCCACCCGGCTGATTGTCGTCGCTCTTGTCCTTGTCATTGCCGAGCAGGCCGCCGGAACCGCTGTTCGAACCGTATCCGCCGCCGCTGCCACCCATCGGCGACGCTCCCGAGCTGCTGTTAAGCCCGCCCGAGGGCAGCGGCGGGGTACCCGACGTGCCTGTCGAATTGCTGCCGCCCAAGCCGCCACCGCCGTTCTGGTTGAACGAATTCGCTTCGTTCGAGCCGCCTGACGAGCCGGTGTCGCCACTGCCTTTGCCGAGCATCCCGCGCAAGGTCTTCGCGAGCTTCGTCGCGTCCGCGTTGCGCAGCGGCACGACGTGGATGTTGCCGGGCATGGTCGTGGGCGTGTCGAGTTCCCTGGCCAACTGCTTCGCGGCCGCGAGCCGGGCGCCGTTCGACGCGCGAATCAGCAATGAGTTGGTGCGCGGGTCCGCGGTGATCGATACCTTCAGCGTCGCGTCGGTGCTGCCGATCGCGCCGGGGTCGAGCATCTTGGTCAGCTGCGCGGCGATATCGATCGCATTCGCGTTCTTCAGCGGCACCACCGACACCGACTGGCCGGCGGCCGTATCGACACCCGCGATGATCTGCGCGATGCGCCGCACGTTGTCGGCGTAATCGGTCACCACAATCGTGTTGTTGGCCGGGTAAGCAGCGACGGTATTGTTCGGCGAGATCAGCGGACGCAAGATCGGCAGCAGGTTGTTGGCCGACTCGTTCTTCAGCGTGAACACCTGCGTGATGACCTGATCGCCCCGCGCCACCGGCGCATTGCCGACATAGGTCGGCACGCCTTGCAGCTTGGCATCGGCCTCCGGAACCACCTTCAGTACGCCGTGATCCTGCACCAGCGCAAAACCCTGCATCCGCAAGGCGGATTGCAGGGTCTTCAGCGCCTCGTCTTCAGGCACTGCATTTTCTGACACGAGGTTCAACTGACCCTTCACGCGCGGGTCGACGATGATCGTTTTGCCGGTCGCCGCCCCGATCGCCTTGGCCACCTGGTCGATATCGGCGTTCACGAAGTTGAGTGTCACCTGTGCCTGTGCTGTCTGCGCGGTGATCAATCCAGCCACCAGCAGCGCCGTTGCGACGCGACGCAATGCCATACGATTTCTTCTCATGGAATGTGGGTTCGAAGCCGACGGCGCGAGCCGTCGACGGTCATGCAGTGCGAACATTTGAGCAGGCCGCCGCCCTGTCGGTCTGCCAGCCGGCCTCATCAGGGGTCAATCCCCGGGATGCCAGACATCCAAAGTCCGAAAAAAATGAACAGTAACAGTTTTTCATGTCGGATTTGTCACAAAACAAGCGACCCGGTGTGATTACTCTAAAGACCGCCTCCAATCGTCAAGCAATTGAAAGCAAACGTGCTTGTGTGCGCCGACCCGCAGACGCGCTTCGTTTTACGCTCGACTATGTCGGTTAGCCAGCTTGACGGGTATCTGCCTGCCGGTATGATACGAGCCGTTCGAGGTGCTGGCAGCGACTTGCCGAGGCGGGTTTTCCCCGATGCCCGGCAAACGCCCGGCCAGCGAGCCTCACCGGCTTCCAGCGGCTGAAGTATGGCCGGTGCAATGCCTTGTCAAACCCTATTCTTGCGATTTGCTTAGTCGTATTTATTGACTGATGAAACGAACCTTCGTCACTGCCGCCGCAGGACTTGCCGTGCTGATCGCAGCAGGGTCCGCGCGTGCCGATTGCTTTGACGAGGCCGCAGGATATCAGAAGGTGAACCCCCTGATTCTGCGCGCAATTGCGTGGCAGGAGTCACACAATCGACCGGATGCGTTGCATAAGAACGCCAACGGCTCCACCGACTACGGCGTCATGCAGATCAACTCGGTTCATCTGCCCACGCTCGCCCAGTATGGCATCTCGCAAGGCACGCTGATGGAGCCGTGCAAGAACGTCTACATCGCGGCGTGGCATCTGCGCCGTCAGATGAACAAGTACGGCAATACCTGGCAGGCGGTCGGCGCGTATCACTCCGAGACGCCGGCATTGCGCGACAAGTATGCGCAGCAGATCGCCGCCATCCTGCGCAAGTGGAATCTGATGCCGGCTGCGCACTGAGCCGTTCTCGCCGCGCGGCCCTTTTCCGTTTTGATGCACAATGCGGCTTCGTGCTGCCGCCGGTGTTCGGCCGTCTTCTGGCCCCGGAGTCATGCGACCCCACCCGGCACGCCCTCCAATCCTCTTGTCTTTCCGTACTGCGATGAACCAGCCGCTATTGCCCGTCACCGTCCTCTCCGGTTTTCTGGGCGCGGGCAAGACCACGCTCCTGAACCACATCCTTGCGAACCGCGCAGGGTTGCGCGTTGCCGTGATCGTCAACGATCTGGCGGCCGTCAACATCGACGCAACGCTGGTGCGCGACGCCGCCGCGCTTTCGCATGTCGAAGAACAACTCGTCGAACTGTCGAACGGCTGCATCTGCTGTACGTTGCGCGACGACTTGCTGGTTGAGATCAAGCGGCTGGCCGGCGAAAAGCGCTTCGATGCAATTCTGATCGAGTCGACCGGCGTGGCCGAGCCGATGCCGATCGCCGAAACCTTCGCCTTCGTCGACGACGACGGCGTGTCGCTATCCGACATCGCGCGGCTCGATACGATGGTGACGGTGGTCGACGCGTTCAACTTTCTGCGCGACTACGGCTCCGCCGACGCGCTCTCCGAACGGGGCATCGCCGCGACTGAAGAGGACGATCGCACGCTGGTCGAATTGCTGATCGAGCAGATTGAGTTCTGCGACGTGCTAGTGGTGAACAAGGCCGATCTGGTGAGCGCCGACGAACTCACGCGTTTGCAACGCATCCTTGCGCGCATCAATCCGCGTGCCGTGCAGGTAGTGAGCCGTTTCGGCGAGGTGCCGCTTGCCGACGTGCTGAACACCGGACGTTTCGATTTCGACGAGGCGTCGAGCGCACCGGGCTGGCTGGCGTCGCTCAATCAGGAACATGAACACGGCCATGCTCATCACGGTGAAGCGGACGAATTCGGCATCGGCAATTTCATTTACCGCGCGCGGCGGCCGTTTCATCCGGAGCGCCTGTGGGCGCTGCTGCATCAGGAGTGGCAGGGCGTCTTGCGCAGCAAGGGCTTCTTCTGGCTCGCCACGCGTAACGACATTGCGGGTTCGCTGTCGCAGGCGGGTGGCGCTTGCCGGCATGGTCCGGCGGGCATGTGGTGGGCCGCTCAGGATCGCAGCGAATGGCCGGATGGCGATGACGAGCTGGCCGCCGAAATTGCCGCCGACTGGTACGGCGATCCGGACGATCTGAGCATTGGCGACCGTCGCCAGGAACTGGTGATGATCGGCGTCGGCATCGACCCGGCAGTGTGGAAAGCGAAGTTCGATGCGTGCCTCGTCACCGAAGAGGAATACGCGGCGGGACCGCAAGCGTGGCAACAATTCGCCGATCCGTTCCCGGCATGGGATTTCGACGAAGACGACCATGACCACGATCATCATGATCACGACGGCCATGGCCACGGCGAAATCGTGCATCGCCACGATTGAGCCGGCGAGGCCGTTGCGCCTCACGCAACTGTTTAGCCGCGACGCCCGTCACGGCTAAACAGTAATTCCAGACGAAAAAAAACCCGCCATTGGCGGGCGTCAACTGCCGGGCAGTAATCTGCTTAGCGTTTGTTGACTGCGTCTTTGAACGCCTTACCAGCCGTGAACTTGACGGTCTTGGCGGCCGGGATCTTGATAGTTTCGCCGGTCTTGGGGTTACGACCCGTACGTGCTGCGCGCTTGCCCGAACCGAAGCTGCCGAAGCCGATCAACTGGACCGCATCACCCTTCGACACAGACTTCTTGATCACTTCAAGCAACGTGTCCAGCGTCTCACCGGTTTGAGCCTTGCTGGCGCCCGTCTGTCCTGCGACGGCGTCGATCAGTTCCTGTTTGTTCATTAAGGTTCCTTTCTGAGTTTAGGTTGACACGAACAGCGCGAACGCGCCGATTATACGTGCGCGGGCCGCGCCGTCGAGCAGCTGCGGCTCCGGATCCCCTCCGGACAATTAGCATGGGGTAATTGACCGCCCCACGGCCGTGCCGCCGCTCCCTTCGCGGCGCTTGCTATGATAGCGCAGCGCAAACCCAATCAGGACAAGGGTTTCGAAGATTTAAGCGGTTCTGGGGCCGAGATTCAGGGGAAACCCTTCTTTTTTCTCTTCGCGGACCTCAATCGAAGGCTGAAACCCAGCGTGGACGGGGCTTAGCGTTGGTTTTTGCCAACGTTGCCACACGTCTTTTCGCCGCCTGGCGAGCTGCCCGCGCCGGCGGTAACGTCTGATCCGCTCTGTCGAGCGTCATTTTCCACCGCGCATGACCGATCCGTTGATCCCCGCCGTCCTCGCATTCCGCGACAACGGCACGCCGTTTTCACCGCGCTACGACGACATTTATCACAGCGCCGTCGGCGGTCTCGAACAGGCTGAATACGTGTTCCTCCAGGGCAATAAGCTAGCGCAGCGGTGGCAGGGTAGGCGCCTGTTTACCGTGCTCGAAACCGGCTTCGGCATGGGCATCAATTTCCTCACGACATGGTCCGCATGGCGAGCCGATCCGGGGCGTTGCGAACGCTTGCACTTCGTTTCGACCGAGAAGCATCCGTTTACTCAGGCCGATTTGCGCAGCGTCTATGCAGCGACGATTTCGAATCCCGAAATTGCCGCGCTGGCGGACACACTCGCCACTGAATGGCCGATGCTGGTCCCCGGCACGCACCGGCTCGAATTCGAGAACGGCCGCGTCGCACTGACACTGGTGTTCGCCGACGCGGCGGAAAGCCTGCCCGCATTGAGGTTATGCGCCGATGCGTTCTATCTCGACGGCTTCGCGCCGGCCAGGAACCCGGACATCTGGACGCCTGCGATCTTCAAGGCGCTCGCTCGTCTGGCCGGCGAAGGCGCCACGTTCGCGACCTACAGCAGCGCCGGCGACATCAAGCGCGCGCTGACCCAAAACGGCTTTGTGTACCAAAAAGTCGACGGCTTCGGCTGGAAGCGCGCGATGCTGGTCGGCCATTTCGCGCCACGCTGGCGTGTGCGCCGCTATGAACCGCCCGCGCCGCTTGAAGTCGATGAGCGGCACGCAATCGTGATCGGTGCCGGACTCGCCGGCTGCGCGGCGATCGAGCGCCTGGCCTCACGCGGTTGGCGCGTCACTTCGCTGGAGCGGCACGCATCGGTCGCTCAGGACGCCTCGGGCAACCCGGCCGGCGTATTCCATCCGATGATCTCGCGGGATGACAGCGTCGCTTCGCGCGTTACGCGAGCGGGCTTTCTCTATACGCTCAGACGTTGGGCCGCGCTCGAACGGCTGGGCCATCGTCCCTTGCGCGGCGCTCCAGGCCTGCTGCAGATCGCCGCGGACGACGACGAAGCATGTTCGATGAGCGAAGCAATCACGGCGTTCGGTTACCCGTCTGAATACGTCACGCCCCTATCGCTGAACGAAGCACGGCACTTAGCAGGCATGCCGCTCGCGCACGGTGGCTGGTTGTTTCCGCACGGCGGCTGGATCGACCCGGCGTCGCTTTGCGCCGCGCAGTGCGCAGCCGCGGGCGGGTTGCTCGAGCGCCGCTTCGGCGTGGACGTGGGGCGCCTCGAACGGTCCGGTAATCAATGGACCGTCTTCGATGTAACGGGGCAGGCGCTCGCGCGCGCGCCGGTGGTCATTGTCGCAAGTGCGCACGAGGCCGCGCGCATCGCCGGTTTGCGTCACGCGCCAACCCGCAGCATCCGCGGCCAGTTGACTTTGCTGCCGGCCGGCACCGTACCTCCGCTCGGCATGCCGGTGATAGGCGAAGGCTACGCGGTGCCACTCGCCGACGGCGTCACGCTAACCGGCGCCACCTACGAACTCGACGACCCTGACACCTCGCTGCGCCCGGATGGCCATCTGGAAAACCTCGAACGGGTTGCGCAGATGCTGCCGGCTTTTGACGGCGTTATCGATCCGGCACGCGCGGCAGCGCTCGCCGGGCGCGTCGCGTTTCGCTGCGTGACGAGCGACCGGATGCCCATGATCGGCAATTTAGCCGACGAACCAGCGGCGGCACGCGACGCCCTGCGTCTGCGTGGCGCCTGGCCGCTCGATTTGCCACGTGTCGACGGCTTGTACGGCGCATTCGCTTACGGTTCGCGCGGTTTGGTGTGGGCAAGCCTGGGCGCCGAGTTGATTGCCTCCCAGATCGAAGGTGAGCCCTGGCCGCTCGAACGCGAGCTGGCAGAAGATATCGATCCGGCTCGCTTCCTCTTGCGTGCGTTGCGCCACGGCACAGCCGACTAAGCGCACACGCAAACAGCCGTGACGAAAAAGTTATCCACTGAAACTTGTGGATAACCGCCTTGTTAACCCGCGCAACTCATGTGGAACCGTTGTGGACGTAAACGGGGTAACTTTGCCGCCGCCGAAAATCGCCAAAAGTTACCCTTGTATACCCGCTGCTGCCGCACATGCTGTGCATCCTGTTATGCGAGCGACAACCCGCTGAATCGATTCGGTAAACCGGGGTTATCCACAGAAAACGAGGCACCTTGTTAACTGTTACTACGTATACATACGGTAAACCTGTAAACAGAAGAACCCGCGTGAGATCGGGCGCAATCGCCGAGCTCGAACCTCCTGCAATGGGAAGAAAACGGCGCCGGCAGTGTTCCGAAAAACAGTTCTGCAACGTTGAATCCGTAACCTGCACGAGCCTGATTCATTGCCAAAACGGTCGCATTTTCCGCGTCGTGCGAAGTTAACGTACGTTTTTACCGTTTTGACGGCATGTTCCGGTCTTTTCAATCAAGTATGAAAAAGCTATGGCACAATCGCCGTTCTTTTCCGCGTCGTGCCTCGCCCTGGGCGGCACTCGCTGCAACGGAACGGTGCCGCTCAATCAGAATCTGATTCAAAGTCGACGGCGTTCTTTCAACCGTTCCGTGCCGGTTGCTACGGCCGCACCCCGAAATGCGTCGCGCTCCACGCGACCGCGGCGCATTCAGATCATCCGATCATTGAAAACTCGCAACGCGGGTCACGCGAAGCGATCGCAACAGTGAGCGCCTCATGTGCTCAGCCGCTCACCGGTGTTGAGGCCGGTTCGTGTCGTCTGCCGTTGCTGCCAAGGAGAACCCATCACAATGAAGTCGGCGTTTTCATTTTTTCCTGCCTGGCCACTCACTCCCGACGCCATCTTTTGGGCCGGCCTTGCGTTGCTCGCCGCGGGTCTGTGCGGTGAACTCTGCTTTCGCGCATGGCGCTTACCGCGCATTTCCGGGTATGCAGTCATCGGCCTGATAGCGGGCGCTGCCGGTTTCGGCGTGATCGACGCGCAGTCCGCGACCGCGGCCCGGCCGCTGCTCGATGTCGCACTCGGTTTGCTGTTGTTCGAACTGGGCAGCCGGCTCGATCTGCGCTGGA
This sequence comes from Paraburkholderia sp. BGA-UO-ETr-F12, assembly GCF_059567945.1. NCBI lineage: Bacteria > Pseudomonadati > Pseudomonadota > Betaproteobacteria > Burkholderiales > Burkholderiaceae > Paraburkholderia > Paraburkholderia sp. BGA-UO-ETr-F12. Next base: position 191,803 of record NZ_JCAQOZ010000032.1, on the reverse strand, counting down.
TCCGCCGCAATCCCTGGTTGATTCTGTCGAGCGTCGCCGAGGCCACGCTGACGTTCGCGCTAGTGTTGCCGGTGCTGCTGTTTCTGAAGGTGCCGCTGATGGTGGCAACGGTGCTCGCCGCGATCGCGATGGCGACTTCGCCGGCCATGGTGATCCAGCTCAAAACCGAGTTGCGCGCGGAAGGCCAGGTGACTCAGCGGTTGTTGACCCTGACCGCGTTGAACAGCATGTACGCGGTGGTGATCGAAAAGCTGGTCTCGAGCTGGTTGCATCAGGAGGTTTACGGCAACGTCTATGCCACGATTCTGCAACCGCTTTATCTGCTGGTCGGCTCGCTCGTACTGGCCTATCTGCTTGCGCGCACCTGCACGTTTTTTTATCGACGTCTGAACATGCAGGACGAGCATTCGTTTGTCGCGCTATTCGGCCTCGTACTGCTGGCGATTGCGATTGCGCACGTGTTCAAGCTTTCCACCATTCTTGCGTTGCTGGCTGCGGGCATCATCGTTAAGAATCTTGAAGCGCGTCCGCAGTTGTGGCCGGAACATTTCGGCACGGCAGGCTGGCTGCTGACCGTGATTCTGTTCGTGTTGACGCTGACTTCGTTCGAATGGAAAGACATCGCGCTCGGCGGCGTCGCTGCGCTGGGTCTGATTATTGCGCGGCTGGTTGCGAAACTGGTGGGCGTGATGGCCTTTGCCAAGCCGAGCGGTTTGAACTGGAAGCAGGGCATGGCCCTCGGTTTGTCGCTCTCGCCGATGTCGGCGCTTGCGTACCTGCTTGTCGACGATACCTACAACCTTTATCCGAATTTCGATCCACAACTGCGCGCGATCGTGATGTGTTCGATTTTCGTGCTGCAGATTCTCGGGCCGTGGCTCGTGTATCGCAGCCTGGCGCTGGTGGCCGAACGGCGCGAAGAGTAACGCAGCACTGCTACTCGATGCGCTGGATGCTTGATTTGCGCGCTTTATCCTCGCTTTATCCCGTTTATTCGTTTCAAAAAAACGGCCGGACCTGTGACACAGCCACGTGACACACCGGCCGACCTGACTCAGGGGACGCTATGTCACTCGAACCCTTCATCGATTCGAAACCGTTCACCTTCGGTGTCGAACTCGAAATGCAGATCGTGAACACGCATGACTATGATCTGACCAAAGCCGGCTCAGACCTGCTGCGCCTCATCAAGGATGAAAAAATCCCCGGCAACATCACGCCGGAAATCACCGAAAGCATGATCGAACTGTCGACCGGTATCTGCACGACGCATGAACAGGCCGTCACCGATCTGCGCAAGATTCGCGACACGCTGGTTTCCGCAGCGGATCATCTGAACGTCGGCTTGTGCGGCGGCGGCACGCATGCATTCCAGCAATGGAGTGAAAGACAGATTGTCGATACACCGCGCTTTCAATATCTTTCGGAGTTGTACGGCTACCTTGCCAAGCAATTTACGGTGTTCGGCCAGCACGTGCACATCGGCTGTCCGGATCCGAACAGCGCGCTGTACCTGCTGCATTCCATGTCGCGCTTCATTCCGCATTTCATCGCTTTGTCCGCTTCGTCGCCGTTCGTACAGGGTGTCGATACCGGTTTTCATTCGGCACGACTGAATTCCGTGTTTGCGTTTCCGTTGTCGGGGCGTGCGCCATTCGTGCTGACGTGGGACAGCTTCGAGGAATATTTCTCGAAGATGGTTCACACGGGCGTGGTCAACAGCATGAAAGATTTCTACTGGGACATCCGGCCGAAGCCGGGTTTCGGCACGATCGAAGTTCGCGTGATGGATACGCCGTTTTCCGTGGATCGCGCGGCGGCGATTGCCTGCTACATCCAGACCCTTGCACGGCATCTGCTGCTCGACAAGCCGATCACGCCGAAAGAAGACGATTACCTTGTCTACACTTTCAACCGTTTTGAAGCATGCCGCTTCGGTCTGGCCGGCAACTGCATCAATCCGCAAACGAGCGAGCGCAAGACGATTTCCGAAGATATCCTCGAAACGCTTGATCTGATTGCACCGCACGCCGAAGCATTGGGATCGGGCAACGCGCTCGCCGAGATCGGCGCGATCGCACGCGGTCAGGTCAATGACGCGGCTTGGCTGCGCGGTGTCTTCGAGCGGGAAAAGTCCTTGCACGAAGCCGTAAGGCAGCAGTGTTTGCAGTGGCGAGCCTAGCCGGAGACGCGGTCGCTTACGCTAAACCGTAAGGAAACCCGCTTCGTGCGGGTTTTTTTTCGTAAATAAATTTCCAGCTCGCGGGGTCTTAGGTTTTTCAAAAATTTACGTATACATACGTAGTAGTTAACAAGCATTGCATCTGCCTGTGGACAACTGAATAATTCCCTGAAAAGTCAAAGTGCTACGTAAACCATAACCGGGCGGATCAAAGGTGCGTCGGAGCCGGTAAACGAGGACAACTTTGGTTAGGGCAGCGGGGGCTGGTTGCTTATCAAGAATCGGCACACAAGCGATCCCCTATGTTTTCCCATGGTTATCCACAGCTTATGTTGGATAACTTAGCTGTACGATTGGCCGGTCTCGCATAGAATGTCGCTTTAGCTGCCTTTGGCTGGTAAGGCGGTAAATTTTTGAGATAGTAGAAACCGTCTCGCTCGCTTTTGGGCGAGGCTACCCCACACAGGCTACGGGCTTGTTCGGCAGCGGTTCGCCGACATTGCACGCAAGCTTTAATAAACCAAACGAAGATTATGAGCGAAGGCGTATACGGAGAACAGGCAACCGGGCGAGTGACCCACAGCCTATTGCGATTGAGCACGGCCATGCGGAGCCAGGCTTGGGAATGGGCGGAGGGCGCAGGCCTTACGCCGACCCAGGGCGAAATCCTGGTCTTGCTGATGCAACGCAAGGGCCCGATGCGTCTTGGCGAAATTGCCCGCGAAACGGCGTTGACCGCCGCAACCACCAGCGACGCCGTGAGCACGCTCGAGACCAAAGGCCTGGTCGAAAAACGCCGTGCCCTCGACGACGGCCGCGCTCTCGCGGTCCGTCTGACGGCGCGTGGCCGCACCGCCGCGAAGCGCGCTGCGCAATGGCCGGACTTTCTGGCCAAAGCGGTCGGCACGCTGCGCGACGAAGAGCAGTCGCTGTTCTATCGCACGCTGCTCAAGACCATCCATCAGCTGGAAGTGCAAGGCACGATTCCGCCGCACCGCATGTGCCTGACCTGCACGCATTTCGAGCCGAGCAAGACGCCGAAGAAGACGCCGCATCATTGCGCGCTGCTCAATCTGAATATGTCGGACACAGACGTGCGTCTCGATTGCTCGGTGTACGAAGCGGCTGACATCGCCACCCAGAAGAAGACCTGGAAGATCTTCGCCCAATAAGGCGGCGTCTTTCAGGACATTCCGCTACACTGCCAAACCGTGCTCCGGCGGCCGGCGATTGCCGTCCGCCGGCCGGTTCGCGCCGCGTAGCGGCAAGTCTTTAGTCAACCTGAAGGTGGGGCAGGCTGATGAATCGCGAAGTTCTGGCCATTCGCCATGTGCACTTCGAGGATCTGGGCAGTCTTGAGCTGGAGCTCGGCGAGCGCGGTCGGCCGGTGCGCTATCTCGACGTCGGCTTTGCCCGCATCGAGGCGCCGGACCCGGTCGCCGCATCGCTCATGGTGATCCTGGGCGGCCCGATCAGTGCAACTGACGACGTGCTCTATCCGACGCTCGTGCCGTTGCTCGCCATGATCGAGAAGCGGATCGCCGCCGGTTTGCCGACGCTCGGCATCTGCCTCGGCGCGCAACTGATCGCGCGTGCGCTCGGGGCGCGGGTCTATCCCGCCGGCCATACCGAACTCGGCTGGACACCGCTTACGCTCACCGATGCCGGCCGGGCCTCGCCAGTGCGCCATCTGGATGGCGCGCTCACGTCGATGCTGCATTGGCATGGCGACACCTTCGATCTGCCCGACAACGCCACACGTCTTGCTTCGACGCCTGCCTGCGAAAACCAGGCATTCGCCTGGGGCGGGCACGTGCTGGGTCTGCAATGCCACCCGGAGATTCGCGCTGACCGGTTCGAGCCCTGGCTGATCGGCAACGCCGGCGAGATCGCCGGCCATGGTATCGACGTACGCCGCTTGCGGGCCGAGACGGCGCAGTTCGGTCCGGTGCTGGAAATCGCCGCGCGCCGGATGTTTGGCGAGTGGCTCGATCAGGTCGAACCGAAACCCTGATCCGCGCGCGCCTGCAGACAATGAGCCGCAGTGCTATGCTCGTCCGCTCTTGGGTTTTTACAGGGCGTAATCCATGAGCGCGCTTTTTTCTCCGCTCACGCTGCGTAGCGTGACGCTTCCCAACCGCATCGTCGTTTCCCCAATGTGCCAGTACTCCGCCGAACGTGGCGAGGCTACCGCGTGGCACATGATCCATCTCGGCAGTATGGCGCTGTCGGGCGCCGGCATGCTGTGCATCGAGGCGACCGCTGTCGAGCCTGATGGACGCATCACGCCGGGCGATCTCGGACTGTGGGACGACGCCACCGAGGCGGCGCTGGTGCCGGTGCTCGCCGCGATCCGCAAGCATTCGCACATTCGCGTTGCGATGCAGTTGTCGCATGCGGGACGCAAGGCGTCGAGTCACGTGCCTTGGGAAGGCGGTCAACTGATTCCCGTTTCACAAGGCGGCTGGTTGCCGCACGCGCCGTCGGCGTTGCCGCATAAAGCGGGTGAAGAGCCGCCACTCGCGCTCGATACTCCTGGGCTGAACCGGATTCGCGAAGCGTTCGCGGCTTCCGCGCGGCGTGCCGCGCGCCTCGGCGTCGACGCGCTGGAAGTGCATGCGGCGCATGGCTATCTGCTGCATCAGTTCCTGTCGCCGATCGCCAATCAACGCAACGACGATTACGGCGGTTCGCTGGAGAACCGGATGCGCTTTCCGCTCGAAATATTCGACATCGTGCGCGCCGCGTTTCCGGCCGACAAACCGGTCGGCGTACGTGTCTCGGCAACCGACTGGGTGGAAGGCGGCTGGACGCTCGAAGAGACGATCGTGTTCGCGCAGGAGTTGAAAAAGCGTGGCTGTGACTGGATCGATGTGTCGTCCGGGGGTGTGTCGCCGTTGCAGAAGATTCCGCTCGAGCCGGGTTATCAGATTCCTTTTGCAAGGGCCGTCAAACAGGCAACCGGCCTCACAACCATCGGCGTGGGCCTGATCACCGATCCGCTGCACGCCGAACAACTCATCGAAGAAGGTGACGCCGATCTGATCGCACTGGCGCGTGCATTGCTCTACAACCCGCGTTGGCCGTGGCATGCCGCGGCTCAACTCGGTGCGACGGTCGAAGCACCGCCGCAGTACTGGCGTTCGCAACCACGCGAGCAAAAGGCGCTGTTCGGCGAGATTTCGTTCGGACAACGGTAAAGCTGCACACGCGCCTTGTGCGTTCACGTCTTTTTGACGGTTGAAGGAAGCTGTCTTGAGCGTGTAGGATGCCGGATGTGGCGCATGAGCGTCGCAGGTCGACGCGGCGCTCGCAAGGCGCCGCGTTTGCTATCCGCGTCAGAAAAAGCAGCACGTCAGACGCGGGCGTTTCTGGCGATTGCCGGATCTTCACCCCCAGTTCTTCACAAGGATTCATTCAATGAGTTCACGCAGGATCGCCGTGCGCCGTTCGGGTGTGCACGGCAAAGGCGTGTTTGCCACCGAGCCGATTGCGGCGGGTGAACGGCTGATCGAATACAAGGGTGAGCGGATCTCCTGGAAGGAAGCGTTGCGCCGTCATCCGCATAACCCGGCCGAGCCGAATCACACGTTCTACTTCGCGCTCGATAACGGCAAGGTGATCGACGGCAAGGTGAATGGCAATAGCGCGCGCTGGATCAACCATTCGTGCGCGCCGAATTGCGAAGCCGAAGAGATCGACGGTCATGTATATGTGCACGCGCTGCGCGACATCGCCGAGGGCGAGGAAGTCTTTTACGACTACGGCCTCGTCATCGACGCACGCCAGACCAAGAAGCTGAAGAAGGAATACGAATGCCGCTGCGGCGCGCGCAAGTGCCGCGGCACGATGCTGGCGCCGCCGGAGAAAGAGAAGGGCGCGTCCAGGTCGGACAAGACGGCAAAGAAGGCGAAAACGTCCGCAAAAAAGGCGAAGAAGAAATAAAGCGGGCCGCCTCGGGTGAGCACCAGGTTGGACCTTGGTGAACTCGAGGCGGCCCCTGGCAGCGGGTTGGCCTGCTGCAGAATCAGATATCGATCGGCGCCGAGTGCGCCGATTTTTTTGCCGGACGCCGTGCCTCGATATCCACGTCGTGGTGAACGCTGATCGGAATCAGCGGAATGCGCACGATGAAGCGCGCCCCGCCTTCCGGCGCATCTTCGTAATGTACGCTGCCGTGATGCAGCACCATGATGTCATGAACGATTGCGAGACCGAGACCGGCGCCGCTATCCACACCGGCTTCGCTCTGACCGTCGCCGCGGAAGAATCGTTTGAACAGATCGGCTTGCTGTGTGTACGGTACGCCCGGCCCATTGTCCTCGACGATGATCTCCGCCATACGCAGTTCGTCGACTACGGTTTGCGACACCGTTACGGTAATCCGGCCGCCATCGAAGCGTGAAGGCGGCACGTACTTGAGCGCGTTATCCAGCAGATTGGCGATCACTTCGTGCAGCAGCACCGGATTGCCGCGCACCATCAGCGGATGATCGTTGGCCGGATCGTCGAGCCGCTGGAAGCCGAGGTCGACATGGAACGTCAGCGCGCGCGGCACCCATTCCGCACCCGTATCGAATGCGAGCGCGGCCATATCCACGTTCACGAAGCGTGCGGCTTGTTCGCCCGGTTCGGCGCGCGCCAGCGAAAGCAACTGATTCGACAGCCGTACGGCACGGTCGGCGGCTGCGCGCAGCTCACGGACCGCCGCAAGCGTCTGCTGCGGGTCGCGCGCGACCGCGGCCTGCTCCGCATGCAGCTTGACGGCGGTGAGCGGCGTGCGCAACTGATGCGCGGCGTCGGCAATAAATTTGCGTTGGCCGTCGAGGGCGGTTTTCAGGCGATCGAGCAGCGCGTTGAGCGCGCCGGTAAGGGGCCGGATTTCGACTGGTACGTAGGTTTCGTCCACCGGCTCGAGCGACGTGTGGGTCTGCCGGTTCAGCGAGTCGGCGAGATCGGTGAGCGGATTGAGCTGTTGATTGACCACTCGCCACACGATCGCCCACCCGGCCAGCAGCAGCAACAGCAGCGGCATCATGATCGCGACCAGAAACTCGGCGGCGATGCGAAAACGATGATGCACCGGCTGACCGACTTCGACGACGATCGGATTACCGCTGGGCTGATCGACGCGCACCTGCGCCACGCGCACCGTCACGCCCTGGTGCTGCGTCTCGAAGACGTACGCGTAGTGCATGCGCCGCACACTGGTGCCTTGGAGCGGCAGATTGTGGTCGCCGGCGATCTCGGTTTCGCCGGTGCTGATTCGATAGACGAGATGTTCGACCGGATCGGAGAACATGGCCTGCGCGAGCGGAGGCACCGTTACCTTGGCGTTAGGGCCGGCAATCTGGATCTGTTTGGAGATCGCGGTCGCGAGATCGGCAAGCGACCTGTCCACCACATGCTGCGTGTACTGCCACGCCAGCCAGTAAGCGATCAGGCCGCTCATCAGGGCGAGCAGCGAAAGGGGAGCAGCGAGGCGCCGCAGCAGCGTGCGGCGCAGACTATTGGCGGCCGGCTGGGGCATGATCGAACGCGCAGGAAAGGGGCAACGGCGAAACACACCGCGGCGCCGTGAAAACTTGCCGGTTGCCGGCGAACTGCGCACCGAGTGCGCGGCGCTGGCCCGGCGCCGTCAGGCCGCAACACAGCGTGCGGCCCTTGTGGCGATTATGCGGCCTGGCGGATTTCCTGCAACAGGTAACCGAAGCCACGCACCGTGACGATTTCGACACGGCAGTTTTCGAGCTTTTTACGCACCCGGTGCACGTAGACTTCGATCGCGGTGTCGCCGAGATCGCCGCCGAAGTGCGTCAGATGGTCTTGCAACTGAGCCTTGCTGACCACGCGGCCATGGCGCAGCAGCAGCATTTCGAGCACGGCGAATTCACGCGGCGACAGTTCGAGCGGCTTGTCATCGTTGAAAATGCGGCGATCGACGCCCGACAGACGCACACCGCCCAGCGACACTTCCGGACGCGGCATGTCGCCGTGCGGACCGCTGCGGCGCATCACCGCGCGAATGCGTGCTTCGAGCTCGGTGGGTTCAAACGGCTTCAGCATGTAGTCGTCCGCGCCCGAATTCAGGCCTTGCACGCGGTCGTTCAACTCGTCGCGCGCGGTCAGGATGATCACCGGCGTGTGACGATTGCTCTGACGGAAGCGCGCGAGCAGCGTCATGCCGTCGATCCCGGGCAGGCCCAGATCGAGGATCACCAGCTCATGGCGATTTTGGGTGAGGGCCTGTTCGGCGAAAATGCCGTCATGGACCATGTCGACGGTGAAGCCGGCTTGTTCGAGACTGCTTTGGATGCCGCGTGCGATGGGGCGGTCATCTTCGATCAGAAGGAGTCGCATGGATTTCGCTCAAGTACAATGGTTTTAGGCGTCTGGGCAAGCGGTTCGCCGGAGCGCCTGCTGCACAGGCAGCATGCTGCGTGGCCGTGCCGGACTGGCACAAGGTGGTCACGAAACAGCTATCGAGCAGCCTGAAGTTGCACTGGCAGCCAAACAGCAGCCACCGGGCGAGCACGACGTCATGTCCGAGATAAGCATTCACGAACTGGAAGCCGCAATTAACTTCTGGCGCGCCCGCTCACCTTCGAGCGGCGACGAACTCGTTCTGTGCAAGGAGGCAAGCGCGCTCTCCAAGCCGTATGCGCTGATGATTGTACAGCGTCAGCAGACGCTATCGCCGGATCGTTTGGAAGGGATTGCCAGGCAAGCGTGGGATTCTTACGTCCGCCTTAATAATAGCCTGTAGAACTGAAGGTTTGGGCGCCGGATTGCCTGCAATGCCCTTTCATTACCGTCAAATCACTCGATGCGGGGCGCACCGAGGTACCTGAACGCTTGTATTAAGCAGTAATACTGTCGATAAATTGTGCCAATTTGATGTCCCGCTGGGTCAGGCCGTTGGCTTCATGCGTCGACAGTGTGATCTCGACCTTGTTGTACACGTTGAACCATTCAGGATGGTGATCCATCTCCTGCGCCTTGATTGCCACGCGCGTCATAAAACCGAATGCTTCGTTGAAGTCGGCGAACTTGAACTGGCGCTGGATCGCGTCGCGGCCCGCTACGGCTTGCCAGCCGTGCAGTTCCGTCATTAGCGTGGCGCGTTCTTCGGAAGTGAGTTTATTAATCATGATGCGACCTCGTTGATCTGAACCGGCACGCCAGTGGGCATGCGCATCCGCTATTTTTTCACGGATGCCGTCAGCCTGCTGTCGGATTGCTCCGATTGTGTTTTCAGATATCGCCGTCGGCTTGCCAGCCTTCCTGCGAGCCCCGCGTGAGGACGTCATCACACGTGAGCACGTCGCCTGCGGCGAAGGCCGGCTGCGCAGCGAGCCTCGCCAGCAGCGGCGCGAAATCGGTTTGCGCCACGCTGAACAATTGCGCGAAGTCGTCGATGACAAAGTAGCTTTTCTGGAACGTGTCGATGCGGTAGCGCGTACGCATCACGCGCTCTAGATTGAAGCCAAGCCGGTTCGGTGCCGCGCTTTGCTGGCTGTAGAGCGTCTCGCCTTTGCTCGATACGATGCCCGCGCCGTAGATCTTCACGCCGTTGGGACTTGCCGCGTCGCGGATCAGGCCAAACTCGACTGTGTACCAATAAAGCCGCGCGAGCAGCGGCAGCGCGCCGGCGTCGTTAGCGGCAAGCGCGGCGCGGCCGTATGCATGCATGTAGTCCGCGAACACCGGATTGATCAGCAACGGCACGTGGCCGAACAGATCGTGAAAACAGTCCGGCTCCTGCAGATAATCGAGTTGGTCGGGACGGCGCATCCACCACGTCACCGGGAAGCGGCGGTTTGCCAGATGCTCGAAGAACACCTGGTCGGGCACGAGTCCCGGTACGGCGACGATTTGCCAGCCGGTCGCGGGCGTCAGCCTGGCGTTGATTTCGTCGAACGAGGGCACGCGATCGGACGGCATGCCGATACGGTCGACGCCCGCCAGAAATTCATCGCACACGCGACCCTTGAGCAACGCCGTTTGACGCGCATAAAGCTGCTGCCATACCGCGTGGTCGACGGCGCCGTATCGTTCGGTCGGCTGATCGATGGTGAAGTCGGCGCGAGTTTCGAGGCCGGCGTCGAATTGCTCTTTGAGTTTGGCGGTGTTGGCTGTGGACATGATGCTGCACGCTCTGCGGTGACTGCGGGTTGAAACGGTAATGCAAGTGTAGAGCGGCTAGCGTGCGGAAAGGGCGCAACGATGGCGTTATGGCATTGCGATATGCAATAATCGTGCATCAAATACAGATTTAATGCGGATATAAATCATGCTGGAACTCGATCACTTCGATCTCGCGCTGCTGGATGTACTTCAGCGCTTCGGCCGGGCTACGCATCAGCAACTGGCGGAGCAGGTGCCACTGTCGCCGTCGCAGATCGGACGGCGCTTGCAGCGCCTGGAGCAGATGGGGGTGGTGGACGGCTATCGTGTCGTGCTGCGCCCAGAAAAATTGGGGCTTGGCGTGACTGCTTTTACGAGTCTGAAGCTGAAGCATCACGGCGACTCGATCATCGAGCAATTCCAGCAGCAGATCGACGTGCTGCCGGAAGTACTGGAATGTCACGCGGTGGTCGGCGACGCCGACTATCTGTTGCGCATTGTGGCACCCGACCTCAATTATCTGTCGACCTTCGTGATGAAGAGGCTGATGCGTGTGCCGGGCGTGGACAGCGTGCGCTCCAATATCGTGTTGACCACGTTCAAGCGCAATGGGCCTTTGCCGCTGGGTCATCTGTCGCCGGGGGCGGCCGCTGTTTGAGGCAGCGGCTTACAGTGTTTCGGTGCTGAGAGGCTTAAGGGCCGCGGTTTCAGGAGGCGGGTCTTCGCGGCCCTTGATTCGTCTTAGGTTTACGCGGCTTGCTTCGGTTCACTGTCCGGACTGAGCAAATCGACGTAGGCCACCGCCACCAGGTCCGATTCCGGCACGCCAAGAGTCTGGAACATTGCGTGCGCTTCGGCATGGCCGCTTTCTTCGTCGTCGTCCTGCGCCAGCACGACTTCGAGTTCGACGAAGTCGCCCAGACCGTCGACCCGGTCCAGATGGATCCGCGTACGGCCCGTCAGATACACATGGCGCTCCTTCGTGACGATGCCGCGCGTGGTCAGCGCCGTCGCCAGCAACGCGTGCATGGCTTCAGGGTTGGTCACCGGGCTGCGCGTGTAGTACGACGCCTTTGGGCCGTCGCGGTCGTCGCGCTGATAGAAGATCAGTTCAGCCGGCGTGCCGTCGTCGAATTGGCGCAGCTTCAGGCGGCCGCGCGGCACGTCGTAGAAAAAGTCCTGTTGGCGGAAGATCAGCGGAGCGTCCGGCGCAAGCTTTGCGGCTCGCTCGCGCAGTTGCTCGAAGTGCTGGGCGCGGGCTTTGATTTCAATGTTGCGTGCCATGTCAGGCTCCTGTCGAAGGATGGCGTGGTCGGCAGCTTCCGGTGTTGCCGGGGCGAAGCTGCCGGGAAGGGCAAGGTCAGACGGAACGGAAACGAAGCGGGCCGGCGCGTGAGCGCGAACCCTCAATCTAACAAAAAAGCGCGTGACGACGTTGTTTCAGCCGACCGCGATGCGGCTGTCATGAGCGCCGCTCATATCCGCGGCATATTCGGCGTGTTGTGCGGCACTTATGTGACCCTATGTCGCCCATTGCTGCTCGATCAGCTTCAACGCGGCGGCAATTGCCGGTTCGTCCCGGCGCTCGGCCAGCGTGATGAAGCTTAGCTGGGTCGGCACGGTGATGCCTTCGACGATGGTCAACGCGTGCGCGTGCGCTTCGGCGATCGCCGTGGCGTCGCGCGCGAGCGTCAGACCGACGCCCGACTTGACCAGATCGAGCATCGACGGCTCCTGATCCACCTCCGCCACCTTAACCGGTTTTACGCCGGCTTCGTCGAAGCAGCGCGACAACAATCGATTGTGCGCGGAGGCGGGCGGCGTCCAGATCCACGGCAACGCGGCAAGCGAGCGCCAGTCGCGTGCGCCTTTCACGCGATCTTTCCAGCCTGCCGGCGCGAGCACGCGGTATTGGAAGTGCGTGAGCGTGACGGCGTGAAAGGCGGCGCTGTCGCGGCCAGCGTCGTCGGAGGGCAGGCCGATGTAGTAACCGACGTCCAGTTCTCCCGCCCGAACCTGCTCCAGCACCCAGCCCGACATGCCGTGGCGCAAGGCCGTTTCAATGTGCGGCCAGGTTTCCACCAGTTGCTTGAGAAAGCCGCCGAGACGCAGAAAAGCCGGATCGAGAATCGTGCCGATCCGCAGTCGGCCGCGCACTTCATGACGCAGCGATGCCGCCGCGCGCTGCACGTCGCTCGCCGCTCCCAGCGCGCGTTCCGCGTGGGGCAGCAGGGCCTGACCATCGCGGGTCAGCGAAAGCCCGTGCGAGGTCCGCGTGAACAGCGTCACGCCGAGCGTCTCCTGCAAATGCTTGATTTGCAGGCTGACGGCAGGCTGGGTCAGGTGAAGTTGCACCGCCGCGCGCGTGAGGTTGCCCTCGCGCGCGACGGTGACGAACGCTCGTAGCAGAGTCAGATCCATATCCTGATATTAGCGCGGCTTATAGCGCAGTTGAGCATTACTCATTGGATTTGTCGCCTCGAAGCGCCGTACGCTTGCGTTGATCACGCTGCTGGCAATGGGCGGAAGACCTTCACAGGAAGAGGACAGGACAATGAGCGAGACATATCAGGACGAGGCCGTGCGCAGTGAGACAAGCGCACGCGCGCTGACCCATTTCATCAACGGCAAGATGGTTGAAGGCACGAGCGGCCGTTTCGGCGACGTCTTCAATCCTGCGCTTGGCACCGTGAGCGCGCGCGTGCCGCTGGCGAGCGTCGCCGAGGTGGATGCGGCGGTCGCGGCCGCCAGTGCCGCGTTTCCTGCATGGAGCGAAACCGCGCCGATCAAGCGGGCGCGCGTGCTGTTCAAGTTCAAGGAATTGCTTGACCGCCACCATGACGAACTGGCGGAGTTGATCACGCGTGAGCACGGCAAGGTGTTTTCCGATGCGAAGGGCGAGGTGATGCGCGGCATCGAGATCGTCGAATTTGCGTGCGGCATTCCGAATCTGTTGAAGACCGATTTCACCGACCAGATCGGCGGCGGCATCGACAATTGGAATCTGCGTCAGCCGTTGGGTGTGGTCGCCGGCATTACGCCGTTCAATTTCCCAATGATGGTGCCGTGCTGGATGTTTCCGGTGGCGATTGCATGTGGCAATACGTTTGTGCTGAAGCCTTCGGAGCGTGATCCTTCCGCTTCGAACCGACTGGCTGAATTGCTCAAAGAGGCAGGATTGCCGGATGGCGTGTTCAACGTCGTGCATGGCGACAAGGTGGCGGTGGATGCGTTGCTGGTGCATCCCGAGGTGAGTGCGTTGTCGTTTGTCGGTTCGACGCCGATTGCGGAATATATCTACACGGAAGGCACGAAGCACGGCAAGCGTGTGCAGGCTCTGGGGGGAGCGAAGAATCATCTGGTGGTGATGCCGGACGCGGATCTCGACCAGGCGGTGGACGCATTGATCGGCGCCGCGTATGGGTCAGCGGGCGAGCGCTGCATGGCGATTTCGGTGGCCGTTGCGGTGGGGCATATTGCCGATGAGTTGATCGAGCGACTGACACCGCGAGTGAAGAGCCTGAAGATTTTGAACGGGATGGAAAAGGAAGCCGAGATGGGGCCGTTAGTGACGGCGGCGCATCGCGAGAAAGTAGTGGGTTATATCGATGCCGGCGTGGCGGCGGGTGCGAAGCTGGTTGTCGATGGGCGGAGTCATCAGGTGGCCGGGCATGAGAAGGGGTTCTTTCTCGGCGGCACGTTGTTCGACGATGTCTCGACCGACATGAAGATTTATCGCGAAGAGATTTTCGGTCCTGTGCTGTGTGTTGTGCGGGTGCCGGATTTTGCTTCTGCTGTTGAGCTTACCAACGCTAACGAGTTTGCTAATGGGGTGGCGTTGTTTACCTCCGATGGCGGCGTGGCGCGGGCTTTTTCGCGGCAGATTCAGATCGGCATGGTGGGCATTAATGTGCCGATTCCTGTGCCGATGGCGTGGCATTCTTTTGGTGGGTGGAAGCGGTCTCTGTTTGGGGATCATCATGCCTACGGGGAGGAGGGGGTGCGGTTTTATACGCGGTACAAGAGCATTATGCAGAGGTGGCCGGATAGTATTGGGAAGGGGGCTGAGTTCACCATGCCGGTGGCTAAGTAGTTGGTTTTTGCCGGGTTGGCGGGGTTGTTGTTGATCTGGGTCTTTGGCCTTTCCTTGTTTTGTTAGTGGTCTATTAGCGTTCCCCCTGTGCGGGGGGGCACCTACTTTTCTTTGCCGGCCGCAAAGAAAAGTAGGCAAAAGAAAGCGGCTCACACCGTCAGCTCATAAGTGGGTCCCCCGCGCAGTAGCGGTAGTGGTGCATCTGGAATCCGTCGCCTCGCGCACTCCGCGTTAGTGACAAGGCGTTCATCAGCTCCCACTCCGCACTACGTGCGTCGCGGACGGGTCTGCCGGGGGAAACCGGAGGTGCTTTGCATAACTGATGGTGTGATGAACTGGGCGTCGGCGCGCGCAGCGTCGCCGGAGGTATGACTGCCTTGTCACTGAGGCGGAGTGTGCGAGGGCACAGATTCCAGATGCACCACTACCGTGGCTGCGCGGGGGGCCCGCTTAAGAATTAGCGGTGTGAGCCGCTTTCTTTTGCCTACTTTTCTTTGCGGCCGGCAAAGAAAAGTAGGTGCCCCCCGCACAGGGGGAACGCTAATAGACCGATAACAAAACAAGGAAAGGCCAAAGACCCAGATCAACAACAAAACCCGCCAAACCGGCAAAAAAAGCTTAGGAGACAAAACCATGAGCATCACAAAAAAAACACCCCCCCGCCTGGAAGGCGAATTCGACTACATCATAGTAGGCGCCGGCACAGCAGGTTGCGTCCTCGCCAACCGCCTATCGGAAGACCCGGAAATCCAGGTCCTGCTCCTGGAAGCCGGCGGCAAAGACGACTACCACTGGATCCACGTACCGGTAGGCTACCTCTACTGCATCGGCAATCCCCGCACGGACTGGCTCTACAAAACCCAATCGGAAGCCGGCCTGAACGGCCGCTCCCTCTCATATCCCCGCGGACGCGTGCTAGGCGGCAGTTCGTCGATCAACGGCATGATCTACATGCGCGGCCAGCGCGAAGACTACGATGAATGGGCCCGCGTCACCAATGACGCGTCATGGTCCTGGAACGCCGTCCTCCCAATCTTCAAACGTAGCGAAGACCACCACGCCGGCGCATCCGAATCGCACGGAGCAGGCGGCCCGTGGCGTGTGGAAAAGCAGCGTCTGAAATGGAAAATCCTCGAAGAGTTCTCGCGAGCGGCGCAACAAACCGGCATACCCGCCACCGACGACTTCAATCGCGGCGACAACACCGGCGTCGGCTACTTCGACGTCAATCAGAAACGCGGCATCCGCTGGAATGCCTCGAAAGCATTCCTGCGCCCGGCGCTCAAGCGTCCGAATCTCACCGTCATTACCGGCGCACACACCCAACGCGTCGTGTTCGAAGGACGCCGCTGCGTAGGCGTCGAATATCGCGGCGACAACACCGACTATCTCGCCAAAGCTCGTTGTGAAGTCATCCTCAGTTCCGGCGCAGTCAACTCGCCTCAATTGCTGGAACTCTCAGGAATAGGCAACGGCGCGCGTCTGCAGAATCTTGGCATCGAGGTCGTAAAGGATCTGCGCGGCGTCGGCGAGAATCTGCAGGATCATTTGCAATTGCGCATGGCCTATAAAGTCGACGGCGTACGCACGCTCAATACCGCCTCCGCCCATTGGTGGGGCAAGCTGATGATCGGCATGCAATACGCCTTTTTTCAAAGCGGCCCCATGTCGATGTCGCCATCGCAACTCGGCGCATTCGCCAAATCCGATCCGGACGACCGCCAGCTTACGCGCCCCGACCTCGAGTATCACGTGCAGCCGCTCTCGCTCGACCGCTTTGGTGAACCGCTGCATCGTTTCAACGCGTTCACCGCGTCGGTGTGTCAGTTGCGGCCGACCTCGCGTGGCAGTATTCATATCGAATCACCCGATGCTTCGACGCCACCGTTGATCGCACCGAACTACCTGTCCACCGACTACGACCGGCGTGTCGCCGCCAACGCGTTACGCCTCACGCGCCGCATCGCCGCGGCCCCCGCGCTCGCACCCTATCGGCCGCAGGAGATTCTGCCCGGCATCCAGTACCAGACCGAGGAAGAGCTTCAACAGGCCGCAGGCGCGGTCGGCACAACCATCTTTCATCCGGTCGGCACCTGCCGCATGGGCACCGCCGACGATCCCGGCACCGTCGTCGACAACCGCTTACGCGTGCTCGGTGTGGACGGATTGCGTGTAGTCGATGCATCGGTCATGCCTCTTATCACCTCGGGCAACACCAATTCGCCGACGCTGATGATCGCCGAACGCGCCAGCGACATGATCCGCGAAGACCGTCGCGCACGCGTGGCCGGCGGCGTCCCGGTTCAAACAAGTGCGGCGCCGTCCGTGTCCGCCGTGTGACACGCATGGGGGGCCAGCCTTGGGTTTGGCGCATGCAGTCGTCATCCACTAAGTGCAAATCCCAATGAATGCGCTGCATCATTGGCGCGACAATGGCAGCCATGCTGCGTGCCGCCCCATGGATTACCGTCCGGATTGGTGCAGCACGCCAACGAGCGGCACGGGGGTGCCGCCGTTATCAAACGTCGCGCAGCCGTTCGCGCGGAAGATCGTAGTGCTTCGCCTTACTCCGTATGGAAGGGAACATGATTCTCGGCGATACGATTCTCGAAACGCGCGGCCTCACCCGCGAGTTCAAAGGCTTCATTGCCGTGAACGGGGTGAACCTGCGCGTGCGCCGTGGTTCGATCCATGCGCTGATCGGCCCTAATGGGGCTGGCAAGACCACCTGCTTCAATCTGCTCACCAAATTTCTGGAACCGACTGCGGGTCAGATCGTCTTCAACGGGATCGACATCACCAATGAACGCCCGGCGCAAATCGCCCGGCGTGGCATCATCCGCTCGTTTCAGATCTCCGCCGTATTTCCGCATCTGACAGCATTGCAGAATGTGCGCATCGGTCTGCAACGCGTGCTCGGCACGGCATTTCACTTCTGGAAGAGCGAACGCACACTGCATCAACTCGACGATCGGGCGATGGATCTGCTCACGCAAGTGGGTTTGACCGATTTCGCCGATGTATTGACGGTCGAGCTTTCATATGGCCGCAAGCGCGCGCTCGAAATTGCCACCACACTCGCGATGGAGCCCGAGTTGATGCTGCTCGACGAACCCACGCAGGGCATGGGCCATGAAGATGTCGATCGCGTCACGGCGTTGATCAAGAAAGTCTCGAGCGGCCGCACGATCCTGATGGTCGAGCACAACATGAACGTGATCGCCGGGATCTCCGACACCATCACCGTCCTGCAACGAGGCGAAGTGCTCGCCGAAGGCAGCTATGCCGAAGTGTCGAAGAATCCGCTGGTGATGCAGGCCTATATGGGCAGCGCGGACGCTGCGCTTGCCGGAGCCCACGCATGAATACGATTGCCGAGCGCGAAAGCGTCGAGGTGAGCGGCACGGCTGGGGGTGCCCCCGCGCTGGAGATCGCGGGTTTGCAGGCATGGTACGGGGAGTCCCATATCCTGCATGGCGTCGATCTGACGGTGAACCGCGGCGAAGTTGTCACGCTGCTGGGCCGTAACGGCGCGGGGCGCACCACCACACTGCGCGCGATCATGGGGCTAACGGGCCGACGCACCGGTTCGATCCGCATCGGCGGACGCGAAACCATCAACCTGCCCACGCATCGCATCGCGCATTGCGGCATTGGCTACTGTCCGGAAGAGCGCGGCATTTTTTCGAGCCTCTCATGCGAGGAAAACCTGCTGCTGCCGCCACCCGTCGGCGACAAAGCCCACATGATGTCGCTCGAAGAAATCTATTCGATGTTCCCGAATCTGCAGGAACGCCGCACGAGCCAGGGCACACGGCTCTCGGGTGGCGAACAACAGATGCTGGCCGTCGCGCGCATTCTCCGTACCGGCGCGAGTCTGCTGCTGCTCGATGAAATCTCGGAAGGCCTCGCGCCCGTCATCGTGCAAGCGCTGGCACGCATGATCATGACGCTCAAGGCGCGCGGCTATACGGTCGTGATGGTTGAACAGAATTTCCGCTTTGCCGCTCCACTTGCCGATCGCTTTTACGTGATGGAGCACGGTGCGATCGTCGAGCACTTCGAGGCCAACGAGCTCGAAAGCAAGATGCCGGTGTTGCACGACCTACTGGGCGTATAAAAAGCGTCCGATTGCCTCTGATAACCACAAGTGAAGAAACAGGAGACAGGAATGAAAAAGAACCCACTCGCGCGGCTTGCCACACTATGTTTCGCGGTTGCCGCCGGCGCCGCGTTGACGATGACGAGCGCGCAAGCGGCCGACGATGCGGTGAAGATCGGCTTCATCACCGACCTGTCGGGTCTGTATGCGGACATCGACGGCCAGGGCGGCCTCGAAGCGATCCGCATGGCGATCGCCGACTTCGGCGGCAAGGTGAACGGCAAGCCGATTACGCTGGTCTACGCCGACCACCAGAACAAGGCGGATATTGCCTCGTCGCGCGCGCGTGAATGGTTCGATCGTGACGGCGTCGATCTGCTGATCGGCGGCACGAACTCGGCAACCGGTCTGGCCATGAACACGGTGGCCGGCGAGAAGCACAAGGTCTACATCAATGTCGGCGCCGGCGCCGACACGCTGACCAACGAGCAATGCACGCCGTACACGGTGCATTACGCGTACGACACCACGGCGCTGGCCAACGGCACGGGTTCGGCCGTGACGAAGCAGGGCGGCAAGACGTGGTACTTCCTGACGGCCGACTACGCGTTCGGCAAGGCACTGGAAAAGGCGACTTCGGACGTCGTGAAGGCGAATGGCGGTCAGGTGCTGGGCGCCGTGCGCGCGCCGCTGTCGGCTTCGGACTTCTCGTCGTTCCTGTTGCAGGCGCAGGCCTCGAAGGCGCAGATCCTCGGCCTCGCGAATGCCGGCGGCGATACGGTCAACTCGATCAAGGCGGCGAAGGAATTCGGCATCACGAAGACGATGAAGCTGGCCGCGCTGCTGATGTTCATCGACGACGTGCACAGTCTGGGTCTGGAAACCACGCAAGGTCTCGTGCTGACAGACAGCTGGTACTGGAACAAGGACGCCGCCACGCGCAAGTGGGCGCAGCGCTATTTCGACAAGATGAAGAAGATGCCGTCGAGCCTGCAGGCGGCTGACTACTCGGCGACCATGACCTATCTGAACGCGGTGAAAGCCGTCGGCTCGACAGACGGCGATAAGGTGATGGCGCAACTGAAGAAGACCAAGATCGACGACTTCTACGCGAAGGGCTACATCCGTCAGGACGGCAGCATGATCCACGACATGTACCTGATGCAGGTGAAGACGCCGGCCGAATCCAAAGAGCCGTGGGACTACTACAAGATCACGGCGACGATCCCGGGTGAACAGGCCTTCACGACCAAGGCGCAGACGCGCTGCGCGTTGTGGAAGTAAGCGCAGGCTGATAACCAGATGACCGTCATCCTGCCTTGACCGGCGGGCATTGCATACTGCCACGTTGGTACACAGGATGACGGCAGGCGCTTCACATGCCGGCATGCGGTCGGGCGGATGCCTCGCTCATTGCACGCCGGGCGGACCGTACATAACCGATCTCACCCTGGCGACGGCTTAACGGCTTAACGGATTAAGGCTTCAATGGAAATCTTTGGCGTTCCGCTACCGGCGATGCTGAGCCAGTTGTTGCTGGGGCTCGTGAACGGCTCGTTTTACGCGATTCTGAGCCTGGGCCTTGCTGTGATCTTCGGCTTGCTCAACGTGATCAATTTCGCGCACGGCGCGTTGTTCATGCTTGGCGCGATGCTCGCGTGGATGGGCCTGTCGTATTTCGGTCTGCCGTACTGGGTGATGCTGGTGCTCGCACCGCTGATTGTCGGCGTGTTCGGCATCGTGATTGAACGCTCGATGTTGCGCTGGCTGTACAAGCTCGATCATCTGTATGGGCTGCTGCTCACCTTTGGACTCACGCTGGTTGTCGAAGGCGTGTTCCGTTCGATCTACGGTTCTTCCGGCCAGCCCTACGACGTGCCCGCAGCACTCTCCGGCGCGACCGATCTCGGCTTCATGTACCTGCCGAACTATCGCGCGTGGGTGGTGGTGGCGTCACTTGTGATCTGCTTCGCGACGTGGTTCGTGATCGAGAAGACGCGCCTTGGCGCCTATCTGCGCGCAGGCACTGAAAACCCAAAGCTGGTCGAGGCGTTCGGCGTCAACGTGCCGTTGATGATCACGCTCACCTATGGCTTCGGCGTCGCGCTGGCGGCATTCGCCGGCGTGCTGGCCGCGCCGGTGATTCAGGTCTCGCCGCTGATGGGCCAGCCCATGATCATCACCGTGTTCGCGGTGGTCGTGATCGGCGGCATGGGTTCGATCATGGGCTCGATTCTGACCGGCCTGATGCTCGGCGTAATCGAAGGGCTGACGCGTGTGTATTACCCGGAAGCGTCGGCGACCGTCGTCTTCGTGATCATGGCGCTCGTGTTGCTGGTGCGCCCGGCGGGTCTCTTCGGCAAGGAAAAATGATGCAGAGAAAAGTGCTCTACGGTCTGCTGCTGATCGCGCTGCTCGCGGTGCCCGTGCTCGGCATCTATCCGCTGTTCGTCATGAAGGTGATGTGCTTCGCGTTGTTCGCGGCGGCCTTCAATCTGCTGATCGGCTACACCGGTTTACTCTCGTTCGGTCATGCGATGTTTCTCGCCTCGGCCGGTTATGTCACTGGCTATGCAATGCAGACGCTCGGCTTCTCGCCGGAACTGGGCGTGCTGGCCGGAACTGCTGCGGCGACGCTGCTTGGTCTGGTGGTCGGCCTGTTTGCGATACGTAGGCAGGGCATCTACTTTGCCATGGTGACGCTGGCGCTCGCGCAGATGGTCTACTTCGTGTTCCTGCAGGCGCCGTTCACGCACGGCGAGGACGGGCTGCAAGGCGTGCCGCGCGGCAAGCTGTTCGGCTTGCTGGACCTGTCGCCGGACGCGACGCTCTATTTTGTCGTGCTGGCCGTGATGGTGGCGGCGTTCCTGCTGATCGTGCGAATCGTGCACTCGCCGTTCGGACAAGTGCTGGTGGCGATCAAGGAGAACGAGCCACGCGCCGTGTCGCTGGGCTACGACACCAATCGCTTCAAGTTGCTGGCTTTCATTCTGTCCGCGGGGCTGGCCGGTTTGGCGGGCTCGCTCAAGGTGCTGGTGCAGGGCTTTGAAACGCTGAGCGACGCGTACTGGACCATGTCGGGCCTGGTGATCCTGATGACGCTCGTCGGCGGCATGGGCACCTTGTTCGGCCCGCTGCTCGGCGCGACGCTGATCGTGGCGCTCGAAGACCGGCTCGGCGATATCGGCACGGCGCTGGCAGCCACTACCGGAATCGATTGGTTCCGCTCGCTTGGCGAGTCCGTGACCATCGTGACGGGCTTGATTTTCATTGCCTGCGTGCTGGCGTTCCGACGCGGCATTGTCGGTGAGATTGTCGCGCGAGTGCGGCCATTGCGAGCCTGAAACGGCAGCAGAATTTAAATTGATTTGGTCTCCGATATAATTCGGCACCTTTGAATCGGCCAGAGTTGCTCCTGTGTTGTGCGAGAATTGACACCCGCCGTCAAAGGCGCGCGAAACGTGCCCCAAATTTGTGCCGCAGTGCACCACTAGGGTAATTGCTAGTTGTAAGGGATTAGGTGCTCGTTTAATCTTCATGCAGTTCTGATGCACCACGAATTTTGCAGGTGGAGAACGAGGAGACAATGAGGCACTCAGTGCCCAGACGAAAGCGCTGTTGGATTGATATCCAACAGCGCTTTTTATTTGGCTTTTTCATAAAGCGCCATTCAAATCTTCCGCTAATTCGGTGACGCTTTTTTATTCGCCGAACCACGTCCGGATTCATCCGTTTCCAGCCTGCAAAATGCTTGCAGTGCGGGGCTTTCGTCCGCTAAACTCGCCATTCACCGACCGCTTGGTCGGCGATTGAAATTCACGGATTTAAATTCAATTGAATGACGGGGTAGTTCGAGGAGCAGGATGAAGTCGGCATTGCGTTGGATAAGCGCGGCATTGGTCGCAACGGGAGTATCCGCAGCATGGAGCGGCCATGCATTCGCGGACGTGAAAATCGGTGTAACGGTATCGGCAACCGGGCCGGCTGCATCGCTTGGTATTCCGGAAAAGAACACGATCGCACTGCTGCCTAAAGAGGTGGCGGGCCAGAAAATCGATTACATCGTGCTGGACGACGCCACGGATTCGACTCAGGCCGTCAAGAACGCGCGCAAGCTCACCAGCGAAGATCACGTGGATGCATTGATCGGTTCGACCGTCGTGCCGAACTCGCTGGCCATGATCGACGTCGCCGCAGAAAGCACTACGCCGATGATTTCCATGGCCGCGGCGGCGAGCATCGTCGAACCGATGGACGCGAAGCGCGCATGGGTCTTCAAGACGCCGCAGAACGACATTCTGATGGCCACCGCGATCGCGCAGCACATGGCGAATCACGGCGTGAAAACAGTCGGGTTCATCGGCTTCGCGGATGCGTACGGTGAAAGCTGGTTCAAGGAGTTCGGCAAGGCGGCCGATCTCGCGAAGATCAAGGTCGTCGCGAACGAACGCTTCGCGCGCAACGATGCTTCGGTGACCGGCCAGGTGCTGAAGATCATGTCGCAGCATCCCGACGCGGTGCTGATCGCCGGCGCGGGCACCCCGGCTGCGCTGCCGCAAAAGACCCTCAAGGAGCGTGGCTACCCGGGCAAGTATTATCAGACGCACGGCGTCGCCAACAATGACTTCCTGCGTGTGTGCGGCAAGGATTGCGAAGGCACCTATCTGCCGGCCGGTCCGCTGCTGGTGGCGGAGCAACTGCCCGATTCGAACCCGGTGAAGAAGACTTCGCTCGCGTATAAGCATGCGTATGAAGCCGCATACGGCGCCGGTTCGGTGTCGACATTCGGCGGTCACGCATGGGATGCAGGCTTGCTGCTGCAACGCGCGATTCCGCTTGCGCTGAAGAAAGCCCAGCCGGGCACGCCTGCGTTCCGCGAAGCGCTGCGTGCGGCACTCGAAAACACGAAAGACATGCCCGCTTCCCACGGCATCTTCAACATGAGCGCGAACGACCATGCTGGTCTCGATCAGCGGGCGCGTGTGATGGTGGAGATCGTCGGCGGTAAGTGGAAGCTGTCCGGCGACTGAGCGAAGGCGAAGCGATACGAGACCCCATCAAAAAAGACGCGAGCAGTTGACGCGTCTTTTTTATTGTCCGCGTTCGATGGGAGGTGGTGAAAGAGCGGTCAAAGTGGGGTTAACGCAACGTGGCTGGGTAGCGGGTTTCGGGACAAACCCGCATTCGGGCGACAGTCTATTGACCGCAATTGATGCAAAACGCAATACTACTAACATGTTAGTGGTTGGTGCATAAGAAGTCGCAGCAGTGGTTCGCAGCAGGGGAGTAGCACCAGAACGGCGAGGGCGTTGACGCTGAGCAGGGAAAACCATGCTTGGCATGCCTGAACCCTATAACTAGATTCAGACACCCGGCCCGTGCGCCGGCTTACAGATACGCGCTTCAAAGCGTTTGGAGACTTGCATGAAAAAGACAAAGCAATGGGTACGCACCGGTATCGCGATGGCGTTGATGTGCGGCGCGGGCGCTGCCTTCGCGCAGGTGAAAATTGGCGTCACGCTGTCCACCACGGGGCCGGCCGCATCGCTCGGGATTCCTGAAAAGAATACGATCGCGTTGCTGCCGAAAGAGATCGGCGGCAAGACGGTGCAATACATCATCCTCGATGACGCATCGGATACCGGCAAGGCCGTGCAGAACACGCGCAAGCTGATCGACGAAGACCACGTCGACGCCATCATCGGTTCGACCGTTACGCCGAATTCGCTGGCCATGCTCGATCCCGCAGCCGAAGGCAAGACGCCGGTGATCTCGCTGGCAGCATCGGCCGCAATCATCTCGCCGATGGACGCCAAGCGCGCATGGGCCTTCAAACCGCCGCAAAACGACAGCCTGATGGCTGACGCGATCGCCGACTACATGGAGCATCACGGCGTAAAGACGGTCGGCTTTATCGGCTTTGCGGATGCATACGGGGACGGCTGGAACAACGTGTTCACCGCTGCGGCAGCGGCACACAATCTGAAGATCGTCTCCAACGAACGCTTTAACCGCACCGATGCGTCGGTGACCGGCCAGGTGTTGAAGACGATGAGCGCGAACCCGGACGCAGTGCTGATCGCCGGCGCGGGCACGCCGTCGGCACTGCCGGCCAAAACGCTCAAGGAGCGCGGCTATAAGGGCAAGGTCTATCAGACGCACGGTGTCGCGAACAACGACTTCCTGCGCGTATGCGGCAAGGATTGCGAAGGCGAATTCCTGCCGGCCGGCCCGATCCTCGTGGCGGATCAACTGCCGGATTCGAACCCGGTGAAGAAGTCGTCGGAAGCCTACAAGGCGGCGTATGAGAAAGCTTATGGCACGGGTTCGGTGGCGACGTTCGGCGGTCACGCATGGGATGCCGGTCAGATGCTGCAAGCTGCGATTCCGGTCGCACTGAAGACCGCTCAGCCGGGCACCGAGGCGTTCCGCGAGGCGCTGCGTAGCGCGCTGGAAAACATCAAGGAACTGCCGGTCTCGCACGGCATCATGAACACCACGCCGACCAACCACAATGGCCTCGACAAGCGTGCACGCGTGATCGTGCAGATCGTCGACGGCAAGTGGAAGCTGCAGAACGACTAATAACAAAAAGCGGTACGCGCCTCTCGCGCAACTTGCGGCGCATGACTGATGCCGCATTGCCATTCTGTTCGATAACAATGGCAACGACCGCCGCGCCGAGTCCCGGCGCGGCGGTCGCCTTTTCTGGCATTGCAGGCCGGTGGCCGGCCGCGGGTTTTGCCGCCACGACTGTTTCCCGATTTCGATTTCGACGCTTCAGGACGAGGAAGTATGGATCTATCAATTGCGGCGATCCTCGCGCAGGACGGCATCACCACCGGCGCGATTTACGCGCTGCTCGCGCTCGCGCTGGTGCTGGTGTTCTCTGTGACGCGAGTGATCTTTATCCCGCAGGGGGAGTTTGTGTCATACGGTGCGCTGACGCTTGCCGCACTGCAGACGCAAAAATTTCCTGCGACGTGCTGGTTGCTGATGGCGATGGGCGCGGCGTGCTTCGTGGTCGAGATCGCGGGGCTAGTGCGGCACCCCGAAAGGCGTCGGCATGCGGCTCGCACGCTGGTGATGCTGGTCGGCAAATATCTGCTGTTCCCGGTCGCGGTCTACGCGCTCACGCAAGGCGTTTTCCTGCACCCGCTGCCGATGATCGCGCAGATCGCGCTGACGCTGCTGATCGTCATTCCGATGGGACCGTTCGTCTACCGGCTCGCCTATGAGCCGATCGCGGAGGCGACCACGCTGCTGTTGCTGATCGTGGCGGTGGCCGTGCACTTTGCGATGGTCGGCCTCGGGCTCGTGATGTTCGGCGCGGAAGGCTCGCGCACCACGGCGTTCTCCGACGCGACCTTCAATCTCGGCAGCCTGTCGATCTCCGGACAAAGTTTGTGGGTGGTCGGCACGGCTGTGGTGCTGATCGGCGGCCTGTATCTGTACTTCGATCGCTCCATCTCCGGCAAGGCGTTGCGCGCGACTTCGGTGAACCGGCTCGGCGCGCGGCTCGTCGGTATCGGTACGACGCAGGCGGGGCGTCTCGCGTTCACGCTCGCTGCGGGCCTCGGTGCGCTGTGCGGCATCCTCGTCGCACCCTTGACCACCATCTACTACGACTCCGGCTTCCTGATCGGTTTGAAGGGCTTCGTGGGGGCGATTATCGGCGGCCTGGTCAGCTATCCGCTGGCTGCCGCGGGTTCGATCCTCGTCGGTTTGCTGGAGTCGTATTCGTCGTTCTGGGCGAGCGCTTACAAGGAAGTGATCGTGTTCACGCTGATCATCCCGGTGCTGCTGTGGCGAAGTCTGGCCAGCCCGCACTCGGAAGAGGAAGAGGAGTGACACGATGAAACGGATCATGCAAAACAAGTTCTTCTGGTTGTTCCTCGTGGTGCTGTTCGCGCTGCCGGTGCTGCCGCACCCGATTCACGTGCCCGAGTACTGGGTGACGTTGCTCAACTATATCGGCCTCTATTCGATCGTCGCGATCGGTCTCGTGCTGCTGACAGGTATCGGCGGGATGACGAGCTTCGGGCAGGCAGCGTTCGTTGGTATCGGCGCGTATGCGACCGCGTATCTGACCACGAAGTACGGCGTCTCGCCGTGGCTCGCGTTGATCGCGGGCGTGGTGGTGACGGCGTTGATCGCGCTGATGCTGGGTCTCGTGACCATGCGGCTGTCGGGCCACTTTCTGCCGCTCGGCACGATCGCGTGGGGGCTGGCGCTGTTCTACCTGTTCGGCAACCTGGAGATGCTCGGCAAGTACGACGGCATCAATGGAATTCCCGTGCTGAATGTTTTTGGCATCGACCTGGAGTCCGGCCGCCATATCTATTACCTGATCTGGGTGGTGGTGCTCGGTGCGGTGATTTCTGTTCAAAACCTGCTTAATAGCCGGCCGGGGCGAGCGATCCGCGCCTTGCGCGGCGGCGGGATGATGGCCGAGGCGATGGGCGTCAACACGGCCTGGATGCGGGTGGTGATCTTTGTCTATGCCGCAGTGTTGGCGTCGATTTCCGGCTTTCTGTATGCCCATCTGCAACGCGCAGTGAATCCGACGCCATTTGGTCTGAACCACGGCATCGAGTTTCTGTTCATGGCGGTGGTGGGCGGTGTGTCGCATGTCTGGGGCGCGGTGCTCGGCGCGGCGATCCTGACGGTGTTGCAGGACTATCTGCAAACCTTGCTGCCGAAGCTGCTGGGCGAGAACGGCAACTTCGAAGTGATCGTGTTCGGCATTCTGATGGTTTTGCTGCTGCAATACGCTCGCCAAGGCGTTTGGCCGTTTGTCGCGCGGTTTTTCCCGAAGGGGCCGCGCGCGCATCTGTCGGACCATGCCGAGCCGTTGCCGCAACGCAGCAAACCGGCCGCAGGCGAAAACTTGCTGACGGTAAATAAAGCTCGGAAGCAGTTCGGCGGTCTGGTCGCGGTGAACGATGTCAGCTTCGAGGTGAAAGCAGGGCAGATCATCGGTTTGATCGGCCCGAACGGCGCCGGCAAGTCGACCACCTTCAATCTGGTCACGGGCGTGCTGCAAGCGACGAGCGGCGAGATCACCTTCTGCGGCGAACGTATCGATTCGCTGAGTTCACGTGAAATCGTCAAACGTGGCATTGGCCGTACGTTCCAGCACGTCAAGCTACTGCCCGGGATGACCGTGCTCGAGAACGTCGCGATCGGCGCGCATCTGCGCGGCCACGCCGGCGTGTGGCGCAGCGTGGCGCGACTGAACGGCGCTGAGGAGGCACGCCTGATGGCCGAAGCGGCTCGCCAGATTCGTCGCGTCGGGCTTGAGCAACATATGTACGACGAGGCGGGGAGCCTGGCGTTAGGGCAGCAGCGAATTCTCGAAATTGCACGCGCGTTGTGCTGTGACCCGACCTTGCTGTTGCTGGATGAACCCGCCGCCGGTCTGCGGTATCAGGAAAAACTGCAGCTGGCGGACTTGCTGCGTCGTCTGAAGGCTGAAGGCATGAGCGTGCTGCTGGTCGAGCACGATATGGATTTCGTGATGAATCTCACCGATCGGCTGGTAGTGATGGAGTTCGGCACGCGGATCGCAGAAGGCTTGCCGCAGGATGTCCAGCAAGACCCGGCTGTGCTTGAAGCTTATCTGGGTGGGGTGGAGTGATGGAGAATACGATGAATGCAACCGCACCGATTCTCGACGTGGATGGTTTGTCGGTCCGCTATGGCAAGGTTGAAGCGCTGCACGGCGCCGCGATTAAAGTGCGGCCCGGGCAAATTGTCTCGGTGATTGGGCCGAACGGCGCGGGTAAATCCACGTTGCTGAACGCGATCATGGGCGCACTGCCCACTACGGGGCATGCGAAAGGCGCGGTCCTTTACCAGGGTGAAGACGTCAGCGCCGTGCCAGTCGAAAAGCGGGTTGCGCGCGGCATGTGTTTGGTGCCGGAAAAGCGCGAACTGTTTGCGTCGATGACTGTTGAAGACAATCTGGTGCTGGGCGCGTATCGGCGCAAGCGGGCAGGGGAGCGTAACTTTCTCGATCAACTCGAACCGGTCTTTACGCTTTTTCCTCGCTTGAAAGAGCGTCGGAAGCAGGCAGCCGGTACGTTGTCGGGTGGCGAAAGGCAGATGCTCGCGGTCGGACGTGCGTTGATGGGCAAACCCGATCTACTGATGCTTGACGAGCCGAGTCTGGGTCTGGCGCCGCTGATCGTGAAGGAAATTTTCCACATCATTAGTGCGCTGCGGCAGACCGGTGTTGCCACGCTGCTGATCGAGCAAAACGCCCGTGCTGCGCTGCAGATCTCCGATTATGGTTACGTGCTTGAAACCGGTGAGCTGGCGCTGGAGGGGCCCGCAGCCGATCTGGCGCAAAATCCGCGCGTGATTGAGACGTATCTGGGGCTGGCCAAGAAAGTGGCTTAGGTCTCTATTTTCGGTTGAATCGGCGTGGTTCAGAGCGGTGTGTTTCACGTGAAACACACCGCTTTTTTGTTGCCTGGCCATTCGGACGAAATTCGGGCCTAAACCGAACCCGTTATAATTCGCCCATACATTTTCCTTTGAAAGGCTCACGCGACGATCTGGCGTGAGATCCGCGATGCTTTTTCCCACAGAATTTGACGTAATCGTCGTCGGCGGCGGTCACGCCGGCACCGAAGCCGCTTTGGCTTCGGCTCGCATGGGCAATACCACGCTCCTGCTGACGCATAACATCGAGACCCTCGGTCAGATGAGCTGCAACCCGTCCATTGGCGGGATTGGCAAGGGCCATCTGGTGAAGGAAGTCGATGCGCTCGGCGGAGCCATGGCGGCCGCGACGGACGAGGGCGGTATTCAATTCCGCATCCTCAATTCGTCGAAGGGGCCTGCTGTTCGCGCGACACGCGCGCAAGCCGACCGTCTGCTGTACAAGCAGGCGATCCGGCATCGGCTGGAGAATCAGCCGAATCTATGGCTGTTCCAGCAAGCGGTCGACGATCTGATGGTGGAGGGCGACCGGGTGGTCGGCGCGGTCACGCAGGTGGGGATTCGTTTCCGCTCGCGCGCCGTGGTGCTGACGGCCGGGACATTCCTCGACGGCAAGATTCACGTGGGTTTGAACAATTACACGGGTGGCCGCGCTGGTGATCCGGCCGCGGTCTCGTTGTCCGCCCGCCTTAAGGAATTGAAACTGCCGCAAGGGCGTCTCAAGACCGGCACGCCGCCGCGAATCGACGGGCGAACGATCGATTTTTCGATGCTGGAAGAGCAGCCGGGCGATCTGGACCCGGTGCCAGTTTTCTCGTTTTTGGGATGTGCGGAGCAGCATCCGCGTCAAGTACCGTGCTGGGTCACGCATACGAACGAACGTACGCACGACATTATCCGCGGAGGTCTCGATCGATCGCCGATGTATACGGGCGTGATCGAAGGGGTCGGGCCGCGGTACTGTCCGTCGATCGAGGACAAAATTCACCGTTTCGCGTCGAAGGAATCGCATCAAATCTTCCTCGAACCGGAAGGGCTGACGACGAACGAGTTCTATCCCAACGGGATTTCCACCAGTCTGCCGTTCGACGTACAACTGGAGCTCGTACGTTCGATGCGGGGCTTGGAGCACGCGCATATTCTGCGGCCGGGCTATGCGATCGAGTACGACTACTTCGATCCGCGTGGACTAAAAGCGTCGCTGGAAACCAAGGTAATCAACGGACTATTCTTCGCGGGTCAGATCAACGGCACGACCGGCTACGAAGAAGCTGCTGCACAGGGTTTGCTGGCAGGGATCAACGCCGGCTTGCAGGTGCAAGGCAAGGACGCATGGTGCCCGCGCCGCGATCAGGCGTATCTGGGTGTTCTCGTCGACGATCTGGTCACGCGTGGCGTGTCGGAACCGTACCGCATGTTCACGAGCCGCGCCGAATACCGGCTGAGTCTGCGTGAAGATAACGCCGATATGCGTCTAACCGAGATTGGGCGCGAACTCGGTGTGGTCGACGACGTTCGTTGGGACGCATTCAGCCGCAAGCGCGATGCTGTTTCACGTGAAACAGAGCGTCTTCGCACGACGTGGGTCAATCCTAAGACATTACCGGCGGAAGAGGCGACTGCCTTGCTCGGTAAACCGATCGACCACGAATATAGTCTCGCTGACTTGCTGCGTCGTCCGGGCGTGACGTACGACGGCGTCTGCGGTTTGCGCGCAGGCGCGTGCGCTGCGCCTGAAATATTGGCCGAAGACGACGTTCTGCTCGCCCAGATCAAGGAGCAGATTGAGATCGGCATCAAGTATCAGGGCTACATCGACCGTCAAGCCGATGAGATCGAGCGCAATGAGTCGCACGAAAGCACGCGTTTGCCTGAGGGATTGGATTACGCCGAGGTAAGAGGGCTGTCGTTCGAAGCGCGTCAGAAACTGACGCAATTCCGCCCCGAAACCATCGGTCAGGCGTCGCGTATCTCCGGCATTACGCCGGCGGCGATCTCCTTGCTGATGGTTCACCTGAAGCGTGGTTTGGGGCGTCGTGCCGCGAAACCCGCCGAACCCGGCACCGATAGCACGCCGGTGGTGCAATGACGCTGGTGCAGAAGGGAGGCGGTAACGAGGCGTTGGCGCCGCTGCTGGCAAGCGGCGTAGGCGAACTCGGCCTCGATCTGAGCGACGCGCAACTTGGCAAACTGCTCGACTACGTTGCGCTGCTGTCCAAGTGGAACGCCGTCTATAACCTGACGGCGATTCGCGACCCGCGGCAAATGCTGATTCAGCACATCCTGGATTCGCTATCGATCGTGCCGCATCTTGCTACGCGCGGCGCATCTTCCGTGCTGGACGTGGGTTCCGGTGGTGGCCTCCCTGGTATCGTGCTGGCTATTGTGCTGCCCGATTGGACCGTCACCGTGAACGATATCGTTCACAAGAAGACGGCTTTTCAGGCGCAGGCCAAAGCCGAACTCGGCCTTGCGAATCTGTCGGTCGTCACGGGCCGCGTCGAGACTTTGCAGCCGGGCGCCGAAGTACCGGCGAAGTTCGACGTAATCGTGTCGCGCGCATTCGCAGAGCTCGCGGATTTCGTTACACTGGCCCGTCATCTGGTTGCGGAGCAGGGCGCGATCTGGGCGATGAAGGGCGTGCGCCCGGATGGCGAGATCGAGCGCCTGCCGGCGGGTGCCCACGTGGAGCAGATCATCCGGCTGAACGTGCCGTCGCTCGACGCGGAGCGGCATCTGATCAAGGTTTTGGTGGACGCCGATAACTGACGGCCACCGGCACGCTCGCGGCGCACCCCAGCTACAAAACGCTTTCTACTTTATTCAAGCAGTTTCAAGCAGCAAAAGGGACACACCAACGATGGCAAAAATCTTCTGCGTTGCAAACCAGAAGGGTGGCGTCGGCAAGACGACGACGGCAGTCAATCTGGCCGCGAGCCTGGCAGCGCAGGGACAGCGAGTCCTTCTCATCGATCTGGACCCGCAGGGCAACGCCACTATGGGCAGTGGCATCGACAAGGCCGCGTGCGCGAATACCGTCTACGAGGTACTCGTTGATGGGCTGTCGGTGGCGGATGCGCGAGTCCGTCCGGAGGCTGTCGGCTACGACGTGCTGCCTGCGAACCGTGAGCTGGCGGGTGCCGAAGTCGAACTGGTCAGCGTGCAGAACCGCGAGCGTCAAATGAAGATCGCCTTGACGGCGGTCGAAAGCGAATACGACTTCGTGCTGATCGACTGCCCGCCGGCGTTGTCGCTGCTGACACTCAACGGCTTGTGCGCCGCGCATGGCGTGGTGATCCCGATGCAGTGCGAGTACTTCGCGCTCGAGGGTCTGTCTGACCTGGTCAACACGATCAAGCAGGTGCACGCGAACCTGAATCGCGATCTGAAGGTGATCGGCCTGCTGCGCGTCATGTTCGACCCGCGCATCACCTTGCAGCAGCAAGTCTCAGATCAGTTAAAGGAGCACTTCGGCGACAAGGTGTTCGACGCGGTGATTCCGCGCAACGTACGTCTTGCCGAGGCGCCGAGCTATGGCCTGCCGGGTGTCGTATTCGATAAGGCCTCGCGCGGCGCGCAGGCGTATGTGCAGTTCGGTGCAGAGATGATTGAGCGGGTGCGCACATTGAATGACGCGCCCCAGGCGTCCTAAGCGGATCGAGGAAGCACAATGAATGCAGTAGCAAGAAAGAAGGGGTTGGGCCGCGGTCTTGAAGCATTGCTGGGTGGCAGTGCCGATATCACCGAGGTGGTGACGATCGAGGGTGCGCCGAACGTGCTGCCGCTCAGCAAGCTGCAGGCGGGCAAGTACCAGCCACGCACGCGCATGGACGAAGGCGCGTTGCAGGAGCTGGCAGCCAGCATCCGTGCTCAAGGGCTGATGCAGCCGATTCTCGTGCGGCCCGTGTCGGCGGATAAGTACGAGATCATTGCCGGCGAGCGGCGTTTCCGCGCGGCACGCATAGCCGGTCTCGATGAGGTGCCGGTGCTGGTGAAGGACGTGCCGGACCAAGCCGCCGCGGCAATGGCGCTGATCGAGAATATCCAGCGCGAAGATCTGAACCCGCTGGAAGAAGCGCAGGGCATTCAGCGCTTGCTCGACGAGTTCAATTTCACGCACGAGCAGGCGGCTGAATCGGTGGGCCGCTCACGCAGCGCCGTATCTAACCTGCTGCGTTTGCTCAACCTGGCGACGCCCGTGCAAACCATGTTGCTGGCGGGTGACCTCGACATGGGACACGCACGTGCGTTACTGGCCGTCGACGCCGCGACGCAAATCACGCTGGCCAATCAGGTCGTCAACAAGCGCATGTCGGTCCGCGAGACCGAAAAACTGGTGACGGCGACCACCAAGGCTGCGCCGACAGTGAAGGCGCGGGCGAATCAGGACGGCGGCCGCGACACGCGACGGCTCGAAGAGGAGTTGTCCGATCTGCTTGCCGCAACGGTTAAGATCAAGCTCGGCCGGCGCGGCCGCGGCCAGGTGCTGGTGGACTTCGGCGATCTGGACGCACTGGAAGGCATTCTTGTCCGGCTGCGCGGCAACGCTACGGCGTGAGGGTGGCAGGTTCGATCTGCCGCGGACGTTGGGTGGGCGTGCGGCCTCGTTGGGCCGCACGTCTGCTGGCCGCTCGCAAACGCCGTCAGGCGGGGTTCTCTTCGGTAGCAGCGACGTTGCGGTTGTACTTACTGCAGGCGTCGCCCGGTTGATGAATTCTCAGATCGATCGGTAGCCTACGCGGATTCGCATTGGATTCCTGATTATTGGGTGTGTTTAATAATCAGGAATCCAATATATTGAGTCGCCCCACCGTTTTCCCGATGGCGCCTGCATGGTGGGAGGGTGTGCCGTGATGAGGCGGCCGTTTGCGGCGGTAGGGTAGGTGGTGACATGCCGTAGGAGGCGCCTGACTGCTGGCCGTGTCGATCGGCCGGTGCCGAGGGGAGCGTCCAACGGTGTTCGATTTCAATGAAGAAGGGCTGCGGCCAACTCATAGCCGCCCGCGTCTACCCGGCGCGGTCCTTCATGTCCACCAAAGCTGGCGAAAATGATCGTCTGTTGCATTTTTGAGACGTCCGCAGCAGCGTCGAAACGACACATCGGCGAACTTCAATCGACTCGATTCATCGCACATGTTTTGCCATCCCCCGACCGCCTTACATTTGCCGTGTATAGGCCGCCCGAGCGGACGTTTCCGCATCGTGAAGGTCGTTTTCACACAGGTTATTGAACGGCCTAAAGTCTTGAATTGCCTGCAACTATCGCTTACAATCGCCCGGATTTAATTGCACGGCAACCCCGTAAGCGCAGCGTAAGCTCGCGGGCAGGAACAAGACTTTCGGAACACTGCGATGGCGGTTAAAACGTCGAATCAAACGCCGAAGAATGGGCGTGACGACCACCGCGCTGAACGCACCGTTTCCGATGCGTCCACCGCTCAGCACGTTACAACTGACGATGCGTGGGATGTCGAGCAACAAGATAACAATATCGTTCCGCTCACCCGGGTCGAGGCTGAAAAGCTGTTTGGCCCGAATGTGAGTCGTCCATCGCGCGTTACGCCTTTCAAGGTCGTGGCGGCGCAAATGGTTTTGTCCCTGGGTGCGACGCTGGTGTGGTGGCTGTTCTACAAGCCGCCGGGCGCTGCTGCGCTGTCCGCGTTCCTTGGAGGAGCGATCTGCTGGGTGCCGAGCGCGCTGTTCGCGGCACGTCTTAGAACGCTGAGCGGCGCCAAAACAGCAATGAGCTGGATGATCGGCGAAGCGCTCAAGATGGGGACAACGATCGCGATGTTTGTAGTCATCGCCTTCTGGTATCACGACGTATGCTGGGTGCCGCTGCTCGTGACTTACCTCATCGCGCTCAAGACGTACTGGATCGCCCTCGCGTGGCGTTAAGGTCGTAGCAGAGAGTAGCAGCACAAAAGCAACACAAAATTCAGGCCGGCGCGTAGCGCTGGCGTAAGGAGTGCGGATATGACACGATCCGCACCCGGTGTGTTCCCGCAATAGAGCATTGCGGCGGGAACGGCCTAAGACGATTTTCGACAATTTGGGTGGCATTAACGATATGGCAGCTAGCGAAGGCACGCGCGCTCTGGATCCGTCCGAGTACATCGCGCACCACTTGCAGAACTTTTCCACCGCGCACCAGACGTCGATTTTCGACATTCATGTGTGGAATCTGGACACCCTTTTCTGGTCGATCGTTTGCGGTCTGGCCACCATCGCCATCCTGCATCTCGCTGCTCGCAAGGCGACGTCCGGCGTGCCGGGCCGTTTCCAGTGCGCAATCGAAATGCTGGTCGAAATGGTCGAGGATCAATCGAAGTCGATGATCCACGGCTCGCGCGCTTTCATCGCTCCGCTGGCATTGACCGTGTTCGTCTGGGTTGCCCTGATGAACTCGCTCGACTTCATCCCCGTCGATCTGCCGGGCCGCGTGATCGGCTGGCTGGGTCTGTCGGAAATCATCCCCCATCATCGCATCGTGCCGACCGCCGACCTGAACGGCACGCTCGGCATCGCGCTCGGCGTGTTCGTGCTGATGATTTACTACAACTTCAAGATCAAGGGCGCAGGCGGCTTCGTGCATGAACTGCTGTCGGCTCCGTTCGGTGCGCATCCGTTGCTGTGGATCCCGAACCTTGCATTGAACATCATCGAGTTCGTCGCAAAGACGGTTTCGCTCGGCATGCGGCTGTTCGGCAACATGTACGCGGGTGAACTGTTGTTCCTGCTGATTGCTCTGCTCGGCAGCATGTGGGGTTTTGGCGCGGACGCGTCAGTGCTCGGCTTTATCGGCCACGTCATCGCAGGCACGGTTTGGGCGATCTTTCACATCCTGATCGTTTTCCTGCAGGCATTCATTTTCATGATGCTGACGCTGGTGTACATCGGACAAGCACACGACAGCCACTAATCACGGCGTGTCGCGCGACGAATTGTTTTTAGTTTTGTTTTATTAAATCCCAGTTCCAACCAGTTCTAAAAGACTTTTCACAAAGGAGTGATCATGCAAGCTTTCATCGCCAACATCCAGGGTCTGACCGCCATCGGTATCGGCATCATCATCGGCCTGGGTGCAATCGGCGCCTGTATCGGTATCGGCCTGATGGGTGGCAAGTACATCGAAGCATGTGCTCGTCAGCCGGAACTGATGAACCCGCTGCAAACCAAGATGTTCCTGCTGGCTGGTCTGATCGATGCGGCGTTCCTGATTGGCGTTGGTGTGGCAATGCTGTTCGCGTTCGCGAACCCGCTGCTGTCGAAGCTGGCAGGCTGAGGTTCCTCGGAAGTTTGCGCCTGAGCTATAACTGGTAAAGGCGCAGGGCGGAACGGGCACTTGGGCGCTGATCGAATACAGAATCGATGAGCGCCTTGCCGTTTCACTTTCCGAACTAGCAACGTTTAAGGAAACACCGTGAATCTCAACGCAACCCTGTTTGCGCAAATGGTCGTGTTCCTGATCCTCGCGTGGTTCACGATGAAGTTCGTGTGGCCGCCGTTGATCAACGCCCTCGACGAGCGCTCGAAGAAGATTGCTGACGGTTTGTCGGCTGCTGAAAAGGGCAAGGCGGAACTCGAAGCCGCCCACAAGCGCGTCGACCAGGAACTCGCTCAGGCACGCAACGACGGTCAGCAACGTATTGCTGACGCAGAAAAGCGCGCAGTGGCAGTCGCTGACGAAATCAAGGCTCAAGCACAAGCTGAAGCCGCTCGCATCATCGCGCAAGCGAAGGCCGACGCGGAACAGCAAGTCGTGAAGGCGCGCGAAACGCTGCGTGGCGAAGTCGCCGCACTGGCAGTGAAGGGCGCTGAACAGATCCTGAAGCGCGAAGTCGACCAGGCAGCTCACGCTGACCTGCTGAATCAACTGAAAGCCGAGCTCTGATCATGGCCGAACTTGCAACCATCGCCCGTCCGTACGCAGAAGCGCTGTTTGGCGTGGCCGAAGCTGGTGACATCGCCGCCTGGTCCACGCTCGTGCAGGAGCTGGCACAGGTTGCGCGTCTGCCCGAAGTGCTGTCGATCGCCTCGAGCCCGAAAGTAAGCCGCGCCCAGGTCAGCGAACTGCTGCTGGCCGCGGTCAAGTCGCCGCTCAAGGACAATGCGCAAGCGAAGAATCTGGTGCAAATGCTGGTGGATAACCATCGCCTGCAATTGCTGCCGGAAATCGCCACGCAGTTCGAAGAGTTGAAGAATGCCCGCGAAGGAGCGGCAGATGTGCTGATCGTCAGCGCATTCCCGCTCGAAGGCGCGCAGTTGAACGAACTCGTCGCAAGTCTCGAACGCAAATTCAAGCGCAAGCTGAAGCCGACGGTCGAAGTCGACTCGTCGCTTATCGGCGGCGTGCGCGTGACAGTTGGCGACGAAGTGCTCGATACCTCGGTCCGCGCGCGGCTTGCCAGCATGCAGACGGCTCTGACGGCCTGAAGCGCCCGAGGCGCTTCAGCAGCTGGCACGCAACAGAATTGACTATCAGGAGCGAATAATGCAACTCAATCCCTCTGAGATCAGCGAGCTGATCAAGAGCCGGATCCAGGGCCTTGAAGCGAGCGCAGACGTTCGCAATCAAGGCACCGTGATCTCCGTGACCGACGGTATCGTGCGCATCCACGGCCTGTCGGAAGTGATGCAGGGCGAAATGCTCGAATTTCCGGGCAACACCTTCGGTCTCGCACTGAACCTCGAGCGCGACTCGGTCGGCGCCGTGATTCTGGGTGAGTACGAGCACATTTCGGAAGGCGACATCGTCAAGACGACGGGCCGCATTCTCGAAGTGCCGGTGGGTCCGGAACTGCTCGGCCGCGTGGTCGACGCACTTGGCAACCCGATCGACGGCAAGGGCCCGATCAACGCGAAGAAAACCGACGCAATCGAAAAGATTGCTCCGGGCGTGATCTGGCGTAAGTCGGTTTCGGAACCGGTTCAAACCGGTCTGAAGTCGATCGACGCGATGGTGCCGGTTGGCCGTGGCCAGCGCGAGCTGATCATTGGCGACCGCCAGTGCGGCAAGACCGCAGTCGCAGTCGACGCGATCATCAACCAGAAGGGCAAGAACCTCTTCTGTATCTACGTCGCGATCGGCCAGAAGGCTTCGTCGATCATGAACGTGGTGCGCAAGCTGGAAGAAACCGGCGCGCTGGAATACACGATCGTCGTGGCCGCTTCGGCTTCGGAATCGGCTGCGATGCAATACCTCGCACCGTACGCCGGCTGCACGATGGGCGAATACTTCCGCGACCGCGGTCAAGACGCGCTGATCGTTTATGACGATTTGACCAAGCAAGCCTGGGCATACCGCCAGATCTCGCTGTTGCTGCGCCGCCCGCCGGGCCGCGAAGCTTATCCGGGTGACGTGTTCTATCTGCACTCGCGTCTGCTGGAACGTGCTGCTCGCGTCTCGGAAGAGTACGTCGAGAAGTTCACGAACGGCGAAGTGAAGGGCAAGAGCGGTTCGCTGACGGCACTGCCGGTCATCGAAACGCAAGCCGGCGACGTGACCGCATTCGTTCCGACGAACGTGATCTCGATCACCGACGGCCAGATCTTCCTGGAAACCGACCTCTTCAACGCAGGTATCCGCCCGGCAATTAACGCCGGCGTGTCGGTGTCGCGCGTTGGTGGTGCGGCACAAACCAAGGTCGTGAAGAAGCTGTCGGGCGGTATCCGTACCGACCTCGCACAGTATCGTGAACTGGCTGCATTCGCGCAGTTCGCGTCGGACCTCGACGAAGCAACCCGCAAGCAACTGGAGCGCGGCCGCCGCGTCACGGAACTGCTGAAGCAGCCGCAATATCAGCCGTTGCAAGTGTGGGAACTGGCTGTCTCTCTGTTCGCAGCGAACAACGGCTACCTCGACGATCTGGAAGTTGCGCAAGTGCTGCCGTTCGAAAAGGGCCTGCGCGACTATCTGAAGTCGAGCCACGCTGACCTGGTCAAGCGCATCGAAGATACCAAGGAACTCTCGAAGGACGACGAAGCCCTGCTGCATACGGCTCTCAAAGACTTCAAGAAGTCCGGCGCTTATTGATTTGCGAGTGATCCGCAAGGCATAAAAGACCTTGGAGCGGCGCGGGCCGCAGGCAACTGAACCCGCGCTGCTTAGATCGCTTTGCATGGGACCCGGGTAAGCGCTAAAGCGCTAACTTGGGCCGACAAGGAGCAAGCAATGGCTGGAATGAAGGAAATTCGCGGCAAGATCAAGAGCGTGCAAAACACGCGCAAGATCACGAAAGCGATGGAGATGGTGGCCGCATCGAAGATGCGCCGCGCTCAGGAGCGCATGCGCGCTGCTCGCCCGTATGCCGACAAGGTCCGCGATATCGCTGCGCACATGAGCCGTGCGAACCCGGAGTATCGTCACCCGTTCATGGTGTCGAACGAAGGTGCGAAAACGGCCGGCATCATCCTCGTCACGACCGATAAAGGGTTGTGCGGCGGGATGAACACCAACGTGCTGCGTGCGTCGCTGCAGAAGTTCAAGGAACTGGAAGGCCAGGGCAAGACGATCGAAGCAACTGCGATCGGCACCAAGGGTCTGGGCTTCCTGAATCGTCTGCGCGCGAAGGTGGTGTCGAATGTCGTGCATCTGGGCGACACGCCGCACCTGGAAAAGCTGATCGGCGCGGTGAAGGTGCAGCTCGACCTGTACTCGGAAGGCAAGGTTTCGGCGGTGTACCTCGCGTACACGCGCTTCGTCAATACGATGAAGCAGGAGCCGGTGATCGAGCAACTGCTACCGCTGTCGGCAGAGCAGTTCGAGCGCAAGGAAGAGGACGGCACGACGCCGAGCACGCAGTGGGACTACATCTACGAGCCGGATGCACAGGCAGTGGTGGACGAACTGCTGGTGCGTTATGTCGAAGCGCTGGTCTATCAGGCCGTCGCGGAAAACATGGCATCGGAGCAGTCGGCACGAATGGTCGCAATGAAGGCCGCTTCGGATAACGCGAAGACGGTCATCAACGAACTGCAGCTCGTGTACAACAAGAGCCGTCAGGCCGCGATCACGAAAGAACTGTCGGAAATCGTCGGTGGCGCGGCGGCGGTCTGACCCTAACGGTCAGGCATGCCGCTTCGTGTGCGCCTTCGTGGCGCACCCCACCTTGGCGGTCCCATCGAAATTGCGCCTTTGCGCGAGTGAAGAATTGAGTATCTAAAGGAAAAGCGATGAGTACTACTGCTTTGGTAGAAGGCAAGATCGTACAGTGCATCGGCGCGGTGATCGACGTGGAATTTCCGCGTGACCACATGCCGAAGATTTACGACGCGCTCATTCTCGAAGGTTCGGAACTGACCCTCGAAGTCCAGCAGCAGCTGGGCGACGGCGTTGTCCGTACCATCTGTCTGGGTGCATCGGACGGCCTGCGCCGCGGTACGACGGTAAAGAACACCGGCAACCCGATCAGCGTGCCGGTCGGCAAGCCGACCCTCGGCCGGATCATGGACGTGCTGGGTCGCCCGATCGACGAAGCCGGCCCGATCAACTCGGACGTGGTTCGCGGTATTCACCAGAAGGCTCCGGCGTTCGACGAACTGTCGCCGTCGACGGAACTGCTCGAAACCGGCATCAAGGTTATCGACCTGATCTGCCCGTTCGCGAAGGGCGGTAAGGTTGGCCTGTTCGGTGGCGCAGGCGTGGGCAAGACCGTGAACATGATGGAACTGATCAACAACATCGCTAAAGAACACGGTGGTTACTCCGTGTTCGCCGGTGTTGGCGAGCGTACCCGTGAAGGGAACGACTTCTATCACGAAATGAAGGACTCGAACGTTCTCGACAAGGTCGCGCTGGTGTACGGCCAGATGAACGAGCCGCCGGGCAACCGTCTGCGTGTCGCGCTGACCGGTCTGACGATGGCTGAGCACTTCCGTGACGAAGGTCTGGACGTGCTGTTCTTCGTCGACAACATCTACCGTTTCACGCTGGCAGGCACGGAAGTGTCGGCACTGCTCGGCCGTATGCCGTCGGCAGTGGGCTATCAGCCGACGCTGGCTGAAGAAATGGGCAAGCTGCAGGAGCGTATTACGTCGACCAAGACTGGCTCGATTACATCGGTTCAGGCCGTGTACGTCCCTGCGGATGACTTGACCGACCCGTCGCCGGCTACGACCTTCGGCCACCTGGACGCAACCGTCGTGTTGTCGCGTGACATCGCTTCGCTGGGTATCTACCCGGCGGTCGACCCGCTCGATTCGACCTCGCGTCAGATCGACCCGAACGTGATCGGTGAAGAGCACTACTCGATCACGCGCGGCGTGCAGCAAACGCTGCAGCGCTACAAGGAACTGCGCGACATTATCGCGATTCTGGGCATGGACGAACTGGCGCCGGAAGACAAGCTCGCCGTCGCGCGCGCTCGTAAGATCCAGCGTTTCCTGTCGCAGCCGTTCCACGTCGCTGAAGTGTTCACGGGCTCGCCGGGCAAGTACGTGCCGCTGAAAGAAACGATCCGTGGCTTCAAGATGATCGTTGAAGGCGAATGCGACCACCTGCCGGAGCAAGCGTTTTACATGGTCGGCACGATCGACGAAGCCTTCGAAAAGGCCAAGAAGATCCAGTAAAGGTCGGGTGTATAGAAGCGGGCGCCGGCCAATGTCGGTGCCCTCGAATTACGCTCACCAGGAGTCGATATGGCAACCATTAAAGTAGACGTCGTCAGCGCGGAAGAGCAGATCTTCTCGGGCCAGGCGAAGTTCGTCGCGCTGCCGGGCGAAGCAGGTGAACTCGGCATTCTGCCGGGCCACACGCCGCTCATCACGCGGATTCGTCCGGGTGCGGTGCGCATTGAAGCTGAAAACGGCGAAGAAGAGTTTGTGTTCGTCGCCGGCGGCATCCTCGAAATCCAGCCGGGCGCTGTGACGGTTCTTGCCGACACCGCGATTCGGGGCAAGGATCTCGACGAAGCCAAAGCCGAAGATGCACGCAAGCGCGCAGAAGAAGCGCTGCAAAACACGGGTTCGAACCTCGAATACGCGACCGCGCAAGCGGAACTGGCGTACGCGACGGCTCAGCTCGCTGCGATTCAGCGTCTGCGCAAGCTGCGCGGTCAGAGCTAAGCAATACGTATCAGAGAGAAAGCAGCCTTCGCGGCTGCTTTTTTTTGACCATTACTTGACGTTTACGGAAAGGTCAGAAAAATCGCAGATTCAACCCGCAGGCATTGGGTAATTGTCACGGCGACCGTTGGCGCAGAGGGCGGGTAACACTTGATGCCGTACGGACATACGCCGGTGGCACAATCGGTTTCAAATTCATTTCAATAGACTGGGCGAGCTTCCGCTCTCGGAGACAACACCATGGCAACGTACGCGTCAGGCGAAGGTGCACTCATCGAACCTCGAGACAATTTGTCGTATGTTCGCGGGTCGACTGAAATCCCGTTGAGCGAAGCGACAGTCGGCCAGTTTCTGGCCGACACTGCGGCGCGCTTTCGCGACCGGCCGGCCGTTGTATTTCGCGAGCAAGGTATTCGCTGGACGTGGAAGGAGTTCTCGGAAGAGATCGACGTGCTGGCGTCCGGGCTGCTTGCGCTGGGTATCGAGAAAGGCGACCGCGTGGGCATCTGGTCGCCGAACCGTGTGGAATGGCTGCTCACGCAGTTCGCCACCGCGCGCATCGGCGCGGTGCTGGTCAACATCAATCCGGCTTACCGACTCGCGGAACTCGAGTACGCGTTGAACAAGGTGGGCTGCAAGGCGATCATCGCGGCCGAGCGTTTCAAGACGTCGATGTACCTCGAAATGCTGCAGGAGCTCGCACCGGAACTGGCGACGCAAAAGCCGGGCGAACTGCACGCCGCTCGCTTGCCGGAACTGCGCTACGTGATTCGCATGTGCGACACGGAAACGCCCGGCATGCTGACCTTCTCCGACGTAATTGAGCAGGGCCGCGCAACGCTTGACGTCGCGAAGCTCGATGCTATCGGTGCGACGCTGTCCTGCCACGAACCGATCAACATTCAGTTCACCAGCGGCACGACGGGCAATCCGAAGGGCGCGACGCTGACGCACAGCAACGTCGTCAACAACGCCCGCTATATCGCGATGGCGATGCGGCTAACGGAGCAGGACGGTCTGTGTATTCCTGTTCCGCTTTATCACTGCTTCGGCATGGTGCTGGCGGTGCTCGCGTGCGTATCGGTGGGCGCGAATATGGTGTTTCCAGGCGAGGGTTTCGATCCGGCGGCAACGCTCGCGGCCGTGGCCGAAGAGCAGTGCACCGCGCTGCACGGTGTGCCGACCATGTTCATCGCCGAACTCGATCATCCGGACTTCGCCACTTACGACTTCTCGCGTCTGCGCACGGGCATCATGGCCGGTTCGCCGTGCCCTATCGAGACGATGAAGAAGGTCGTCGCGCGCATGCATCTGAGTGAGATCACCATCGCCTATGGCATGACGGAAACGAGCCCGGTGTCCTTCCAGAGTTCGACCACCGATCCGCTCGACAAACGCACCACGACGGTCGGCCGCATTCAGCCGCATCTGGAAGTGAAAATCGTC
The DNA here is from genome assembly GCF_059567945.1 of Paraburkholderia sp. BGA-UO-ETr-F12. NCBI lineage: Bacteria > Pseudomonadati > Pseudomonadota > Betaproteobacteria > Burkholderiales > Burkholderiaceae > Paraburkholderia > Paraburkholderia sp. BGA-UO-ETr-F12. The sequence goes on along the minus strand of NZ_JCAQOZ010000032.1, from coordinate 148,339 downwards.
GATCCGCTTGGCAATATCGTGCCGGTGGGGGAAACGGGCGAGCTGTGCACCAAGGGCTATTCGGTGATGCAAGGTTACTGGGGGGACGAAGCGAAGACGCGGGAAAGCATCGTCGACGGCTGGATGCATACCGGCGATCTGGCGACGCTTGACGCCGACGGCTACTGCAACATAGTTGGCCGCCTGAAGGACATGCTGATACGTGGTGGCGAAAACATCTACCCACGCGAGATCGAAGAGTTTCTGTTCCGCCATCCGAAGATCCAGAGCGTGCAGGTATTTGGCGTGCCCGACAAGAAATACGGTGAGGAGGTGTGCGCGTGGATCGTCTTGCGCTCAGGCGAGCAGGCCACGGCGGAGGAAATCCAGCAGTTCTGCCAAGGCCAGATTGCTCACTACAAGGTGCCGAAGTACATCCGCTTCGTTGACGAATTGCCCATGACAGTGACGGGCAAAGTGCAGAAGTTCGTCATGCGCGATCGGATGATCAGCGAATTGAAGGTTCAGGAAGACAAGACGGCTTGATTGGCATGCTGGTTCGGCGCCACGCGTAAATCCGCGTGGCGCCGGCCGACATTTTTGAGGAAAACCGTTTGCTGGAAGAGGAATCGTGCGCGGGAAACGGTGCGGATGGAAACCGCCACAAATCGACCCGCCGTGAAGCTCGCAAACGTTTGACCAGACGAAAAAAAAGCGGGCCTGGAGCCCGCTAAAAACCACACGCTACGGGGTTAGCGCGAGGAGACCAAAGATGGAACCAACTGAGACGACGACCCTGCGTCGACTACGGCCCCAGCAGGGATGCCCCTTCACAGGGCTTCGGCATACGCCGACCGGCAAGTGCATCGTATCCGCTCACACCACGCACCCAGCCACATCCGTGTTGAAACCGTTGAGGGCATTGTGGGCGAATTACCCTGGCAGCGCGGTAACAAAGTGTTTCAGGTTGTAACGCCCGCCAGATAAGGCGTTGCAGGACATATTTCCAATCCGAAACGTTTTAAACGTATTTTTTACCGATGACAGTTGTGCAATTTCATACGCCTGATTGATGCTACTCGTGACGCATATCGCGGCGTAATCCGTTCAGTCGATTCCGCATGAAATGGTTGCATGCTCAACTTTTCCAGGACGGATTGGCTGTATTACAGGCGGTTTTCCAGCGTGACGAAACCCACTTAATTGCGGACAGCTCCGCACGCTGCGCCGCAGCATTTCATGCACGCGGGAAAGACGTGGCAGAGGGCCGGTTCGTCGGCCCTCTGTTCAACTGGATTGCTCAGGTTTTGCTTAACACCTCAAACGCTGGTTACACGATTGTCTCAGCCGTGCAGGCTTGTTAGTCAATCGACCCGCCAGGCTTTTCCAACTGGGCAGGACGCAAACGGCGTCCCACCCCAGCTATTTCAGCCATTTGTCCGAGATTGCCTGATACTCGCCGGTCGCGCGCGCGAGGTGCAGCCACTGATCGACGTATTGCTGGAACGTCACATCGCCGCGCGGCAGCAGCCATGCCTTCTCGCCGTACTGGAACGGCTTGTCCGGATGCACCGAGCAAAGACCCGGATTCAGCTTCTGCTGCAGTAGGGTCTCTGACGCATCCGTCACCATGACATCGGCCTTGCCGGCGAGGATCTGCTTGAAGATCGTCACATTGTCCGGATAGACGGTCAGATTCGCGTGCGGGAAATACTGCTTGGCGAAACGCTCGTTGGTGCCACCCGGATTGACGATAACGCGGGTCGCCGGCTGATCGATCTGCGCTACCGTCTGATACTTGTTGACGTCGTCGCACCGGACGATCGGCGTTTTGCCGTCGATAATGTACGCCTGCGTGAAAAACGCGCGCTTCTGACGCTCGAGCGTTGGCGAAACCCCGCCCACGCCGATGTCGCATTTCGCGACGAAGTCGTTCATCAGGTTCGACCACGACGTTTTGACGAACTCAGCCTTCACACCGAGCGATTTGGCGAGCGACTCGGTCATGTCGATATCGATACCTTCGAACTGGCCGTCTGCCTTGTAAAACGAGTACGGCTTGTAGTCACCGGTCGTACACGCGCGCAGTGTGCCGCGCGCGAGGATTTCGTCGAGCCGGGAGGGCGCCGCGGCTGTGGGACCGGTCTGTGCCTGGGCCGCGCCTGCGTGCATCAAAACACCGGTCAAAACGCCGAGCAGTGCGAGTGCTGCCTTGTTCATCGAGTCTCCTTGGTTGCGCGTAATTGTTTGGTAAGGCCGTCGGATGATAGCCCGGCAATTCGCGCTTGAACATTGGCCGTTCAGCTGAGTCACGGCAGCGCACGGCGCAGCGAGAAAAGCGGCCGCGAGCGACGTGTGTGAGCGTTATTGCCCGGATCAAGCACGATGCGGCGAGCCGGCTCCGGTAAAATGCCCCTTTGCCTTCAGTCGTACGCAACGTGGCCCATAAACTCCTGAACGATACTTTCCTGCGCGCGCTGCTGCGCCAGCCGACCGACTACACGCCGATCTGGCTGATGCGGCAGGCTGGCCGCTATCTGCCGGAATACAACGCCACGCGGGCTCGTGCGGGCAGTTTCCTCGGTCTGGCGAAAAACCCGGCGTACGCAACGGAGGTGACGCTGCAGCCGCTGGAGCGTTATCCGCTCGACGCCGCGATCCTGTTTTCCGACATCCTGACCGTGCCGGACGCCATGGGCCTGGGTCTCGAATTCGTCGCCGGCGAGGGGCCGAAATTCGCCCGGCCGGTGCGCACTGAAGACGACGTCGCACGCCTGGCTGTGCCGGATATCGACGCCACGCTGCGCTACGTAACCGACGCAGTGCGCGAAATCCGCACCGCGCTCATCGACGCGCAAGGCCGTCAGCGCGTGCCGCTGATCGGGTTTTCAGGCAGCCCGTGGACCTTGGCGTGCTACATGGTCGAAGGCAGCGGGTCGGCGGATTTCCGCACCGTCAAATCCATGTTGTATGCCCGCCCGGACCTGATGCATCGGATTCTCGACGTCAACGCAAAGTCGGTTGCGGCATATCTGAATGCGCAAATCGAAGCCGGTGCGCAAGCCGTGATGATTTTCGACACGTGGGGCGGGGCGCTCGCAGACGGCGTGTACCAACGCTTCTCGCTGCAGTACATCCAGCAGGTCGTGAGCCAGTTGAAGCGCGATCACGACGGCGAAAAAGTGCCGGTGATCACCTTCACGAAGGGCGGCGGCTTGTGGCTCGACGAGATCGCCAATACGGGTGTGGACGCGGTCGGTCTCGACTGGACCGTGAACCTGGGCCGAGCCCGCGAGCGAGTGGGTAGCAAGGTGGCGCTGCAGGGCAATATCGATCCTTCGGTGCTGTTTGCGCCGCCGGCCTCGATCCGCATGGAGGCGCGCGCCGTGCTCGACAGCTTCGGGAATCATCCGGGCCACGTTTTCAATCTCGGCCACGGTATTTCGCAGTTCACGCCGCCGGAGAGCGTTGCCGAACTCGTAGACGAAGTCCATCGTCATAGCCGGGCGATTCGCAGCGGCGCGCATGCACCAACCTGACGCCGAAATCGTTGCCACTTTTGCTGCAATGCGGCGAACTGGGCTCTCGGTCTAAGGGAATATTTGTACGCAGGGGGCCGTCAGATGGCGCTCCCACGAAAGTCAAGACTTGACTTATGCACATTGTTCACGCTGCGGCGCGGTAGAAGCTTTCGTCGTGCCCCAGCCCTTGCACATTGCCGGCGCTTTTGATCTCAGCCTTGTCTGGCAAGGGTTTCGGGGGCTCGCGACAAAATGTGCGAAACCCCACAGAACGCCGCTGCGGCGCGGTTCCCGGCCCATTCGAGCGAAGTTCTCAACAAAGTTATCCACAGGCACGCGGACCGATTGCAATTGTTCAGCCGAATCCAAAACTTAGCGCGGAAATTGAAGTTTTACTTTAACTTCGACGGGTTTGCCGTGTGTGTAATGAACGCTGTGGCGCGGCGTCGTGCCGCAGCCATGTACCTGGTCCGCAGCGCCGCGTGAGTGACGTTTTCGTTCGCGTCGCGCTGGATCATCCGCTGCCGACCTTGTTCGACTACCGTTGCGACACGCCCGAACCTGTCGCGCCGGGCATGTTGGTCAGCGTGCCGTTCGGCAAGCGTCACGTGGTCGGCCTCGTATGCGAAGTGACCACTCACAGTGATGTGCCGGCGGAGCGCCTGCGGGCCGTTAGCGCGGTCTGTGCTGCCTGTCCGCCGGTGTCGGCCGAATGGTTGGGTCTCAGCGCCTTCGCTGCTGACTACTATCAACGCGGCCTCGGAGAAGTCGCGCTGCCCGCGTTGCCGCAAGCCCTGCGGGATGCGTCACGCTGGTCGCGCCTCTTCGTGCCGGAAGAGCGTTACAGCCTGACGCCGGCGGGCCGCACCGCGCTGCCCCACGCTTTGCCTGCGCGCGCCAGCGCGTTGCGCAAGCTCGCCTCGGCTCTCGCCGAAGCCGAATTTCTGGTCGCCGCCGACGCTCGCGCGCTCCACCCCAAAGCCATTGCAACCCTCGACGCATGGCAGGCCGAAGGCTGGGTTGCGCTGGAGGTGATCGAAGCCGCCGAGGCACTCGCCGCTCCCGCGTCGCCGGATACGCCGGCGCCCGTCCTGCCCACCCTCACCGACGAGCAGGCGAGCGCAGTCGAAGCGATCCGCGACGCGAACGGTTTTGCGCCATTCCTGCTGCACGGCGTGACGGGAAGCGGCAAAACGGAGGTGTATCTGCGAGCGCTCGCGGAGATTCTGGCCGCGAAGCCCGACGCGCAGGCACTCGTCCTCGTCCCCGAAATCAATCTGACGCCGCAGTTCGAGTCGGCCTTCCGTGCGCGCTTTGCCGCGCTGGAAGGCGCCTCGATCGTCACGCTGCACAGCGGTCTTGCGGAAGGCGAGCGGGCCCGCAACTGGTTTGCCGCGCACACCGGGCGCGCCCGCATCGTGCTCGGCACGCGGCTCGCGGTACTTGCCTCGCTGCCGAAACTCGCGATCATCGTCGTCGATGAGGAACACGATCCGGCCTACAAGCAGCAGGAAGGCCTACGCTACTCGGCGCGCGATCTGGCGATCTATCGCGCCAAACAACTGGCTTTGCCGGTGGTGCTCGGCTCGGCCACGCCGTCGCTGGAAAGCTGGTGGCAGGCGGATCAGGGGCGCTATAAGCGGCTTACCCTGTCGCGCCGGGCGGTCGCCGAGGCGGTTTTGCCGACCGTCAGGCTGATCGATCTGGAAGAAGAGCGCCGGCGCGGACGAGCCTCGGTGGAAGGTTTATCCGGGCCGTTGATCGCGGCGCTGAAGCTGCGGCTCGAGCGCGGTGAGCAGAGCCTGGTATTTCTCAACCGGCGCGGTTACGCGCCGCAGCTCGCCTGCGATGCCTGCGGCTGGGTGGCAGGCTGCCCGCGTTGCAGCGCCTACGTCGTGTTGCACAAACCCGAGCGCGCGCTGCGCTGCCACCACTGTGGTTGGGAAGCGCGCATTCCGCGTTCGTGCCCGGAGTGCGGCAATGTCGACATCGCGCCGATGGGACGCGGCACCCAGCGCGTTGAAGAAACCCTGGCGAGCGCCGTGCCCGGCGCCCGCGTGCTGCGCATCGACGCCGACAGCACGCGCCGCAAAGGCAGCGCGCAGGCGCTGTTTTCCGACGTCCACGCGGGCGAGGTCGATATCCTGGTCGGCACGCAGATGATTGCGAAGGGCCACGACTTCCAGCGCGTGTCGCTGGTCGGCGTGCTGAACGCGGACACCGCGTTGTTCTCACACGACTTCCGCGCGAGCGAACGGCTCTTCGCGCAATTGATGCAGGTGAGCGGTCGCGCCGGCCGCGCCGGTTTGCCGGGCGAAGTGCTGGTGCAGACACGCTATCCGCGCCATGCGCTGTACCACGCATTGGGCCGGCACGACTACGTCGGCTTTGCCAGTTCGACGCTGGCCGAACGGCGTGACGCTCACTTGCCGCCATTCGTCTATCAGGCGCTGCTCCGCGCCGAAGGCCGCACACTCGAAGCCGCGCTTGCCTTCCTGCAACAGGCGGCCGCCGTGCTGACGCAGATCCCGGCCGCCGAGCGCGTGACGGTCTATGACGCGGTGCCGCTCACCATCGTCAAGGTGATGCACGTGCATCGCGCGCAATTGCTGATTGAGAGCGCATCGCGGGGGGCGCTGCAGGCTACGTTGCGCGCGTGGCAACCGATGTTGCGCACACTGAAAGGCGTGCTGCGCTGGAACCTTGAAGTCGACCCGCTCGACATCTGACGCCTGCCGCCCGACACCCGTCGCCGCGCCGCCCGTGGCGTTGCTCGTTACTCCTTTCAGTCATATTCATAGAGCGAATGGTCGTTTCGTTTTACGCCGCCGCTCGCCTATATTTCGCCGAATCGGCGCATCGTTAAGCACAACTCCAACATTCCCGCGCCGATGTACCTCTACTCACTCGGGGCATGACGATGAGCGATACCAATCAAACGCTGCCGACCGGCGCGGCGCCCGGCAAAGATCGCAGTGGCCAAAGCGCGCACGGCGGCGGTCTGTTTTCCACCGAAGACTGGTGGGCCGTCTGGATCGGCCTGCTGGTGATCGTGATTGCCTGGGGGCTATTCGCCTCGGGCAGCAGCATCAAGTGGTTGGCGGTAGCGCCGGCCAAATGGTCGAACGTGGCGCAAGCCGCGCAGGACATCGGTAAGCGTCTGCCGGCTTATGTCGCGCTGTTCGTTGTGTTCGCCGTGCTGTTCGGCGCGAGTCTTGCCGCGTTGAAGCAGCGGATCGGCGCGTTCCTCGCGTCGTTCCTGATCCTGTTCATTGCATCGGCTTTGATCTTCACGCTGGGCGCGTGGGTCAATGCGTCGAAGTACAACCTAGAGCCGCCGCTGGTGGCGCTGGCGCTCGGCCTGCTGATCTCGAATGTCTTCACCTTGCCCGAGTGGTTCTCCGCCGGTCTGCGTGTGGAGTTTTACATCAAGGTCGGCATCGTGCTGCTCGGTGCGACGCTGCCGTTCACGTTGCTGGTTTGGGCGGGGCCGGTCGCGGTCGGCCAGGCGACCATCGTCTCGCTCGTGACATTCTTTGTGATCTTTTTTGCCGGCAAGGCGCTGGGCCTCGACCGGCGGTTCGCGGCCGTGCTCGGTGTGGGCGGCGCGGTGTGCGGTGTCTCGGCGGCGATTGCGATTGCCGGCGCCGTGCGGGCCAGGCGCGAACAGGCGTCGGTGGCGATCACGCTGGTCGTGTTGTGGGCGATCGTGATGATCTTCGTGCTGCCGTTCGCGTCGCGCTCGCTGGGACTATCGACAGCGGTCGCCGGCGCATGGATCGGCACCTCCGAATTCGCCGACGCCGCGGGCATTGCCGCCGCGCAAGCGTATGGCGACTTTGCGAAGCACGCGGGCGGTGCTATTGCGGGCGCACCCGAGGCGTCGCTGCAGGCGTTCACGCTGATGAAGGTGGTGGGCCGCGACATCTGGATCGGTATCTGGGCCTTCGTGCTGGCGATTGTCGCGACCACGCGCTGGGAATCGCAGGACAGCGGCGTCAAATCCAGGGCCAAAGTAGGCGATATCTGGGCGCGTTTCCCGAAATTCGTGATCGGCTTCGTGATCGCATCCGCTCTGGTGACGTGGATTGCCAGCCACTACTCGCTGGCCGATTACCGCAAGGTGGTCACGCCCGAATTCGTCGCGCCGATTACCGCGCTGCGCACGTGGGCGTTCACGTTCTGTTTTCTGAGCATTGGCTTGACCACGCGTTTGCGAGCGTTGTCGGCCACCGGCCTGAAACCGTTTCTGGCCTTCACGGCGGGCGTGGTCGTCAATATCGCCATCGGCTACGCGCTGTCCGCGCACGTTTTCGCACCGTACTGGAATAGCTTGGGACAGGGCTCGTAATGAGCGAGGCGGTCCGCATTGCCGGCACGGCCCACGCACGCGGCGACGCGTGCGCGCCGCGCTGTGCAAGCTGCCGGTATCGCGCCGAGGATCGGCATTCACTGGAGCAGAGCATTCCGGGCCTCACCGTGTTCAGTTCCGGGTTCGGCGCGAGCGTGGCGGACAGCCGGCTTTGCCGTTTGCACGACCAGTTCGTTTCGCCTGATGACGCCTGCGCGCAGTTCGAGCCGATCGCGCACTTCTGACGCGCGCGTCGACGTCGCCACCGGTTGAGCCCGGGGGCGCCCATTCACTGTTTGCTGCGTTAATCGAGATCCTGGTCGAGACCTCAATCGGGATCGGGACCGGCATCGCTATGGCCATGGCGAGCCGCCAGATTCAACCGCTCAATCGTTCGCCGCTGCCCGCACGTCGCCTGCCGAGGCGCGTGAGGCCGGACGCGCGCGTCCATCCGCGGCCGTGCGTTTGCCCGAACCACCCGTCGCGCCACGGATGAACAGCACCGCGCACATCGCGCACATCGCCCAGATGCCCAGTATGACCAACCACTTTTCCATTTCACCCGTCCTCTAAAACCCCGTACCGCTTTTTATGTGCGTGCCGTGAGGCCGCCGCCACCCATGATCTGTATAACGGCGCGCAGAGCAATCTGATAAGGGTAAAAGCGAAAAGAATCACGCCAGGGAAAGTACCGATCGCAACCGCGCGTGCCGCGTACGGCGCTATCCGGCGCAAACCCCCGTCATATAAGGCTTCCATGAAGGTGCAACCATGCGTGGTGCATGGTTGCACCTTTTTATTGGGAGGCGTACGATTCGCACAACTTTTAGTCTCTTGCCAGCTATTCGTCTGGTATCCGAAGAAGGAAACATGGCTAGCACCACCCTCGGCGTCAAGGTCGACGACCTCCTGCGTTCCCGGCTGAAAGATGCCGCTACTCGCCTCGAACGTACTCCGCACTGGCTGATCAAGCAGGCGATCTTCGCATACCTCGAAAAGATCGAACACGGTCAGTTACCCCCAGAACTGTCGGGCCACACGGGCTCGGCCGATCTGGCCGACGGCGCGGCGGTGGAGCACGACGAAGACAGCGCGTCGCATCCGTTCCTCGAATTCGCGCAGAACGTGCAACCGCAATCGGTGCTGCGCGCGGCGATCACCGCGGCGTACCGCCGTCCCGAGCCGGAATGCGTGCCGTTCCTGCTCGGTCAGGCGCGTCTGCCGGCCAATCTCGCGGGCGATGTGCAGGCCATGGCCGGCAAGCTGGTCGAAACGCTGCGCACGAAGAGCAAAGGCGGTGGCGTCGAAGGGCTGATCCACGAATTCTCGCTGTCGAGCCAGGAAGGCGTGGCGCTGATGTGCCTCGCCGAAGCACTGCTGCGCATCCCCGATCGCGCCACGCGCGACGCGCTGATCCGCGACAAGATCAGCAAGGGCGACTGGAAGTCGCACGTCGGTCAGGCGCCGTCGCTGTTCGTCAATGCCGCGACGTGGGGCTTGATGATCACCGGCAAGCTGGTGGGGACCAACAGCGAGGCAAGCCTCTCGTCGGCGCTCACGCGCCTGATCGGCAAGGGCGGCGAGCCGCTGATCAGGAAGGGCGTCGACATGGCGATGCGCCTGATGGGCGAACAGTTCGTCACCGGCGAGAACATCTCCGAAGCGCTGGCCAACAGCCGCAAATACGAAGCGCGCGGCTTCCGCTACTCGTATGACATGCTCGGCGAAGCGGCGACCACCGAAGCCGACGCGCAGCGCTACTACGCGTCGTACGAACAGGCGATCCACGCGATCGGCAAGGCCGCCGGCGGCCGCGGCATTTACGAAGGCCCGGGCATCTCGATCAAGCTGTCGGCGCTGCATGCACGCTATTCACGTTCGCAGCAGGAACGCACGATGAGCGAACTGCTGCCGCGCGTGCGCTCGCTGGCGATCCTCGCGCGCCGCTACGACATCGGCCTGAATATCGACGCGGAAGAAGCCGACCGCCTCGAAATCTCGCTCGACCTGCTCGAAGCCTTGTGCTTCGACCCGGAACTGGCCGGCTGGAACGGTATCGGTTTCGTGGTGCAGGCGTATCAGAAGCGCTGCCCGTTCGTGATCGAATACCTGATCGATCTGGCGCGCCGCAGCCGTCACCGCATCATGGTCCGCCTTGTGAAGGGTGCGTACTGGGATACCGAAATCAAGCGCGCGCAAGTGGATGGCCTGGAAGGCTATCCGGTGTACACGCGCAAGATCTACACGGACGTGTCGTACCTCGCCTGCGCGAAAAAGCTGCTCGGCGCACCGGACGCAGTCTATCCGCAGTTCGCCACGCACAACGCGCACACGCTGTCGGCGATCTACCACCTCGCGGGCAACAACTACTACCCTGGCCAGTACGAGTTCCAGTGCCTGCACGGCATGGGTGAACCGCTGTACGAGGAAGTCACCGGCCGCGACAAGCTGAACCGTCCGTGCCGCGTGTACGCCCCGGTCGGCACGCATGAAACGCTGCTCGCATACCTCGTGCGGCGTCTGCTGGAAAACGGCGCGAACACGTCGTTCGTGAACCGTATCGCCGACGAAAGCGTCGCGATCAAGGACCTGATCGCCGATCCGGTCGACGAAGCGTCGAAGATCGTGCCGCTCGGCGCGCCGCATGCGAAGATTCCGCTGCCGCGCAATCTGTTCGGTGCCGAGCGTCTCAATTCGATGGGTCTCGATCTGTCGAACGAACACCGCCTGGCCTCGCTATCCTCCGCGTTGCTGGCGAGCGCGCATCACCCGTGGCGCGCCGCGCCGATGCTCGAAGACAATGAGATCGCCGTCGGTGTCGCACGTGACGTGCGCAACCCGGCCGATCATCGCGACCTCGTCGGCACGGTTGTCGAAGCGACGCCGGAACACGTGAGCGCGGCATTGGCGCACGCCGTTGCCGCCGCGCCGATCTGGCAAGCCACACCGGTCGAGGCTCGCGCCGATTGCCTCGCGCGTGCCGCCGATCTGCTCGAAGCGCAGATGCACACGCTGATGGGTCTCGTCGTGCGGGAAGCCGGCAAGTCGCTGGCGAACGCCGTCGCGGAAATCCGCGAAGCGATCGACTTCCTGCGCTATTACTCGACGCAGATCCGCAACGAATTCTCCAATGACACGCACCGCCCGCTCGGCCCGGTGGTGTGTATCAGCCCGTGGAACTTCCCGCTCGCGATTTTCATGGGCCAGGTGGCGGCGGCCTTGGCGGCCGGCAACACCGTGCTCGCCAAGCCGGCGGAACAAACCCCGCTGATCGCCGCGCAAGCTGTGCGCATTCTGCGCGAAGCCGGTGTGCCGGCGGGCGCCGTGCAACTGCTGCCGGGCGACGGCGAAACGGTCGGCGCCGCATTGGTGGCCGATCCGCGCACCCGCGCGGTGATGTTCACCGGTTCGACCGAAGTCGCGCGTCTGATCAACAAGACGCTCTCGAACCGCCTCGATCCGGAAGGCAAACCGATTCCGTTGATCGCCGAAACCGGCGGTCAGAACGCGATGATCGTCGACTCGTCGGCGCTCGCCGAGCAGGTGGTCGCGGACGTGCTGCAGTCGTCGTTCGATTCCGCCGGTCAACGGTGTTCCGCGTTGCGCGTTCTTTGTCTGCAGGAAGATGTGGCGGACCGCACGCTGGAAATGCTGACCGGCGCAATGCGCGAACTGTCGGTGGGCAATCCGGATCGTCTGTCGATCGACGTCGGCCCGGTGATCGATCTCGACGCCAAACGCGGGATTGACGCGCACGTCGCGGCGATGCGCGAGAAAGGCCGCAAGGTCGAGCAACTGCCGATGCCCGAAGGCGGCGCACAAGGCACGTTTGTTCCGCCTACGCTGATCGAGCTCGACAGCATCGACGAATTGAAGCGTGAAGTGTTCGGCCCGGTGCTGCACGTGGTGCGCTACCGCCGCAGCCAGCTGGACAAGCTGCTCGAGCAGATCCGTGCAACCGGCTACGGCCTCACGCTCGGTATCCACACGCGGATCGACGAAACCATTGCTCACGTGATCAGCCGCGCGCATGTCGGCAACATCTACGTGAACCGCAACGTGATCGGCGCGGTGGTGGGGGTGCAACCGTTCGGCGGCGAAGGTTTGTCGGGCACGGGGCCGAAAGCGGGTGGCGCGCTGTATCTGCAACGTCTGCTGGCGACGCGTCCTGCGGGCTTGCCGAAGTCGCTCGCGCAGTCGTTGATCGCCGATGTACCGCAAGCGGGCCCGAACGGGGATAATCGCGGCGACAATCCGTCCGCGGCGTTGACGGCACTGCGCGACTGGCTGATCAGCGAACAGCAGCCGGTGCTGGCCGCGCGCTGCGACGGTTATCTGTCGCATATGCCGGCGGGCGCGACGGCGGTGTTGTCGGGCCCCACGGGCGAGCGCAACACGTACACGCTCGGTGCGCGCGGCACGGTGCTGTGCATCGCCGCGACGGCCAGCGGCGCGCGCGTGCAGTTCGCCGCAGCGCTGGCTACGGGAAATCGCGCGTTGTTCGAAGGCGCCGCGGGTGAACAATTGGTATCGCAATTGCCCGCCGCGTTGAAGTCCTACGCAAGCGTGAAGAAGAGTGCCGATACGCCGTTCGACGCGGTGCTGTTCGAAGGCGATAGCGACGAACTGCTCGCGCTGGTGAAGGAAGTCGCGAAACGTCCGGGGCCGATCGTTTCGGTGCAGGGCGTCGCGGCGCGCGCGCTGGAAAGCGGCGATGAAGACTACGCGCTCGAGCGTCTGTTGACGGAACGCTCGGTCAGTGTGAATACCGCGGCAGCAGGCGGCAATGCAAATTTGATGACGATCGGTTGAGCGAACCTCATTGATCCTTCAATAGAACGGAAGCGGTACGGCGACCCCGAGAAACCGCTCCATCCATACCTGGTACCAAGGAGAAGCTATGCAATACAAGATGAAACAGCTGGCAGGCGCAGCACTGGTTGCGGCAATGTCGCTGGCGGGGACGGCCAACGCTCAATCGACTGAAGACGTGAAGATCGGCTTTGCCGGTCCGATGACGGGCGCACAGGCGCACTACGGCAAAGACTTCCAGAACGGCATCACGCTGGCTGTGGAAGACATGAACGCCACCAAGCCGGTGATCGGCGGCAAGCAGGTTCGTTTCGTGCTGGATTCGGCCGACGACCAGGCTGACCCGCGCACCGGCACGACCGTTGCACAGAAGCTGGTGGACGACGGCATCAAGGGCATGCTCGGCCACTTCAACTCGGGCACCACGATTCCGGCTTCGCGCATTTACGCGAATGCGGGCATCCCCGAAATCGCCATGGCGACGGCGCCTGAGTACACGCAGCAAGGTTTCAAGACCACGTTCCGCATGATGACGTCCGACACGCAGCAAGGTTCGGTCGCCGGCGCGTTCGCGGTGAAGAGCCTGGGCGTGAAGAAGATCGCGATCGTCGACGACCGCACGGCTTACGGCCAAGGTCTGGCGGATCAGTTCGAGAAGGCTGCGAAGGCAGCGGGCGGCACGATCGTCGATCGTGAGTACACGAACGACAAGGCTGTCGACTTCAAGTCGATCCTGACCAAGCTGAAGTCGGTCAACCCGGACCTGATCTATTACGGCGGCGCGGATTCGCAAGCGGCACCGATGGTCAAGCAGATGAAGGCATTGGGCATCAAGGCGCCGCTGATGGGCGGCGAAATGGTCCACACGCCGACCTTCATCCAGATCGCGGGTGACGCGGCGAACGGCACGGTGGCGTCGCTCGCCGGCCTGCCGCTGGAAGAAATGCCGGGTGGCAAGGACTACGTCGCAAAGTACAAGAAGCGCTTCAACGAAGACGTGCAAACGTACTCGCCGTATGCCTACGACGGCGCAATGGCGATGTTCGACGCAATGAAGAAGGCTAACTCGACCGATCCGGCGAAGTATCTGCCGGTGCTCGCGAAGACGTCGATGCCGGCCGTGACGGCCGCGAACCTCGCGTACGACAGCAAGGGCGACCTGAAGAACGGCGGCATCACGCTGTACAAGGTTGTCGACGGCAAGTGGACGACGCTGCAAAGCGTGGGCGGCAAGTAAGCGGTCCCACGCGTCCCGATCCAGCGGGTGTTGCCTGGAATGTGAAGTGAAATTCCGGGCGCGCCGCGCCAGTTAAAAAAAGCCCCGCGGGTTCTGCCCGCGGGGCTTTTTTATTGGGCTTCGCGCGGCATCTTTTTACGTTCCTATTTCTCACTTGCTGATTCCGGAATATTCCTGATTAAACCGTGCGTCCTAATAGGCTGATTGCCAATTATCAATTGACCCGCATCCATTCAGAGCCAATCCAGACGGGCCTGCTATGGTGATTGAGTTCGATGTCGATTGAACTCTGTGTTGGCCAGCCACTGAATAAAAATGTTTTTCCTGCGGCGGCAACGCGGATTAATTATTCTAATGAGGAAACTATGTTTGCTATTGAAGAAGCGGTTTTTTCGACGGACGTAATCGGCGACACGCAGGAAGAATTGAAGGCGAGAATTTCGGTGCATCCTTTCCTTGCCGCGTGCCGTGCCGGAACAATCGGTCGGCCGCGACTCAACCGGCTGCTCACTCAACATGCGAAGTACGGCGAGCACTTCACCCGCTTCCTCTCGGCGCTGATGGCGAACCTGCGCTCGGGCGACGACTGCTTGCGGCTCGCCGGCAACCTGCTGGAGGAAATCGGCCTCGCGGAAGACAGTCCCACGCCGCACTCGAAGCTGTACCGTGAAATGCTCGCCGATCTCGGCGTGAATCCGGCGGACGAACCCGTTTACCCGGAGACGCAAAATCTGATCGACACCATGTACATGCTGTGCCGCCAGACCGATCCGGCGAACGGGCTGGGCGCGCTGTGCCTGGGGGCGGAAGCGATCGTTCCGGTGTTCTACGCCGATATCGTCGAGGGGTTCGTGCAGGCCGGCGTGCCGCGTGAGCGACTCGGGTTTTTTACGCTTCATATCGAGTGTGATGACGGCCATGCCGACACCATGCGCGACATCATGGCGCGGATGGTCGCCGACGATCCGGCGTCGGTGGTCACGATGGTCAGCGCGGGCGAGGCCGCGCTCAATGCGCGTCTACGCCTGTTCGACCGTCTGATGGCCGGAGGCGCGCAATGAGCGAGCGGGACCGCTTCAGTTCAGTCGATTTTCCACGCGTGCCGGCGGTGCTCGAAGCGCAGGTGCCGGACAAGGTCGTGCATCGCAACGTGCTGGGCGGCAACGACGCGGCGTTTTCAGCGGAACGTCAGCATCCCGTTGCGCTGGTGGACTTGCCGTCGCGCGTGTTGAGCATGACCATTGGCGGACTCAAGCCGGGACAGACGTCGCGCTTGCATCGGCACAATTACGAAACGCTGATTTACGTCACTGCGGGCCGTGGCTGGTCGCGCATCGGCTCGCACCGCGTCGAGTGGCAGGCCGGCGACGCGCTGTATGTGCCCGTGTGGGCGTGGCATCAGCATGGCAATACGGGCGACCAGGACGCGACCTATGTGGCGTGTGAAAACGCGCCGGTGCTGCAGAGTTTCGGGGTCGCGTTGCGCGAGGAAGCCGACGCTGAGGAGACGCGTTAGAGAGGAGACGTCGCCTGTGTGAAGAATGACGAGGCGACCTGTGCGGCAGTGGCCGTGCCGCACAAAACGATGGAAAACGCGCTGTTGCCGCAATGGCATCGGCGCGCACTCCTTTGGGCGATCGGCATGCGAGCCTACGAATCCGATGCGCGCAGTTTCCTGCCCTGCTCGCGAATCTGTTCCAACGTCGCACCTGGTGTACTCGCCTCTTGCGGCATGCGAATCTCGATCACCGCCGCGCGGTTTGCTTCCATCGAGCGCTGGAGTGCCGGCAGAAAATCTTCGGTCCGTTCCACTGTCTCGCCATGCGCGCCGAACGATTTTGCAAATGCCGCAAAGTCAGGATTCGTGAGACCGGTGCCGTGTACGCGGTTCGGATAATGCCGTTCCTGATGCATCCGGATCGTGCCGAAGTGGTTGTTGTTCACCACGATAAAAATCACGTGCAGATCGTATTGCATCGCCGTCGCAAGTTCTTGCGCCGCCATCATGAAACAACCGTCACCGGCTAATGCGACTACCGCGCGTTGTGGATAAAGCGATTTCGCCGCGATCGCCGCCGGCACGCCGTAACCCATCGCGCCGCTGGTTGGTGCAAGCTGCGAGCGGAAATGCCGATATGAAAAATGCCGATGCAACCAAGTTGCGTAGTTTCCTGCGCCGTTGGTGAGGATCGCGTCTTCCGGCAGATGCGCGCGCAACTGCTGGATCACTTCACCCATTTGCACGTCGCCGGGAATTGGGCGTGGTTTGCGCCAGTCGAGATACGCGCGATGCGCCTCATCCGCGGCGCCGCTCCATGCGAGTTTCCCGGTGGAGGGTTCGAGCGCGGCAAGCAATGCCGCCAGTTCCGGCATGCCGGAGACGATCGGCAAGTCGGCGGCATAGACCCGGCCCAATTCCTCGGCGCCTTGATGCACATGCACCAGCGTCTGCTTCGTTTTCGGGATGTCGAGTAGCGTGTAGCCGTTCGTGGTTGCTTCGCCCAAACGCGGGCCGAGCGTGAGCAGCAGGTCCGCGTCGCGGATACGTTGAGCAAGCGCCGGATTGATACCGAGGCCGACATCGCCCGCATAGTTCGGATGCTCGTTGTCGAGCGTGTCCTGGAAGCGGAACGCGAGGCCAATCGGCAATTGCCAATTCTCGACGAAGCGCCGCAGGTCGGCACATGCGTCAGGCGTCCAACCGCTGCCGCCGGCAACGACCATCGGGCGTTGCGCGCCTTCCAGCAAGCGACGCAACTCGTCCATCTGAGCCGCGGACGGCGAGGCTGCCACACGCTTGTAACTGGGCGCGCCAGCCACTGCTTCGCATGCGTCGCTCAACACGTCTTCCGGCAACGACAACACGACTGGCCCCGGGCGCCCCGACGTCGCGGTGTGAAACGCGTGGCTCAGATATTCGGGAATCCGCTTCGGATCGTCGATTTGCGCGACCCATTTGGCTATCTGCCCAAACATGCGCCGATAGTCGATTTCCTGAAAAGCCTCGCGGTCGAGATGTTCGCGCGCGCATTGGCCGATCAGCAGGATCATCGGCGTGGAGTCCTGAAACGCGGTGTGCACGCCGATCGAGGCATGCGTTGCGCCCGGTCCGCGCGTGACGATCGCGACGCCGGGGCGTCCGGTCAATTTGCCGACTGCTTCGGCCATGTTCGCGGCCGCCGCTTCATGCCGGCAGACGATGGTCTGGATGCGATCTGTTTCGTCGTGCAGCGAATCGAGCACCGCGAGAAAGCTCTCGCCGGGAACACAAAAAACACGCTCGACGCCATGCGTCAGCAAGGCGTCGACGACGAGACGCGCGCCGGTGGTTTGGATAGTGGAAGAAGATTCAGAAGCAAGCGGCATTGCGATGAAGCCTCCAGGCGTGACGATGGGTGAGATCGGTGCAGGCGAGTGCTTACCGCATCGGGTTGTCTATCAACGCCGATGGGCGCACCGACAGCTTACGCCGAGCGCGTGTCCGATGTCACGGCGCAGCGCAACCGCATGCCCCGCTGCGTCAGCACTCGACAATATTCACCGCCAACCCACCGCGCGACGTTTCCTTGTACTTCGTCTTCATATCGGCGCCCGTCTGCATCATCGTCTTGATTACGGAGTCGAGCGACACATAATGCGTGCCGTCACCGCGCAGTGCCATGCGTGCGGCATTCACGGCTTTCACCGAGCCCATCGCATTGCGCTCGATACACGGAATCTGCACCATGCCGCCGACCGGATCGCACGTCAGCCCGAGGTTATGCTCCATGCCGATTTCGGCCGCATTCTCGACTTGCTCCGGCGTCCCGCCCATCACTGCTGCGAGCCCACCGGCGGCCATCGAGCAGGCCACGCCCACCTCGCCCTGGCAGCCTACTTCCGCGCCGGAAATCGACGCGTTCAGCTTGTACAGAATGCCGATTGCGGCCGCCGTCATCAGGAAGTCGATCACGCCCTGCTCGTTCGAACCCGGCATGAAGCGCGTGTAGTAATGCAGCACCGCCGGAATGATGCCGGCCGCGCCGTTGGTCGGCGCCGTCACCACGCGGCCGCCCGCGGCGTTTTCTTCATTCACGGCGATGGCGTAGAGATTGATCCAGTCGACCATCGACAGCGGATCGCGCAGCGCCAGCTCAGGATGACCCGCCAACGCGCGATACAACTGCGGCGCCCGGCGCTTGACCTGGAACGGACCGGGCAAATTGCCGTCCGCATCGGGATTGTTGATGCCGCAACCACGCGACACGCACGACTGCATCACACCCCAGATCTTCAGCAGGCCCGCGCGCGTCTCTTCTTCCGTATGCCAGACACGCTCGTTGTCCCACATCAATTGCGCGATGCTCTTGCCGGTCGATTTGCATAACGCGAGCAGTTCGCTGCCGCTGCGAAACGAATGCGGCAACTGCTCGACGGCGCTCAGCACCTTCGTGTTCGGCGCGCCTGCCGTCACCACAAAACCACCGCCCACCGACAAATATGTCGATTCGCGCAGCGTCTCGCCCTGCGCGTCGAGCGCGCGCAGTTTCAGGCCGTTCGGATGCTCGGCCAGCGCCTGGCGATAAAACGAAATGTGATCTTTTTGCACGAACGGCACGTCGTGCGTGCCGAGCAAGGCGAGCTTGCGCGATGTCTTCACCGCTTCGAGCCGTTGCGCGATGGTGTCGGGATCGACTGTGTCGGGAGCGTCGCCCATCAGGCCGAGCATCACGCCGCGATCGGTGCCGTGCCCCTTGCCCGTCGCGCCGAGCGATCCGTACAGGTCCACCTTCACCGAGGCAGTCGCCGCCAGCAGCCCGTCGCGTTCGAGCCCTTGCGCGAACATCAGCGCCGCGCGCATCGGCCCGACCGTATGCGAACTGGACGGACCAATGCCGATTTTGAAGAGATCAAACACGCTGACTGCCATTTACTGCTCCTGCTGATAAAAGTAAGGTTAGCGCGCCGGCAGCGGTAAGCACACGGCGAGCCACGCGGGCGGCGTCGGTGCGAGCTGCAGCGCGATCGGCGTATAGCGTCCGTCCAGACGCGCCGCCAGGTGATACAACTCCGTCGCGTTTTTCGGATCCCATTGGCCCGAATAGCCGGGCAATCCGGCTTCGCGACGTTTGGCATCGAACGGAACGCTCGAATGCACGAATTCTTCATGCGTCTTGCTGCCGTCCGCATACGGCGTGAGCCAGTTCAGCGCGGCAGCCAGCGACGCGCCATTTGCGCCCTTCTCCGGCAACCAGTTGCGGTTGTGGCGGCGCGCGGCAAGTGCCGCGGTCACGAGCGGCTGCAGGTCGTACGTGACGTAGTGCAGTGCGTCGCGCTCGGTGAAGTCCACGGTCGAGCCGTCCGGTGCGATGTTGTCGCCGATGTGCTCGTCGAACAGGCGCTGCGCCGCGTTGATCATCTTGCGGTTGTCCAGCGTGAACGCGGCCATCGCGATCAGTTTGACCCGGTGGCTTTGCCAGTTGTTGCGGAACGTGCCCTTGAGCGGCCGCGGCTGAGCGTCGATTTGCGCGATGTAGCCGTTCGCAAGCTTCGTCAGGAACGCCATTGATGCATTGCGCGTTTTCACCGGCAACGCGCTCGCGGTCATGTCGTAGGCGAGGATCAGGCCTTCAAAATGGGTTTCGTCGATCGGATTGAAACTGGGTTGATAAGTCGTGACCCACGCATACAGCAAGCGGTCGACCAGTTTCAGATAACGGTCGTCACTGGTCGCGCGCCAGGCGAGCGCGGCGTCGCGCAGCAGATCCAGATCCTTCTCCGCCTCGACGCTTTGATCGTAGATGCCTTCGTGTGGCAGCGTGCCTTCGGTATGCAGTTTCGCCACCGCATGCGGCGGGTCGTTCAGATGTGCCTGCACATTGCTCACCAGCGCCTTGACGCCCGGATCGGCGTTCGTGCGCTCACTGGTTTGCAACGCGGGGGCTGCACAAAAATTCATCGCGGCCTGCGCCTGCCGCAGCGGCAGCAGCACCGCCGCGCTCGCCAGCAGCAAGGTGCAAGCCTGTTGCCATGTCTGGGCTCGCGTTGCTTCGGTCCGGCTTTGCATCAATCGCACCTTTCGCGCCATGCGAAACTCCTCGTTAGGCTGATTCGGTGTGAGATGTTAGCCGTTTGCGGACCCAAGCGACAGAACCGCGCAACGCCTGCTTACAACCTTCAGGGCGATGCGCGGTTGGCGGACACGCTTACTCGTAGTCGGCGATCGGCACGCAGGAGCAGAACAGATTGCGGTCGCCATACACGTTGTCCGCCCGGCCGACCGGCGGCCAGTACTTCTTCGCGATCAGTGTAGGCAGCGGGTACGCGGCGGTTTCGCGCGCATACGCATGCTTCCATTCGTTGGCAATCACCACCGCTGCCGTGTGCGGCGCGTGCTTGAGCGGATTGTCTTCACGGTCCGAGCGGCCTTCCTCGACGGCGCGAATTTCATCGCGGATCGCGATCATCGCTTCGATGAAGCGGTCGAGTTCCTCTTTCGATTCCGATTCGGTCGGCTCGACCATCAGCGTGCCCGGCACCGGGAAGCTCATGGTCGGTGCGTGGAAGCCGTAGTCGGCGAGACGCTTGGCGACGTCGTCGACGGTGATGCCGCTGGTTTCCTTGATCGGACGCAGATCGAGAATGCACTCGTGCGCGACCAGTCCGCCCGGGCCCGAATACAGCACCGGATAATGCGGCGCGAGTTTTTTCGCGACGTAGTTCGCGTTCAGGATTGCGGTTTCGGTGGCTGCGGTGAGGTTCTTCGCGCCCATCATCGCGATGTACATCCACGAAATCGGCAGGATCGATGCGGAACCGTACGGTGCGCCCGACACCGCGCCGATACCGTTCGGCGCGCGCTCGTAGCCCGTTGCAATCTGATTGGGCAGGAATTGCGCGAGATGCGCGCCGACCGCGACCGGGCCGACGCCCGGGCCGCCGCCGCCGTGCGGAATACAGAAGGTCTTGTGCAGATTCAGGTGCGAGACGTCGCCGCCGAACTGGCCCGGCGCGCACAGGCCGACCATCGCGTTCATATTCGCGCCATCCACGTAGACCTGGCCGCCGTGCGCATGCACGATCTCGCAGATTTCGCGAACGTTCGCCTCGAACACGCCGTGCGTGGACGGATACGTGATCATGATCGCCGCGAGCTTGTCGGCGTGTTGGTCGGCTTTCTTCTTCAGGTCTTCGATATCGACGTTGCCTTGCGCGTCGCAAGCCACCACGACCACCTGCATGCCCGCCATTTGCGCCGACGCCGGATTCGTGCCGTGCGCCGAAGCAGGAATCAGACAGACGTTGCGATGCGCTTCGCCGCGCGATGCGTGGTAAGCGTGGATGATCAGCAGGCCCGCGTACTCGCCTTGCGAGCCGGCGTTCGGTTGCAGCGACACTGCCGCGTAACCTGTTGCCGCAACCAGCATTTCTTCGAGCTGGTCGATCATTTCGCGGTAGCCGACGGTTTGTTCAGCCGGTGCGAACGGATGGATCTGGCCGAATTCGGGCCACGTGACTGGCAGCATTTCCGAGGTGGCGTTCAGCTTCATCGTGCATGAGCCGAGTGGAATCATCGAGCGGTCGAGCGCGAGATCCTTGTCCGACAGGCTGCGCAGATAGCGCAGCATTTCCGTTTCAGAATGATGACGGTTGAACACGTGGTGCGTGAGGTACGCGCTGGTGCGCTCCAGCGCGGCCGGCACCGACGCGGTGTTCGACGCGGCGATGGCGGCGTCGAGCGCATCGACTTGCGGCACGTCTTGCGCGCCCGCGGCTTCCGCGAACGCGGCAAGCAGGTCGGCCAGATCGTGGCGCGTCGTGGTTTCGTCGACCGACAGGCCGACTTGCGTGTCGCTCACGCGGCGCAGGTTGATGCGCCGGGCTTTGGCGGCGTCGTGCAGCGCCTGGGTGCGCGCGCCGCTTTCGAACGTCAGCGTGTCGAAGAAGGTTTCGTTGACCAGCGTGTAGCCGAGCTGCTTCGCGCCTTCGGCGAGCAATGCGGCGATGCGGTTCACCCGCAGTGCGATCGTTTTCAGACCGTGCGGGCCGTGATAAACCGCGTACATGCTGGCCATGATCGCGAGCAACGCTTGCGCGGTGCACACGTTCGAGGTCGCTTTTTCGCGGCGGATATGTTGTTCACGCGTTTGCAGCGCGAGACGCAATGCCGGATTGCCTTGCGCGTCGACCGTCACGCCGACGAGACGGCCCGGCATCTGGCGCTTGAATTCGTCGCGTACGGCGAGGTAAGCCGCGTGCGGGCCGCCGAAACCGACCGGCACGCCGAAACGCTGTGTGTTGCCGACGGCTACGTCCGCGCCCCACTCACCCGGCGGCGTCAGAACGGTCAGCGCGAGCAGATCGGCGGCGACCACCACGTGGCCGCCCGCTGCGTGGATCGCGTCAGCGAGTGCGCGGTAGTCGCACACGTCGCCGTTGACGCCTGGATATTGCAGCAGCACGCCGAACGCATTCGCGTTCGCGGCGTCCGCGGCCGGGCCCACTTTCACTTCGATGCCGACCGGCGTGGCGCGTGTTTTCACCACTTCGATGGTTTGCGGCAGCACATCGTCGGCGACATAAAACACGTTCGACTTCGGCTTGCCGACGCGTTGCAGCAGCGTCATCGCTTCGGCCGCGGCGGTCGCTTCATCGAGCAGCGACGCGTTCGAAATCGCCAGACCCGTCAGGTCGACGATCATCTGCTGGAAGTTCAGCAGCGCTTCCAGACGACCCTGCGAGATTTCCGGCTGGTACGGCGTATACGCGGTGTACCACGCCGGGTTTTCGAGCACGTTACGCAGGATCACCGCCGGCGTGTGCGCGTTGTAATAGCCTTGCCCGATGTATGAGCGGAACACCTGGTTCTTGTCTGCCAGCTCGCGCAGCGCGGCGAGCGCTTCCGCTTCGCTCTTCGGTTGCACGAAGGGGCCGAGCGGTAGCGTTTCGGCCCGGCGGATCGTCTTCGGAATCACGGCGTCGATCAGCGCGGCGCGCGACGCGAAGCCGAGGGCTTCGAGCATGGCCTGCTGGTCGGCCGAATCCGGGCCGATGTGCCGTTCTGCGAAGGCGTCATGCACTTCGAGCGCGGCGAGCGAGAGAGGAGTGCGGTTCATCAGACGATCCGGGTGTTCGAGCTTCATGAGGTGTTCCTGCCGGTGCGGGCGTCCGTTCGACGGTTGAATCGGACGCGCCGCGCCTGTCGGGTTTAAACGTAAAGGTGCAACGTACGGTGAATCAGGCGCCGATCGACTTCGAGTAAGCATCCGCGTCGATCAGGCGGTCCAGCGATGCGCCCGCAGCCGGCTTGATCTTGAAGAGCCAGTTTTCGTACGGCGCGCTGTTGACGCCATCCGGCGTATCGGCAACCGCCGGGTTCGCTTCGATGATTTCGCCCGCGACCGGTGCGTAAATATCGGAGGCGGCTTTCACTGACTCGATCACGGCGACGGTGTCGCCGGCGTCAACGGTCTTGCCCAGTTCCTGGACTTCGAAGAAGACGATGTCGCCGAGCGCTTCCTGCGCGTGGTCGGTAATGCCGACCGTCAGCGTGCCGTCCGCTTCGGTGCGGACCCACTCGTGCGATTCGGTGTATTTCAGATCGGCCGGGATGCTCATCGGATGCTCCTATGCGGTGTGATTTGGTGGTGTTTCAAAGTGGTGACGCACGCGCCGGCTGCTTAAACCGCGAGCACCTTGCCGTTGCGCACGAACGGCAGTTTTACCACGCTTGCAGGGACGTTTTTGTCACGAATCTGAACGTGAACGGTGTCGCCCGGCTGCACGCCCTTCGGCACGCGCGCAAAGGCGATCGATTCCTGCATCGTGGGGGAAAACGTACCGCTGGTGATTTCGCCCTCGCCATGCGGCGTGACGACGTTCTGATGAGCACGCAGCACGCCTGCCGCCTTGCCGTTTTCCTTCAGCAGGATCAGTCCGACGAACGCGGCTTGCGAGCCGTCGGCTTCCAGCTTGCTCCGGCCGACGAAGTCGCGCGGCGAGCTCAGATCGACGGTCCAGGCGAGGCCGGCGTCGAGCGGCGAGACGTTGTCGTCCATATCCTGGCCGTACAGATTCATACCGGCTTCGAGGCGCAGCGTGTCGCGCGCGCCGAGGCCGGCGGGGCGCACGCCCTGACGCGCCAAGGCGTCCCAAAACTCGCAGACGGACGTGGCGGGCAGGACGATTTCAAAGCCGTCTTCGCCGGTGTAGCCGGTGCGGGCGATCATCAATTCGCCAAACGGCGTGTTGTCGACGATCGCAGCGTTAAACGGCTTGAGGAGTTCGGTCGCGGTGCGGCTGGACGGCGCGACTTGCCAGACCTTGTGGCGCGCATTCGGGCCCTGCACGGCGACGATCGCCAGATCGCGGCGCGGTGTAATGGTCAGACCGTAGCCGCCTTCGGCGTTGAGCTTGTTGAACCAGGCGACGTCTTTTTCGGCGGTGCCGGCGTTGACGACCAGCCGGAAGTGCGTCTCGCTGAAGTAATAGACGATCAGATCGTCGATCACGCCACCATTCGGGTTGAGCAGACAGGAGTAGAGCGCGCGGCCCGGCGTTTGCAGCTTGGCGACGTTATTGGCCAGCGCGTATTCGAAGAAGGCGCGTACGCGCTCACCGGTGAAATCGACGACGCACATGTGCGAGACGTCGAACATGCCGGCGTCGGTACGCACGGCGCGGTGTTCGTCGATCTGCGAGCCGTAATTGACGGGCATGTCCCAGCCGCCGAAATCGACCATGCGGGCGTTGAGCGCACGATGGGTGGCGTTGAGCGGGGTGTGTTTAAGTTCGGTCATGGGGCCTCGGGCGTCTCGCGAAACAAAAAGGCCATGCGGCGCTACGCCTCGCGGCCTGCCGGCTGCGAGCGGTTTGCGTTGCATGACCCCTCTGTCCTCGATACCTGAGAGATTGCGCTGCCGTGCGATGTGAAGCCGTGATCGCTACGGTGAAACGCGCGCCCCTTCGGTGGGCAGCTTGCCGGAATCCGCACCGCTATAAACGATGCAGACGGCTACTGCCGCTCTCCAGAGTGCGAAAAACCGATGTCTCGATGCTGCATTGACGCGGGTTTTTCGACGCGGCCGGTCCTTTTGCCTGAGAGTTTGTGGGTGTGCCCCTTCGGCGGCGCGGCCTGCGAATTTCTGCGGCCAGCACGCTCTCCCGACGCGTGCGGCGAATGTACGCGAGGGCCGGGGGCTTGTCAAATAAAGGCCCGCAACGGGCACGGGGGACGGCCCTGCGGGTTCGTCGAGGTCAAAAAAAAGCGCGGGACGCAATGCCCGCGCTTCTTTGCTTCAGTGCCTGAACCGGCGCGATTATTCGCCGATGGCGTGTGCCGCGTTGTCCAGTTCCTGGTTCAGCACGCGCTGCTCGTCGCTGGACAGACCACCGCCGTGTTGCGCCGCCATATCGTGCGCTTCCTGGCGGATCACGTCGAGACGGTGGTGCAATGCGCCGCCTTGCGGGGGCGGGTAATAGCCTTGGTTGACGTGAGCGTCAATGCGACGGCTCAGGTTGTCGATGCGGCCATTGACTTGATGGAGGCGCTCATCCGCGATCTGCTGCGGGTTGGGGCGCGGCGCCGGCGCGGGTTGCTGGGGCGCCACCACGCAGGCGGCGAGAGAGCTGAGCAATGCGCATGCTGCTACTGCGCGGGCGATACGGGGCATGGACTCTCCAGAAGTCGTTGTCGTTTTGTGTTGGTGCTACTGGGGTAGCAACGGATTGCCGGCGATTTACGCTGACCGCGAAGAAAGGGTTATTTGTAACGTTATGTTCCTTTCGGGATTGACAGGTGTGTTGCGCCGGACGGCGGCGGTGTTCGCGTGCCACCGCCGGACAATCCGAAAGGCAGGCAAGTGCCTTGTAAGTGCCCTGTAACGTACGCAAAAAACTCAGCGAATACGCTCGAACGGCAGCCGGACTCCCTCTTCCGAACTCCGGGCAGCAAGCTCGATGATCGTCATCACGTCGACTGCGTCCTGAGCGCTGACTGGAAATTTCACGCCATTCTGGATGGCATCCGCCAAAGCAATATAGAAACCGACGTAATCCCCATTGCGCGTAGGCACCTCCCGCTCCACTTCCTGACCGCCTTCGAGCACGCGCAGTACGCCCGCCGCATTGCCGGCACCGAATCCCTCGTCGCCAGGCCGCAGGCCTGCTTTCAACTGATCTTCCTGCGTGTCGAGACCGTACTTCACGTAGCTTCCCTGCGTGCCGTGAATCGTGAACCTCGGCGCAGCCAGAGCGGTCAACGCGCTGGCATGCAGTACCACCTCGAACTCACCGTATCCAAGTTGAATATGCACATAGTCGGGCGCGCTGGCCTGGTCGCGGTGCGTGCGAACCGTCGCGAACACGGTCTGCGGCGCGCCGAACAATGCCAATGCCTGATCGATCAGGTGCGGGCCGAGATCGAACAGCAAGCCGCCGCCGCGCGACGCTTCCTCGCGCCAACGCTGCTTGACTTCCGGGCGGAAGCGGTCGAAATGCGATTCGTATTGCGTGATGCGCCCTAATTCCCTGCTGGCCAGCAGATCACGGACGGTCAGAAAATCACCGTCCCAGCGGCGGTTATGAAAGGGCACGAAGCGCTTGCTGCGGGCGAGTGCGATGTTGGCGAGCGTATGGGCATCCGCCGCGCTTAGCGTGACCGGCTTGTCGACCACCACGTGCTTGCCCGCTTCCAGCGTGCGGCGCGCCAGGTCGAAATGCGTGTCATTGGGCGTCGCGATGACGATACAGTCGATTTCGTCGAGCGCCAGCAGGGCGTCGAGATCGGCCACCACCTTTGCGTGCGGGTAATCGGCCTGTGCTCGCTCGGGGTGGCTCGTCGCGATGGCCGCGACGCTCGCCCGCCCGCAGTGCTCGATTACCGGCGCATGAAAGGTCGCGCCAGCAAAACCGTAACCCATCAATCCAATCTTCAGCGATGCGGACATGCGTGTCTTCCTGCAGAAACGGCGCGCCGTTTTGCCACCGCGGCGACGGCGCGCAACACTGTAATTGTGGCATGTCTCGAAGACGGACTGTCAGCGTTGCCGCAGGCCCCTGTCAGGGATATCTGTCATCAGGCTGTTCAAGCCAGGCCTCGGCATGGCGTTGGGGTCGCCATCCCGCCGCCACCCGGCCGTCGGACGCAGCGCGCTGGTTTTGCTCGTCCATTTCCAGTCTGTCACGTTCATCCGCGTCATTTATCCGTGTTAACATCGCTGCTCTCGCGCGCAGGCGCGGCGAGCCGGAACCCCGCGGCACAAGCGGCGCCGTTCCAGCCGCCGGCCCCGCGCAGCATGCCCCCGGGCCTTCGGTCTCGCGATTCCGCACCTAAGCGCCCTCAACCGCATTACCCATCCACAGACGATGTCCGCAGGCCTGAACCCCGCTCAAAATGAAGCGGTCCGTTATCTTGACGGTCCGTGTCTCGTGCTCGCCGGCGCCGGCAGCGGCAAGACGCGCGTGATCACGCAGAAAATCGCGCACCTGATCGAGGCCAAGGGCTTCGAGCCGCGCCATATCGCCGCCGTCACGTTCACGAACAAGGCCGCGTTGGAAATGCGCGAGCGCGTGGGCAAGCTGCTCGAGGGCAAGACGCTCACCACGCCCGGCAAGGAAGGCCGCAAAGTGCCCGTCAACCAGTTGACGGTCTGTACCTTCCACTCGCTCGGCGTGCAGATTCTGCGGCAGGAAGCGGAACACGTCGGTTTGAAGCCGCAGTTCTCGATCATGGATTCGGACGATTGCTTCGGCATGATTCAGGAGCAGGTCGGCTCGACGGACAAGGGCTTCATCCGCAAGATCCAGTCGATCATTTCGCTGTGGAAGAACGGCATGATCATGCCGGAGCAGGCGATCGCGATTGCCGCGAATGAAGATGAACACCAGGCCGCGATCGTCTACCGCAATTACGTGGCGACGCTGCATGCGTATCAGGCGGTCGACTTCGACGACCTGATCCGTCTGCCCGCCGAACTCTTCGAAAAGAACGAGCAGGTGCGCGACCGCTGGCAGAACAAGCTGCGCTATCTATTGATCGACGAGTATCAGGACACCAATGCGTGTCAGTACGAACTGGTGAAACTGCTGGCCGGCAGGCGCGCGGCGTTCACGGCGGTCGGCGACGACGATCAGGCGATTTACGGCTGGCGCGGCGCGACGCTCGAAAATCTCGGTCAGCTCAGCAAGGATTTTCCGAAGCTGCATCTGATCAAGCTCGAGCAGAACTACCGCTCGACGGTACGTATTCTCACCGCCGCGAACAACGTGATCGCGAACAATCCGAAGCTGTTCGAAAAGAAGCTGTGGTCCGAACACGGCATGGGCGACACGATCACCGTCACGGCTTGCAACGACGAAGAGCACGAGGCCGAATCTGTGGTGTTTCGCCTGTCCGCGCACAAGTTCGAGCGGCGTGCGAATTTTCGCGACTACGCGATCCTGTATCGCGGCAACTTTCAGGCGCGTATCTTCGAACAGGTGCTGCGTCGTGAACGGATTCCGTATGTGCTGTCGGGCGGGCAGTCGTTTTTCGACAAAGCCGAGATCAAGGACATCTGCGCGTATTTGCGCCTGATCGCCAACGCAAACGACGACCCCGCGTTCATCCGCGCGATCACCACGCCGCGCCGCGGTGTCGGCAATACGACGCTCGAAGCGCTCGGCTCGTTTGCGGGTCAGGCAAAAGTGTCGCTATTCGAAGCGGTTTATATGGGCGGCATTGAAGCCCGCTTGTCGCCGCGTCAGATCGAACCGATGCGCGTGTTCTGCGACTTCATGCAGCGGCTCACCGACCGCGCCGAGAAGGATGCGGCCGGCCCGCTGCTCGACGAGCTGATGGACGCGATCCACTACGAAGCCTATCTGTACGACGCGTTCGACGAACGTCAGGCGCAGTCCAAGTGGCAGAACGTGCTCGAGTTCATGGAGTGGTTGAAGCGCAAAGGCACCAAGGCCGAGCCGGAGGGTTCGGAAAACAGTGAGGCTACCGGCTACGACACGGCCGACGGCCTCGGCGACACCGGCAAGAATCTGCTCGGCCTGATCCAGACCGTCGCGCTGATGTCGATGCTCGAAGGCCGCGAAGAAGATCCGGACGCGGTGCGGCTTTCGACCGTGCACGCGTCGAAGGGGCTGGAGTATCCGCACGTGTTTCTGGTGGGTGTCGAAGAAGGCATCATGCCGCACCGTGGTGGCCCGGACGACGAGCCGATCGACGACGCGCGCATCGAGGAAGAGCGGCGTTTGATGTACGTCGCGATCACACGGGCGCAGCGCAGTCTGCATCTGAACTGGTGCAAGAAGCGTAAGCGGGCGCGCGAAACCGTGGTGTGCGAGCCGTCGCGCTTTATCCCCGAGATGCTGCTCGACGATGCACCGCCACCGACGCCGGAAGAGGCGCCGATGTCGCCGAAAGACCGGCTCGCGAGTTTGAAGGCGCTGTTGCAGAAGCCGTGAAGTAAGACCTTGCGGGCGGCGGGTGCATCCGCGGTTTTCCGCGCAGGCACGCTACAGTGGTGCGGCCCGCTGACTCGATGTCGGCCGGATGTCGAGCGGGTGCCAATTGGAGATCGCTCGCATGCCCACGCCGCCGCCCGCGCACTATCGCCGCGCTCTCGAAACCTACGTCGACGCGAAAGACAACACGCGGGTCGAGCGCATCGCCGAAGCCTTTGCTCCCGATGCCGTGCTTACCATTTCGCTCGCGACGTCGAACATCGCGTTTCCGGCGCGCACTGTCGGCACCGATGCAATTGCGAAAACGCTTGTCACTGATTTCGGCGCTCAATATACGCAGTGCCGCACTTATTACGTGTGCGATT
Organism: Paraburkholderia sp. BGA-UO-ETr-F12; assembly: GCF_059567945.1. Lineage (NCBI taxonomy): Bacteria > Pseudomonadati > Pseudomonadota > Betaproteobacteria > Burkholderiales > Burkholderiaceae > Paraburkholderia > Paraburkholderia sp. BGA-UO-ETr-F12. The sequence continues at coordinate 118,639 of NZ_JCAQOZ010000032.1, read as the reverse complement.
CGCTCGCGGTCCGAGGCGACACGATCGACGCGCTGCCCTGGCTAGTGATAATGCGCGAACGGGCAAGCGGCGCATTGCGGGTGGGCCACGGCGTGTACCGTTGGAATTTCGACGCGACGCCGGCTGTGACGGGGTTCCATATCCACATTGCACGCATGGATGTCGTGCCCGACGACGGCACCTTGCTCGATGCATTGCAGGACGGCCTGAGCTATCCATGGCTTGCGCCTGCCGAATTGCACGCGCATTTCACGTCGCTCGCTCGCAGCACGCCGGCGTTGGCATTTGTCGAAGCGTTCAAGCATCCCGCGGTGGCATCGGCTGGCATCTGATCTGCGCCGGCCGAGTATCGTCGTGAGAGAAACGCGTTAAAAAAATCCCTGCTCGTGTCGTCACGATGCAGGGATTTTTTGTTCTACAGCAACCGCCGGATGCCTTATTTCGCCGCGCTGACCATGTAGTCGACGGCGGCTTTCACGTCCGCATCCGAGGCATTCGAGCCGCCTTTGGGCGGCATCGCGCCCTTGCCATGCAGCGCGTAGTTGTAGATGGTGTCCATTGGGTCCTTCAGGCGCGGCGCCCAGGCTTCCTTGTCGCCGAACTTTGGTGCGTTCAGCACGCCGGCCGCGTGACATGCCTGGCAAACCTGCTGGTACAGCGCCTTGCCGGCTTGCGAGGCGTCCGCGCTTTGTGCAGCGCCGGCTGCCGGCGCAGCGGCTTGCGGCACGCTTGCCATAGCGGCCAATGCGGCGGCAGCTTGAGCAGCGCCGGCATCCGAAGCGCCCGCCGGCGCTGCGGCAGCGGCACCAGAAGCGGCGGCCGCCGCACCCGCGGCCGGCTGCGCCGGTTCAGGGAAGCTCGCGCCGGAATTGTTCGCCATGTACACCACCGCGCGGGCGATTTCGAAGTCGCTGTAGTCGTCCGGGCTGGTGCCGCCGCGCGGGGGCATCGCGCCCTTGCCAGTGAGCGCCGTGTGCCACAGCGTGTCGAAGCCCTGCGAAATGCGCGGGGCCCAGTCGGCGGTATTGGTGAATTTCGGCGCGCCTGCCGCACCCGACGCGTGACAGGCGGAGCAAACGGCCTTGTAGACTTCTTCGCCGGTCTTGTAGACGCGTGGCGCATTGGCGTCGCGAATGTCGACTTGCGCGAGCGGCTTGATGCGCGCGCTGACTTCGGCTTCGGAAAGACTGTCTGTCCCGGCGCCGGTGCGTGTCGAATTATCGACGTAGATCACCAGCAGAACGATGATGACGATCGGTACCGCAAAACTGGCAATGATCGCGGCAATGAGCTGCCCGGGGGTTTTGATTGGGGCTCCGTGTGGTGCTTCGCTCATGCTTGTCTCGTCTCCGTGGGTATGTGAGCGGTACAGCGTGACGGCAACTTCTTGTTCTTTATTCAGCCACGGACGATTATAGACGGAACATTTCGACGGCGGCGAGGGGCTCGGCGCGGTGTTCAGCAGGCGTTTACCCGCATCGCGGAGCGTGGCCGGCGGCGCCTGGATGGCGGGCCGAAGCCGCCCAATCCCGCCATATAGGCCGTCCGGTGGACGGTTGGGCCGAAACCGGGTATCCTTTCGGTCTCGCTTTGGCGTCGCTCCTGTTCAGGTTGCCGCGCTTTCGTGTTGAAGCGCCCGTAGCTCAATGGATAGAGTACTGCCCTCCGAAGGCAGGGGTTGCTGGTTCGATCCCAGCCGGGCGCGCCATCTGATGTTCCTCTGAATTCCCCTGAAGTCCTGAAATCCCTCGTCAGCTAAGGCGTTGCGGGAAATTTGCGTCCGCAAAAAGCCAAGGAATCCCGCCCCAAAGCCCGCGGTCGCATAGCCCCAAAAGTCGCATCCAAAATGGCTGCCCTGCGGAGCCTCACTGCGGTCATAGACGTCGACCGACCTTAGCGGCGCGGCCGCGCTCGCTTGCGCGTCCCAAGGCGGGGGCGCGAGCGTGCGGCAATCTCAACGTGCGACCGCGTCTCCGGCCACATTGCCGTGCCTAATTAGAGGAAGCCGCAGCCGTAGCCGTGCTATCCGCCTTGAACACCGTCTTCCAGTCATCCTTCATATCGACGACGAGCCAGCCTTTCGCGCCGGCTTCGTCCAAACCCTTATCGAGCTTGCCGCTTTTCGCCGAGCGGTCGTACGCGTACTCCCGCTCACCATCGGTGTGATGCAGCAGTGCCGCGAGGCGCGGACCGTCGCCGGCGGCGGTCCATTCGAGCATTGGCACGTCGCCGTCGGCGTTGCCGAACGCGATCACAGGGCGCCTGCCGATCACGCGGTCGATGGCGAGCGGCTTGGCGGCACCGTCGAGCAGATTGTCGACCTGCGCAAGCCGGGTCAGCGTGACGGCGCCGTTCGTCTGGCCATACTTGTATTTGACGGTGCTGCCGATCACCTGCTCAGGCGGAATGCCGTACACACGCTGCGCCAGGTCGCGGACGAACTCGACATCGCTGCCCGTCACCAGATAGGTCCTGAAGCCATTGGCGCGCAGGTAGGCGAGCAATTCGAGCATTGGCTGATAAGCGAGCTCGGCGTACGGGCGGTTAAAGCGCGGGTCACTCGCGGAGTCGAACCATTCGTGGACGAGCGCGGCGAATTGATCGCTGGTCATGCCGGCATGCGCGGCCGCCAGCACCCTCATCGAGCCGGCATCGCCGCTCCCCGCGATGCTCTTCAGGTTGCCTCTCAGAATCGAGCGGAAGGGTTCCTGCCGCTTCCATTCCGGATGCCGCCCGGCCACCGTTTTCACCCGTTGCAGCGCGAACACCAGTTGCACCGAGGCAGGTTGCTCCGGCCACAACGTGCCGTCGTTGTCGAACACGGCAACCCGGTCAGCACGCGCAATGAAGTCCTTCGACTCGGGCGTGGTGACCAGCGTGACGAAATCGACAATCGAGCGTCGGGTCGCGGTGTCGTTCCATGACGGCAGCGCCGTGGCGGCCGATGCGGCGGCTTGCGACCCGCCCGCGTCGTGACGCGGCGTAACAGTGCAAGCTGAAAGAATCACAACGGTCAAAGCAATCCAGTACCGGTGCATCGTACGAATCATGAAAGCCTCATCAAAAGCGGTGGGTCGAAGCTAAAGCGAGCGCCAGTCTAATGGGGTGCGGTGATTGTTGCAGCCCATTCTGTTGCTTTTTAACGCGGCTGCCTCGATGCCGGCAATGCGCGATAGCAGATGCCGTCATGTGGATTCATATGAACCGGGTAAAAAAACTGGCAAGGCCATATCAGAAATATGCAATTGGAATGGCTATAAAAACCTAAGGCGGGCGGAAAATTCCTGAGCTTTCGATCGTGTTACAAATTTATCTCTGTAATCTCCTGAAACGTTTGCTACCATTCCGCCACAAGCTCACGCGTAGTGAACCTTTTATCTTCCGCATGCTTTGTTCGGTGCGGCGTTCTTGGGTCTGAGAGGAGCGTCCATGCAATCCCTGTGTCCGGCCGTGTTGTCTTCCCAGTCTGCTCGCAAGGTTTAGCGCTATTTAACTGCGCGTCTTTCTGTTCTGCGCATTTCCCGGCTGCACGTGGCTGCCGGGCGGGCGAACTCGCTTCCGCGATTAATGTGAGTTAAATCAAGAAATACGAATGCTATTTCCTGAATTCATTTGCTTTGGCAATGGGGAATACGTTCGCCTATAAGAAGTGCCCATAGACGAGGTGCGCGATGCGTTGTAAATGCGTGATTTTGGCGGCAGCGCTATATGCCGCCTCGGTGCTGCTGTCGCCTGCGTTCGCCCAGGCTTCCGCTGACGATGCCAATAAAAGTAATAACCCGCTGAACCTGGCTGCTTCATTCAACATCCAGAATTACTACACGCCGAGCGTGTTCGGCGCGAGCGCGCACACGAACGACCTGCTGCTGCGCCCCACCGTACCGATCGGCCCGAACAGCCTGATCGGCGTGCCGCAAATTTTTCGCGCCACGGTGCCGGTCAGCACGCGGCCTGACCCAAGCGGCGGCTATAACACCGGTCTCGGCGACCTGAACCTGTTCGACATTTTCCTGCTGTCCGAAGGCGACGTGCAGGTTGGCGTGGGCCCGCTCGTGACCATGCCGACGGCCACCGACCCGAGCCTCGGCACCGGCAAGTGGCAGGCTGGTCTTGCCGCGGTCGCGGTCAGTGCGACCAAGGCGCGGCTGCTCGGCGCGCTGGTGCAATGGCAACACTCGTTCGCGGGGCAAAGCAGCCGGCCCACCACGCAATCGCTTACCGCGCAGCCGTTCGGCATCTTCAACCTGCCGGGCGGCTGGTACATCCGCTCGACCGGAATCTGGACTTTCGATTTGCAGCACGGCAGCTATTACATTCCGGTCGGCCTTGGTGCCGGCAAGGCTTGGAAGGGCGGCTCGACCATCTACAACGCGTTTATCGAACCGCAGTACTCCGTCGCCCATTCCGGTGCCGGCGTGCCGAAGTTCACGATCTTCGCGGGCTTGAATATGACGTTCGGCAAATAGACCGCCACCTGAGAGAAAGCACACATGACATCGACCTGGCCGCCCGTGTCCCGAGGCGTGTACGACCCCGTCGAGCGGCTCTATGGCTCTGGCCGGACCGTGCTCGACGGTGCCGGGGACCAGCCAGCGTCGCAAAAGCGCTAGGCCGCGCATGGACGAACCTGAGAACGATATGAACAAGAAAGCAGCAACATGGGTGACGGCAGCCGTACTGGCGTCGGTCGCCGCGCCGATTCTGGCGAAGACACCGCAGGGTCAGCCGGCCCATGCCAATGCCAGCGCAGCAGCGTCGGTGCCGGGTCCGGTAGCGGGCTATGCGATCTCCGACCAGTACGCGCGGCTGGTCGCGCGGCAGACCTACTTCTGGGCGTGGCCGATGGTGAACGTCTACGGCCGCTTGCTGGCGATGAGGCAGGTGCCGCAGCCGGGCCTGAATGGCGGCGTCGTGCCGGTCGCCCCGCCCAACCATCTGTCGATGCTGCGCGACTATATCCAGCCGCAGGAGCGCTTTGTCGCGTGTCCGAATCAGGACGTGGTCTACGGCTCCGCGATTCTCGATCTGAACCAGACCCCGGTGGTCGTGCAGGTGCCCGATTTCGGCAAACGCTTCTGGGTCTATCAGGCGGTCGATCTGCGTACCGACGGGTTCGCGAGTCTCGGCAAGATGTACGGCACGCGTCCGGGCTTCTATCTGTTAGCCGGGCCTGACTGGCACGGTCAGGTGCCGAAGGGCATCCGCCAGTTGTTCCGCTCGCCGACCGGCGTCGGCAGCTTCATCCCGCGCGTTTTCATGGACGACACGGCTGAAGATCGCGCGGCCGTGCAGCCGGTGCTCGCCAAGGTGGGCCTGTATCCGCTCGCAGAGTACGACGGCAAGGTCAAGGAGACCGACTGGTCGAAGTCGCCGAGTTTCGGTTCGGCCGGTGCCGCCGCGGGCGGCAACGCCGAAGAGATCAAGTGGGTCGATCCAAACCGGTTCTGGGATGAACTGCCCACAGTACTCGACGAGACGCCGCCGCAACCCGGCGAAGAAGCGCTCTATGCGCAGGCGCGCGCGCTGATCGCGGCGGCGCGGAAAGATCCGGCGATCAAGACCGCGATCGTCGAAGAAGCAGTGAAGGCCGAGGCGGATCTGGTCACGCCACTATTCAACTTCAACACCTTCGGCAAACAGCTGCCCGCCAACTGGAACACCATCAGCAACGGCGCTGCGTTCGGCACGGACTACTTCACGCGTACGGCGGTGGCGAAGTCGAACATCTTCGTCAACAAGCCAAACGAGACCAAGTATTTCTATGCCGATGCCGACGCATCCGGTCAACGTCTCGACGGAAATGCGAATTACACGGTGACGTTCGCGAAAGACAGATTGCCGCCGGTCAAAGGATTCTGGTCGCTGACCCTGTACAACGCGCATCACTTCTTCTCGCCGAACGCGCAAAACCGCTACTCGCTCGGCACCAAGAACAAGGACCTGAAGTTCAATGCCGACGGCTCGCTGACGCTGTATGTACAGAGCACGAGCCCCGGCGACGACAAACTCGCCAACTGGCTGCCGGCGCCGGCCAACGAAGCGTTCTCGCTGTATGTGCGCGCCTACTGGCCGCAGCAGCCGGCGCTTGACGGCAGCTGGACGCCACCGCCGATCGTGCGCCAGCCGTGAGAATCGCCTCGTCGCGCATCGCTGTGGCTTGTGGCCGCACGTCGTCTACAGCCTCGTCCGCAGAGTGAGAATGCGGAAACTTATTTTCGTGAGGATGACTATGAGTCGCCGCAATCATTTGTCCGCAAACCGGTCACTCGCCAGGTGGGGCGCGGGTGCGCTTCTGACCACCGCAGGCCTGGTTGTCTCCCAACAAGGATGGGCGACTGAAGGTGGCATCGGCCGGCCGATTACCGGTATGCAGGTCACGCCATACGCCGGTGTCGTGCCGCCTACCGACGACTGGATCGTGTCGGCTACCACCATCTACTACGAAGGCTCGTTAGGCGCGAGCAAGACCATTCCGATCGCCGGGCAGATTACCGCGGGTGTAGACGTAACCGCCGTGTACACCATCGCCAACGCGGTGAAGACGTGGGGGATCACCGCGGGCGGCTGGAATTTCGCCTCATCGTTCGGCGTGCCGTTCCAGTACACCGACATCTCATCGTTCCACGGCCGTTTGCCGAACGACCATAACACCCAGTTCGCCGATCTGTTCTTTACGCCGATCGTCGCGGGTTATCACCTGACCAAGACCGATCACATCGCGCTCAGCGTACAGATCTATGCGCCGACCGGTGCTTATTCCACCAGCCGGCTCGCCAATGCCGGACAGAACACGTGGACCTTCATGCCGACGGTCGCCTATACGAAGCTGTTCCCGAAAGAAGAAATCGAGTTGTCCGTGAACTACGGCATCGGGTTCTACACGGCCAACAGCGATACCCACTATCACAACGCACCGGTCAGCGTGCTCGATGTGCTCGCGCTTAAACGCTTCGGCGGCTGGGGCGTGGGCGTCGTGGGCGGTTATATCCAGCAACTCGGTCATGACAGCGGTGGTCTTGCCGATGTCACCGGCGGAAATCAGGGGCATTCCGTGGGTCTCGGGCCAATGGTCACGTGGTCGGGCAAGCTTCAGAAAACGCCGGTGTCGGCGTCGTTGCGTTGGGTGAACGAGTTCAACGTCAGCAACCGGCCTAAAGGCAATGCGGTGGAGTTGTCGGTCAGCGCCACCTTCAAGTAACGGAGCGTGCGTTTGCTGATCCGTCATGCCCGGTGTGCACCGTTGCGCGTCAGCGCAGCCTTGTCGATCGAGGCCGATAAGAACCGCCGCCGTGTAAGACGCACCGCGGCAGCGGCTGCAGCGTTGCTGCTGATGTCGGCCCATGCTCATGCGGCGTCGAAATTCACTGATCCCGAAGACGGCGCATTCGACCTGAGCGATCTGCTGCTGACGCATCGCGGCGTCTTGCCTGTGCCGACGCTCATCACCGAGCCCGCAGTCGGTTACGGTCTGGGTCTGGGCCTCCTCTATTTCACGATGCCGAAGAAAAGCGCGGATGCACCCGACGACGCCAAGGCGCCGCCGAACGTCACCGGCCTCGGCGGCTTCGCGACCGGCACGCATAGCTGGGGCGTGGGACTGATGCACTTCCACACCTGGGACGACGATCACATCCGCTATCTCGGCGTAGTCGGCAAAGTGGGATTGCATCTGAACTACTACGGCATCCGCAACCAGCCGCGCGCGTACCAGCTCGATGGCATCGCGCTCGTGCAGCAGGTGTTGTTCCGGATCGGCGATAGCCATTGGTATGTTGGTCCGCGCTATACCTTCTTCGATGCCCGCACGCGCTTTAGCGGAACGATTCCGCAGGGGATTCGCGAGTTCGAGAAAGACCAGCGCGTTGCCAAGGCCGGCGTAGTGGTCGACTACGACACGCGCGACAACATGTTCTATCCGTCGAGCGGTACCTATGCGGAACTCGAAGCGGACCTCGCGCGCGGCGGGCTTGGCAGTTCCACCAACTTTCAGGAACAGACGGCGCGCGGCTATCAGTGGATTCCGCTGTCGAAGAGCTGGGTGCTCGGCCTGCGGGCCGACACCGGTTTCTCGCAGGGAAACATTCCGTTTTTTGCGCAGCCGTATGTGTCGCTGCGTGGCGTGTCCGATGCGAAGTTCCAGGACAGCAACCAGCTGACGGCCGAAGCCGAGATCCGCTGGAACGTCACGCCGCGCTGGGCGCTGCTCGGCTTCGGCGGGGTTGGCAGAGCCTATGGCCGTCTGCATTCGTTTTCGGAGGCGCCGACCGCGTTCGGCTTTGGTACAGGGTTTCGCTATCTGATCGCTCGCAAGCTCGGATTGTCGATGGGGATCGACGTTGCGCACGGGCCGGGGCAGAACGCTTTTTATGTGCAGGTGGGCAGCGCCTGGCGCTGACGAGAATTAACCCGTGCGGTTGAGTTCGCACAAAGGATGCGGCAGCGGGCTTCAACCAGGGTACAAGCGCTGATTGCCGCGTACGTGTTTCCGATGTTCGTGTTGAAGGAACCAAGCACCATGAAATTCACGATGAAGCGATCCCTGGTGTTGCTCGCGGGCGTCTGCACGTCGCTTGCGGTGACACTCGCGACGCCTGGGCAAGCGCTCGCCGCTGCCGCTGTGCAACCCGTGCCGACCGCCTGGCCGCGCGACTTCGATAGCGCACAGCAACGCATCGAGCTGTATCAGCCGCAGGTGGAAGTGTGGCAGGGCAACCGGATCGAAGGTCGGGCGGCGTTCGCCGTCGGCGCGAAGGGCGCCACGCCGAACTACGGCGTCGCGCATTTCACCGCGCGCGCCGAAGTCGACAAGACGAGTTCGACGGTGCAACTGCTCGACATCGTGTTCGACAAGGTCGACATGCCGACCACGCCCTCCGCAGCCGATGGCGTGAAGGAAGCCTTGCAGGCGCGCATTCCCAAAGACGGCCTCATCACTTCGCTCGAACAACTGCAGGCCAGTTATGCCAGCACCCACGAAGGCAGCGCGCCCGGCCTCGCGGTGCAGAACAACGTCCCTAACATCATCTTTGCAGAACGCCCCACGCTGCTCGTGCTGGTCGACGGCGACGCAAACTGGCGCGCGCTTGGCGACACGCACTATCAACGTCTGATCAACACACGAGCGATGCTGCTCAAAGACACGAGCGGCACGCTGCATCTGAATGCCGCCGGCTACTGGTACGAGTCGAGCGCGCTCGAGGGTCCATGGCATCTGAACGCAACGCCGCCGCATGAACTGGTTGCCGCGGCGAACAAAGCGCAAACCAATCTCAAGTCCGATCCGATGTTGCCCGCCGACGGCAAGAAGCCCGCGCGGGCGCCGGACGTGGTGGTCGCCGCGCAACCGGCCGAACTGGTTGTGACGAACGGCAAACCGGCATTGCAACCGGTGAAGGGCGTGAATCTGCTGTCCGTCGCTAATGCCGACCATGCGCTCTTCGTCGAACCGGGCGACAGTCATTACTACCTGCTGCTGTCGGGCCGGTGGTTCAGCGCAGTGAGCCTTTCCGGACCGTGGACCTTTGTCGACGGCAAGAGCCTGCCCGCCGATTTTTCGAAGATCGCCGCCGACGATCCGCACGCGAACGCGCTCGTCTCGGTGCCGGGCACGCCGCAGGCAAAAGAGGCGGCGATTGCCGCAACCATCCCGCAGACGGCGACCGTATCGCGCAAGACCACGACCTTGAAGGTCGTCTATGACGGTGCGCCGAAGTTCGTCGGTATCGCGGGCACGTCGCTATCGTATGCGGTGAATACAGCGACACCGGTGATCCAGACCGCGCCTTCGCAATTCTTCGCCGTTGCCAACGGAATCTGGTTCACCGCGAGCGCGGCAAGTGGCCCGTGGCGTGTCGCCGATACCGTGCCGGCCGCGATCTATTCGATTCCGGCGGCGTCGCCCGTGCATTACGTCACCTACGTTCACGTTTATTCGGCAACGCCCGATACGGTGGTGGTCGGTTACACGCCGGGCTACATGGGCGTGGTCGTCAATGCTGACGGGACCGTCGTGTACGGCACGGGCTATGTTTATCCGCCCTATGTCGGCGAGGTCTACTACGGCTATCCGGCCACCTACGGCTACGGCGCGGGCTTCGCGCTCGGCACCACGGTGGGCTTCGCCTTCGGCTTTGCGATCGGCGCCACGTGGGGCGCGCCGTCGCCGTACTGGGGACCGTATTGGGGCGGTGGCCCGTGGAGCTGGCAATACGCGAACGTCAACCAGGCCAATATCTACGGCCGCTGGGGGCAGGGCACCGTGACCCACGCGAGCGGCTGGAACGGCTGGACCGGCAATAGCTGGGCCGGCACGGCGGCGTCGGGCTTCAATCCGTACACCGGTGGTCACTTCCAGGCGAGCCGCGGCGCGGTCGAGAACGCCTACAACGGCAACTTCGCTGCGGGACGGCAAGGCTCGTTCAGCAATCCGTCGACAGGACGCAGCGGCGCGGCGCGCGGCGGTGTGGCGGGCAACGAAGCCACCGGCGATTATGCGGCGGGTCGGCAACGCGCCGGCTACAACGCGCAGACGGGGCGCTACGGCGCGGCTGAGGCGGGTGTGACCGGCAATGCGTATTCAGGCGATCATCAGGCGGGCACGAAGGGCATTGTGGGCAACAAGGACACGGGCAAGGCCGTCGCGTGGAATAACGGCAATGTCTATGCAGGCAGCGACGGCAACGTCTACCGGCACCAGCAAGGCGGCGGCTGGGAGCAGCACGGCGCCGACGGCTGGCAGCCCGTGCAGCCGAACGCGAGCCAGACCCAGCGGCTCGATTCGCTCAGGCAGGGGCATGACCTTGGAAATGCGCGCGCGAGTGGGCAGTTTCAGCCACAGCGGCATTTCGGCGGCGGGGGTGGGCGGTTCCGGAGGTGATGCGGTGGCGGCTGAGCCTGCTTAAAGATACTTGTCGCCCTGCTGGCGATCCCGGACTTTCTTCGCGGGGTTGCCGTACGTCACTGAAAAAGGCTCGACCGGTTTCATCACAATCGATCCTGCGCCCACCACGCTGTGTTCGCCAATCGTGATGCCATGGCGCAGCACAGCGCCAATGCTCACCGCGGCGTGGCTACCGATGCGGCAATTGCCGCCGGTAGTCACGCCGGGCGCCAGGCTCGAAAAATCCTCCATGATGCAATCGTGATCGAGCGATGCCTTCGTGTTCACGATGCAGAACCGGCCCACGCGGCAATCGGCGTTGATCACCGCGGCCGCCATGACGACCGTACCGGCGCCGATGAGGGTCCCTTTGCCGACGCTGGCCGCTGGGTGGACCGCGCTAACGAACGGCAGGTGCGGACAGGCAGCGGCTACCTTGGCGGCTACGTTCGCGCGAACGCTGTTATCCCCGATCGCGATGACCACGCCTTTCAGATCATGTTCCATGGCAAGGCGCGCAAGATCGGATTCGCCACCCAGCACCGGATAGCCGAGCGTTGTTTCGCCCACCTTGCGAAAGGCGTCGATGAGGCCGGCAATCCGGTAGGACCCCTGCTTTTCGACAATGTCGATAACGACTTTGGCGTGGCCGGAAGACCCGACAAGCACGATGTTCTGCATGGTCCACGTTCCGCTTTTAAGACCGGCTCAATTCATTGAATGCCGGCAATGATGCTGACAATGCGTTCAACGTGCACCGGGTTCAGATCGGGATAGATTGGCAGGCACAGGATCCGTTTCGACGCCGCGCTGGCCGCACTGAGGTTGTCCTTGTGCGAGGACGGCAGGCCACGATACATCGGAAACTCGGAAATCAGCGGATAGAAGTAACGGCGCGCATAGATACCATGTTCCTTCAGGCGCTCGTAGAGTGCGTCGCGGCTGATCGGAAAGTGGTCTTCGACCTGGACGGGAAAGTAAGCGTAATTCGCGACTTTTTCGCCTGCGTCCGACAGGCAGCGGATGCCGGATACATCGGCCAGCAGCTCGCGATACTGCGCGTCGATCGTCTTGCGTTTTGCCAATGCATTGTCAACGTGTTGCAGTTGCAGAAGCCCGAATGCGGCATTGATTTCGCTCATCTTGCCGTTGATGCCGGCCGCCACGACTGTCACTTCATCCACGAAACCGAAGTTCTTCAGATGATCGATGCGCTGCTTCGTCTTCGCATCCGGGCAGATGATCGCTCCGCCCTCAAACGTATTGAAGACCTTGGTGGCGTGGAAACTGACGATCGACAGATCGCCATGCTTGAGCACGCTGCCCTCTTCGGTCTGCACACCGAACGCGTGCGCGGCGTCGTAGATGACCTTGAGGTTGTAGTTGTCGGCGATCTTCTGGATCGCTTTCACGTCGCACGGGTGGCCGTAGCAATGCACCGGCATGATCGCGGTGGTTTGCGGCGTGATCGCCGCTTCGATCTTTTCCGGATCCAGATTGAGCGTGTCGGGGTCGACGTCCACGAAAACCGGCTTGATGCCGTTCCAGAGCAGCGAATGCGCGGTGGCGGCGAACGAATAGGGCGTGGTAATGACTTCGCCGTTGATGCGCAGGGCTTGCAGCGCAGTCACGAGCGCGAGCGTACCGTTCGCGAATAGCGCCAGATGCTCCACGCCCAGATACTCGCAGAGCGCTTTCTCGAGTTGCTGATGGAACGGACCGCCGTTGGTCAGCGTCTTGCTGTTCCAGATTTTTTCGAGGTACGGCAGGAACTCGGCCAGCGGCGGCAGATGCGGCTGAGTCACATAGATGCGTTCGTCGTCCAGTGACGTGATCGCACGAAGAGGAGCGCTTGAGCCCATGGTTTCCTCGCTGCTAATTTTTAGTCCGGGTCGCGGATGGGTATCGTCAGGCGGTTTGAACCGGGCTGCGGTCTGCCGTTTGCGCATCGTCCACACTGAAGGCCACGGGCGGCAGACCGTCGCGCCAGCGCTGCCACATCACATGGAGCGCTCGCGAGAGGCTTGCCGCGACCACTTCCGGTTGAAACACCGCTGACGCTCTGCAACGCTCGCGCAACCCCGTGCGTAGCGCCGCGAGCGCCGGTATGTCCGAGGCCAGGGCTACACCCCGGGTGACGAAATCATCCGCGTCGGTGGCCACGAAGTTTTCGAGGCCGGTGTGACTCAACCATGCGGCTGCTGCGCGGCTGGCCATTGTCTGACCGGCGATCGTCAGGGTGGGCACACCCATCCACAGGGAATTCAGGACCGTTGTCGATCCGGTGTAGGGAAAAGTGTCGAGACAGATGTCCACCTGGAAATGCTGTTGCAGGTAGACGGGCACCGTCGAGCGCGGGCGGAAGCTGAGCCGGTCGCGCGAAATACCTTCCTGCACGAACCAGTCGATCAGCGTTTCGTCACCCTCCTCACCGCTCATCGAGCCGAGCACCATCCGCGAGGTGGGCAGTGCGCGCAGCAGCTTCGCCCACACGGCGATCACGTCGGCGCGCAACTTGTTCAGACGGTTGAAACTGCCGAAAGTGATATAGCCGTTGTGCATCGCCGGCAGAATGTTGACTGGCGGCGCATTCTTCTCAGGATGGAACGGCCCGATGGCGGCCAGGTGCACGAGTTTCTCGGAGAACTGGCGCTCGATGTCGCCGAACGGTGTGAAGAAGCGGTCGCTGAGGTAATAGTCCATGGCGTCGAGCCCGGTGGTCGCCGGGTAGCCGATCCAGCTCGCCTGAATCGGTGCGGGCTTGCGTGTCAACGCCTGAAGCCGGTTGCGGCCCGTGTGGCCACTCAGGTCGATCAGAATATCGATATTGTCGGCGCGAATCCTGGCCGCAAGTTGCTCATCGCTCATGCCAGCGACCATGTTCCAGTGATCCGCCTGGCTATGCAATCGCAGCGTATAGTCGTCCTCGATCACGTGGTTGTAGTACATATGGAGCGTCAGGCTCTCGTCGTTCGCGAGCGGTTCCATGACCGGCATCAGATATGAAGCGACGGCGTGCCGGAACAGGTCGCCCGAGACGATACCGATCTGAAGGCGCCGCCCCGGCGTGCGGCTATTATTGTGCTTCGGCCATTTGGAGCGCATAGGCGCTTCATGAATTTGGGCAAACTTTCGATGTTCGGCGTAGATCTCTTCGGTATCAACGTTGGGATCGTGCGCGAGACAGAACAGGAGATTGCTGCGCGTCAGCGAGTTTTTCGGCTCAAGTTCCAGTGCGCGACGAAACGACGGAGTCGCTTCCTGCGAGGCGCCGTGTTCCAGCAATACCACGCCCAGTGTGCCGTGCGATTCGCCGTGCTGGGGCGTCAGTTCGACCGCTCGTCTGCATGAGGCGATCGCTTCACGGTACCTTCCGCGGGCAGCGAGGATGAGGCCCAACACGCGATGACCTTCTGAATAGTTGGGATTCAGCTCAAGCAGTTTTCTGGACTCGACTTCCGCGGCGGCCGGGTTGGCGGTCAGGCGAAGCAGGTCGGCGAGTGTATTGCGTGCTTCGGCGTCGTCGCTTCCCAGTGAAATCGCCGTCCTGAACGGTTCGATCGCCTCGACGTAGTGCCCGGCGCGATGCAATGCAATGCCGAGCGAACGCCATGATTGTCCGTGCGCGGGAAACCGCTCGGTCAGATCACGCGCGAGTTTGATCGCCTGTGGCAGCTGGCCTTTTTTGAACAGCGAGGCGAAGCGATTCAGTTCCTGCGGGTTCGGGCGGCGTGTATCGATCGCTGCTACGGGCTTGTTGTTGGCTGATCCGGCGGCGCGGGTCCCAGCGCTTTCCGCGGTAATGGAAGGCTGCACCTTCGGCGCTACGGCGGCGGTCGAGAGCTGCGTGCCGTCATACGCCATGCGCGTGATCAAACCGTTGACCGCCGGTCCCTTCAACCCTCGTTGCTGGCCCATTTCGAGCGCAAGCCATGCAGCCGGGATCTGCTCTGCATCGATTAGCGCATTGATGTAGGCGACCCAGAACTGACCGTTATCCGGCGCGCCGCCCAATGCGGCTTCGAGATACGGCAGCGCGTCGGCCGGTTGTTTGCGTTGCACGTACAGCACGCCGAGGTTGTACAGCACGTCGGTGTGGGCGGGTCGGGCGTCGAGGATCGCCTTGTATAGCGCTTCGGCGTCGTCGAACTCCTCCTTGTGGTGATGCGCCAACGCGGTCTGCAAAACCAGAGCGATGTCTTGCTCGAGTTGCTGTTCGGGCGTCAAGGGTTCAGCCGTCGGCTGCTCGTGGAGGAGAGTCATGGTCTCAGCGCAGAATGGTCTATGACGGAAATTGTGCGACGGAGAGGGCGTTTCCGATGCGCGGAGATGACGGTGAAAAGGCCGCCTGTTTAGCGCATGGGGCGCGGCGGCGGAAGGCCGAACGCCATGAAAAAAGCCCGCACGAGGCGGGCCGAGGGAACGAGCGCGCCCTGACTTCAGCGCGTAGTTCTTATTGTTCGGTACTTCCATTCGATGCCGCGGAGCCGATCCAGAGTCAGGTTCCGCGCTGCGCCTTGCGTGGTGCGGCCGGAGGGAGGCCGTACCGCCAGTTCGCTTACAACCGTGCCATCCGCTGATATTCGCCAGCGGCTTTGGTGCGCCCCATCGCAGCTTCGAACTCGGCGTGCAATTCGTTCTGGGTGGTTTCCGCGTCGGCGAGCAGTGCTTCGTCGATGGCCTGAATCCGGCGGATCATCTCCAGCGCGGCCGGTTCCTGATCCGCGGACAGCGACATCAGCAACGGCGAACGCATTTCGGTCAGACGGGCCGCTTCCGGCCAGTCGGCGAGCGAGGCGGCCTGCTCGATTTCCCGGGTCATCGACAGCAGCCGTTCGATCAGTTCGGTCTGGTTCATTTCGATCGGGTCCATGGGCTCAGGCGTTGTTGGCCGACGCCAGCGCGCCGGCGCTGTTGGCGCCGCCGAACAGCGCGGTCAGGTACTGGGAATTGTTGTTCATTGTCGCCATCAGCGTGTCGAGCGCGGTGAACTGCGCCTGATACTGGCTCGTCAGTTGCGCAGTGTAGTCCGCCAGCGCGCTTTGCTGCGTGGTGATGCTCTGCAGATCGGTATTCAACGCACTGGTGCGCGTATCGATCAGGCCGCCGGTCTGCGTGAAATTGGTGATGCTGCTGCTCAACTGCTCGGCAATGCCGTTGGTCGAGTTGAAGAGCGAGGCGACTGTCGCCGGACTGCTCGTCAGCGCGGCGCTCAGCGTAGTGTTATTGACCACCATCGTGCCGTCGGCCGGATCGTCCTTCAGCGTAATGCCGATCGCCGCCAGCGTGCTGCCCGTGGTGCCCGAGCCGACCGCGCCGCCTACGATCGTGGCCAGCGTGTTCTTGATCGTCTGCAGTGTCGAGTCGCCCAGCAGCGGGCCTTGCGATGAGGACGAGGAGTTAAATGACGTGAGCGTCGCCATCGTCGTGACGACGGTGTTGTAGAGGCTGACGAAATTGTTGATCGCGGTGCTTTCCGCCGTGGTGTCCGCCGCGACGGTCAAGGTTTGCGTCGAACCGGCGGCCGCCGCCGACAGGTTCAGTGTGACGCCGGAAATGGCGGTGGTCACCGCGTTGGTCGCGCTGCTCGCGGCGATTCCGCCGATCGTGAATTCCGCATCCTGGGCATACGAGCTTTGCGTCCAGGCGTTGCTCGAATTCGCCGACGTGAAGGACGATTGACCGCCTGTGGTGCTCGCGGTCGAGGTCACGCCAAGGCTCGACAGACCGTTGTCGGTAGTGGCGTTGACCGAGACGTTGATGACGTTGGCGGCGCCGGTGTTCGCCGCGCGCAGCACCAGGTGGGCGCCGTCCGAACCGGTCACGATGGTCGCCGTCACGCCGGGGTTGCCGGTGCCGGAGTTGATCGCAGCGGCGATGCCGGAGAGCGTGTTGTTGGTGCTGTCGACGTTGATGTTCATCGACTGGCTGCCGATCGAGATCGTCATCGTGCCGGTGCCCAGCTGCGTCGTCGCGCCGAAGGCTGCCGAGGACAACGCCTGCGAGCTGGCGATCTGCGTAACACCGATCGAGTAGCTGCCGGCGACGGCGCCCGAGCCTGCGGTGGCCGTCAATCCGGTGCCGCTCGCGGTGGCCGAGAAGGTCGACAGCGTGGAGCCGTTGGTGAGGCCCGCGATGCCCGACTGCAGCGCGTCCAGCGCGGCGGTCAGTGCGCCGTATGCGGACACCTGCGTGTTGTCGGTGGTTTGTTGCGCCGTCAGAGCGGCGGCTTGTCCCGCGGTCTTCGCGTTCACGAGTGCCGTGACGAGCGTCCCTACGTCCATCGACGTGTTGCCGGTCGAGCCGCTGATGATCGATTGCGCGGCCGATTGCAGCGCGGCATTGGCAGCGGCGGTCGATGCCGCAGTAGACGTGGTCGAGATCGAGGACATTGCAGAGGCTCCGGGCGTCTGGAAATCTGTATTGGGTGGTGCGCGATGCTACATCACTTCGTGATTGGAATGCACAGCGGGAGGCGAGCCTCCCGTTGTCTGGAACCCGGCGATGCGCCGCACTCGCGCGTGGCGCATCGCCGTTACTGCGTCAGCTCTTACTGCAGGAGCTTCAGAACTTGCTGCGGGTTCGAGTTAGCTTGCGCCAACACCGAGATACCTGCTTGTTGCAGCACTTGCGCCTTGCTCAGGTTCGCCGTTTCTTGCGCGAAGTTGGCGTCCGTGATTTGCGATTGTGCCGACGACAGGTCGGTCGATTCAGCTTGCTGCGACGTAGCGATTGCCGTGAAGCGGTTTTGTGCGGCACCCAGCGCCGCTTGCAGGTTATTAACCGTCTGCAGTGCGTTGTCGATGGAGACCATTGCTTCGTTCGCGCCAGTCACCGTGCTGATGTTCAGGTTCGAAACGGTCGGCGGCGCGTTGATTGCGTTGATCTGAGCAACTGCTGCCGTTGCTGCGTTCGCTGCCGTGGTGCCCATCGACGTTGCGAGCGTCGAGCTGAGCGTCAGGGTCGTGATCGCAGTGCCCGAACCCGTGGTCGCGCCCGAGCTGAAGATTGCGCTGACTGCGGTTGCCGACAGGGCCTGGTTGTTCTGGTCGGTGAACGTGAAGCCGCCGTTGCCGTCCGACAGAACGTTGACCGACGTGATTGCCGCACCCGTCGCCGTGTACACGCCGGCTGCGTCCGTCGAAACCGCCACCGTGCCGACCGTTTGACCCTTTTGCACCAGGCCGCCGCCGATCTTCGCAGCCGACATCGACTGGGTCAGGTTCAGGCTGATGGTCTGGCCAACGTTCGCGCCGACCTGGAACGTCACGTTACCTGCCGAGCCGTCCAGAATGTTCGTGCCGTTGTACGTCGTTTGCGACGCGATACGGTTGACTTCCGAGATCTGCGCCGAAACTTCTTGCTGCAGTGCTGCCTGGTCGCTCGACGACAGCGTGCCGGTCGATGCTTGCACGGCCAGTTGGCGGATACGTTGCAGGCTGGAGGTCAGCGACGACAGTGCGCTCGATGCGGTTTGAATCATCGACACGCCGTCATTCGCATTCGACACGCCCTGGTTCAGGCCGTTGATCTGCGTTTGCATACGCGTCGAGATCGCCAGACCTGCTGCGTCGTCCGCTGCGCTGTTGATGCGCTTACCCGACGACAGGCGCGTAATGGCTTGCGAGAGGGCGCTTTGCGAGCCATTGAGGTTTTGCTGTGCAACCAGCGAGTTGATGTTGCTATTGATTCCGAGCATGAAAATCTCCTAAATAAGCCTTGAGCCCAAAACGCCACGTTGGCATCGGCGGAAGCACTCGTTCATTGCTGGCCGCCTCAGTGAAGGTTGACGGCGCGTGTAAAAAAAACTTGAGGGACTTTGTGCAATAGCGACCCAATTGTCTTTACGGCGGATTACCCGCTCACTCGTCTGTAAGCCGCTTGCAGCCTGGTTCGGGCGCTTCACTGCAAGTATTGAAAAGACGGCGTATTCTCGTTTTCTCCTGAGGCAAACCCTGGAGAAATCATGCAAAAGCGACGGATTGGACGTTCCGAATTGGAGGTCGCACCGCTTATGTTCGGCGGCAATGTATTTGGCTGGACCGCTGATGAAGCGACCTCGTTTTCTATCCTGGATGCATTTGTCGATGCAGGACTCGACTTCATCGATACCGCCGATGTCTATTCCGCGTGGGTGCCGGGCAACCACGGCGGCGAATCGGAAACTATCATCGGCAAGTGGTTCAGGCAGAGCGGCAAGCGCGACCGGATCGTGCTCGCCACCAAGGTTTCCAAGCACCCGCAACGCAAGGGTCTATCCGCAGCGAATATTCAGGCGGCCGTCGAGGATTCGCTGCGACGCTTGCAAACCGATTACATCGACGTCTATTTTTCTCACGACGACGACACCGAAACGCCCCTGGTCGAAACGCTGGGCGCCTATCAGAAGCTGATCGAGGCGGGCAAGGTGCGGGTGATCGGCGCGTCGAACTACAGTGGCGCGCGCGTCGAGGAAGCGCTCGCCGTATCCCGTCAGCATGGGCTGCCCGAATACCAGTTGCTGCAACCGGAGTACAACCTGTACGACCGCGCCGAATATGAGCGCGACATCGAGCCGGTGGCGCTCGCCAATCAACTCGGCGTGGTGGTGTATTACAGTCTGGCCAGCGGCTTTCTGTCCGGCAAATACCGCTCCCAGGCCGATCTGGCCAACAAGGTGCGCGGCAGCCAGGTCGAGAAGTATCTGAATGAGCGCGGTTTGCGGATTCTGGACGCGCTCGACCGGGTTGCCGGGCGGCACGGCAGCACGCCGGCCACCGTTGCCTTGGCATGGCTGATTGCCCGCCCGAGTGTAACGGCCCCAATTGCCAGCGCGACCTCGGTCGACCAGCTCAAAAGCCTCGCCGCCGCCGTCCATCTGATGCTGACGGGCGCCGATATCCGCGAGCTGGACGAGGCAAGCGCCTGACCGTGCGCGAGGCCTGGCGCGATCGCTAAACCCCTGGTAGGATGGAGAGTTTCCTGATATCATCGGGAGTGAATTGAGATCTTTGCCTGTTTCGTCAATGTTTTTCATTGATGAAAGGTTGGCGAAACGGCAGCAGACGCGGCTTCGGCATGACGTTTGTCCGCGTTCCGCGGTGAACTCCCCACCTCTCTTTTCCGGCCTCCGTGGCCGTTATGCCTCTCGTTTCATTCATGGTTTGGCCGGGTTCTGCCCGCGTTTGCCTGTTACTGGCCATGAATCGGAACGACCGGAGGGCCGGCGCGTGAGCGGTATCCGCCACGCAATTTACCCCTATCAAGTGATTGAGTTAGGAATTACATGACGACGATTCTTCTGAAAGAAAACGAGCCGTTCGAAGTGGCGATTCGCCGCTTTCGTCGCGCAATCGAAAAGAATGGCCTGATCGCTGAACTGCGTGAGCGCCAATCGTACGAAAAGCCGACCACGGCACGTAAGCGCAAGAAGGCTGCTGCTGTGAAGCGCCTGCACAAGCGCCTGCGCAGCCAGATGCTGCCGAAAAAGCTGCACTAAGCACGTTTTTTCGCGCTGCATTTCGCGCACTGTACGCCGAACGGCGGTGTGAGCTTCGAAAGAAGCCACATCGCCGTTTTGCTTTTGGGGAATCGATTGACCTTGGGTTTTGCCGTTAACCGAGGCCCGTTACGCGGCGTTCTTCAGGCGCTCGGCGGACAGCCCGAATTGGCGGGCGATTGAAGCCAGACGCTCATGCCATTCCCACGTGCCAAACACATCGTGCACGTTTTGCAGGCAACTCAGCAGAGAGACTGTGGCCGGGTCGTATACATTGAGGCGGGCGCGCAGGAGGGCCTTTTTGAGCGCGGAGATACCGGCATCCATATAAGCTGGCACCTCGATGGGCGCCTTGCCGATGTAGCGCACCGGAACACCTTCCATTGAGCTCATGTAATCGCGTGGCTTGATGAAACTGCCGACCGGGCAACCGCCGCAGTAGCCGCGGTATGCGCCGCCGCCACGCGGCAGCAAGGCGGCGCGTTTCTGACTGAACAGATGGTCGACGGCCTGATCGAAAATCTCCTGATGGGTCAGGAAGTTATGGGTTTTCATGGTTGGTCTCCCACGTATTACGCAGCGGTTATTCGTTGTTCGAGCGCATGAGGGGCAGTATCGGGCACACGCCAGCTAACGAATCCCCGACTAGCACGGCGAAAAGCCTTTAATTCCCGAGTTTGGCCCGTTTGCGTTCGCCTTTTATGCCGCTTACGCCACTGGCGACGCCGCCCGCCACAGTCGCGACTGGCACTTACCTTCTATAACGACTGGCCGTGTGAAAATTGTAGAGAGGGCTTTACCGGATAGCCGACGGTTGCCTGGAACGGAAGCGGCGCCCCCTCAGACGCGTGGCACGAGGTGCTGACTGGCAACCGCTGCCGCGGCCGCTTCAGCCGGCCTTGCGGTTGCGTCCCTTCTTGCCCAGCGCCGCGCATCGCGCGCGGCACATGCAGCTTGCCTCGTGGTCGTTCACCATGCCGACCGCCTGCATGAACGCATAGCAGATCGTCGAGCCGACGAATTTACAGCCATAGCGCTTGAGCCCCTTGCTGAGCGCGTCCGAAATTTCGGTCGACGCAGGCGCCTGTTTATATGACGCCCAATCGTTCTGAATCGGCGTCTGATCGACGAACGACCATACGAAGTTGGCGAGCGAGCCGTGTTCGGCCTGAATCTGCTGCACGGCGCGCGCGTTGGTGATGGCCGACTCGATCTTGCCGCGATGACGCACGATACTTTCGTCCAGCACCAGCGCATCGACATGTTCAGGCGTAAAGCGCGCGACCTTGTCGATCTCGAAGTCGGCGAAGGCGCGGCGATAGCCGGTCCGTTTGTTAAGAATCGTCGACCATGACAACCCAGCCTGGGCGCCTTCCAGCACCAGCAGTTCGAACAGATGCTGATCGTCGCGCGAGGGCACGCCCCACTCGGTGTCGTGGTAGTGTGCGAGCGCTTCGCTCGATACCCAGTTGCATCGCTGTGTCACTTTCGCGCTCCCGCGTTGTCATGTCGTCCGTCAGCATAGCGGAAGCCGTGCGCGCCGCAAGCTGGCCATTCGGCCGATTGCGGGATTGAAACTGACCTGCCACGCTAGCGTTATTCACCACCTGAACTCACTCGATTCGATGAATAAAGACCTCTTTTTGATCGGCATTGACGGCGGCGGCAGCGGTACGCGCGTCGTGCTCGGCGACGCGCAGGGCCGTGAACTGGCGCAGGCGGCGAGCGGGCCCTCAGGGCTGGGACTCGGCGTGGAACGGGCGTGGCAGGCGATTGCGGCCGGCTGCGTCGAAGCATTCGCACGTGCCGGCATGCCGCTGGACTGGGCGCGCTGCGTACTCGGTTGCGGCCTGGCAGGGGTCAATAATCGCGACTGGCTGGCCGCGTTTCGCGCGCAGGCGCCGGCGCTAGCCGGACTCGCGGTGGAAAGCGATGTGTACACCACCTTGCTGGGCGCGCATGGCGGCGCGCAGGGCGTGGTCGTTGCGCTGGGCACCGGCAGTCAGGCGGCCGTGCTCGACGGCAATGGCGAATGCCGGGTCGCCGGCGGCTTCGGTTATCCGTCCGGCGACGAAGCGAGCGGCGCCTGGCTCGGATTGCGGGCCATCGTACACGCGCAGCAGGCGCTTGACGGACGCGCACCCAACGACGATCTGGCCCAGGCGCTACTTGCCCACACCGGTGCGCATGACCGCGACAGCCTGATTGTCTGGCTGTGCGAGGCCAATCAGACTGCTTATGCGAAGCTCGCGCCGCTTGTCATCGCCAATCCCTCGCATCCGGTTGCGGCGCGTTTGCTTCGCGAGGCGGGCGTGGACATAGGCAAGATGATTGCGGCGCTCGACCCTTCGGCGGGCCTGCCGGTCGCGCTGTGCGGCGGTCTCGGTGTATCGTTGCGCGAGTATGTGCCGCAGATTTATCAAGCTCGTTTGCGCGAGCCGTTGGCCGACTCGGCGCATGGCGGTTTGCAGTTGGCACAACGCGAAGCGGCTCGCGTCGCCGGCTGAGAATCCCGGCCCGCGCCGAGCGCGATCTCGCGCATGCACCGGACAACGGTAAAATGCGATCTTTGACGCTGCCCGGCCGCTCACACTATGTACAAAGTCATTGCCACGGACCTCGACGGCACGCTGCTCAACGCCGATCACCAGGTGGACCCGTTCACGATCGCGACTGTGCGTAAGCTGGAGAGCGACGGGCTGCACTTCGTGATCGCCACGGGGCGCCACTACTGCGACGTTGCGGGCATCAGAGATCTGCTGGGCATCAATCCGTATCTGATCACGTCGAACGGCGCACGCATTCATGCACCGGACAACACGGTCATCCACGCCGACGACCTGCCCCCTGCCATCGTGCAGCGGTTGGTACTACCGGAAATCGTTGGCGAGCATGGCCGCGTGATCGTCAACCTGTTCGCCGACCAGGCGTGGTTGATCGACCGGGACGCACCGGATCTGCTGAAATTCCATCAGGATTCCGGCTTCAGATATGAAGTAACCGATTTGCCGAGTCACGACGGTGCCGACATCGCGAAGGCACTTTATATCGGCGATCCCGCCGACCTCGCGCAAATCTCGACCAACCTGGAGCGCGAATTCGGCGACGCGCTGTACGTCACCTATTCGCTGCCGGATTGTCTGGAGGTGATGACGTCGAACGTGTCGAAGGGGCGTGCCTTGCAGATCGTGCTCGAGCGCCTCGGCGTCGATACCTCGCAATGCGTGGCCTTTGGCGACAACATGAACGATATCGACCTGCTGGAGACAGCCGGCCATCCGTTCATGATGAACAACGCCAATCCTGATCTCATCACGCGTCTGCCGCACGTGCCGCGTATCGGGAACAACTTCGAAGCGGGCGTCGCGCATCATCTTCGCAAGCTGTTCTCGCTCGACGACGAACTGATGTCCTGAAAACGTAACGGCCCGCATCCTCTTTCGTGGATGCGGGCCGGCTGTTCGCCTTGGCAGGCGACCTTACGCGCCAACGCTACGGTCAGCCGTGCCATCCGCCACGGCGATCGCCGTGGTCATCGTGACCCCAGCGGTGGTCGTTGTGATCCCAGCCGCGGTAATCGCGGTGGTCGTCGCGGTAGTAGCCGCGGTCGTAACGATGGTCCCAGCCGCCATACCCGTAGTACACAGGCTGCGGCGCTGCATAGACGGGGGCAGGCTGGGCATAAACCGGTGCGCCGAGCGACAGCCCGATATTCAGATCCGTATGCGCTTGCGCGAAGCCGCATGCGCCCGCCGCGAGTCCGGCAGCAACCAGCAAGTGAGTGACGATGCGTTTCATGTTGTTCTCCTGTGAGGCGACGTATGTGTGTCGCACAGGACCAATCTACGCATTCCGGCCGCTCATTAGTGAGACGAGATGTTACGGACTGCAAGCATCCTTGCAGCGCTTGAAAGGCGATAGAAGAAACATTCGAACGCGCCTCGCGTTACGCGTTTTCCGCTCAAAGTCCCGTCAGACAAGGCATCCCAGACACCTGGAGCGAGCCGGCATTCAGTTTTCGCCGCCTCGCGGCCGCATTGGGCGGCCTCGCTCGTAATCACGGCTTACACCTGTATTACCGGATTAATCAGCCGAGCCGGCGGAGGCGCCCAACGCAGCCGCCGAAGGGCTGCCCGGCAGCCCCGCGCAGGGGCAATCCGTAGCGCGGCCGTTCAATCCCTGATGGTCGAGCTTGAAACTGGCGTGGGCCGTGCCGTTTTGCCAAGTGAGGTGAACGATATAGATGCTGTCGAAGTCGTCGCTGTGCCAATTGGGGATATCGGCGGCATTGCCGCCGTGGGTGCTCATCATCTGACGCAGCAACTTCACGATCAGCTTATGCTCCCACGCAATGACAATCAGCTTGTTGCGATTCGACGGGTTGACGAGGTCGCTGCCGAGCTGATCGATCTGGGCGAAACCGTACGGCGTTTGCACCGGCATCTGAAACTGGATGGCGGTCGGCTCGATGGTTGCCAGTGGCCGAATGTAGTAATAAGGGTGGCCGCTGTCGTCCTTTTGCTGCCCGGGATCGGGTGCATAGATCGCATCCGGTTTGCCAAACTTGGCGGCGATGACCGCCGGCAACGCCAGCGCGCGGTTGAGCCCCTGGCAATTGAGCTGACCGTAACCCTTGGCGGGCTTTTCGCCGTGGCGCACGAATACGAGCGTTTCGGTATTGCTGTCTGCCGCATGGGCCGTGGGCAAGGTTAGTGCACCCATACACAAACCGCCGATGGAGAGTGCGACGCCATGCAGGAATCCGCGGAGACGAGTCATCGGTAGCACCTGTGCGAGCTTGGAAAGTCGCACGATTCTAGCAGCGGACCTTTGGCAGGCCACGAGGTTGCCCGCCTCATGCACAAAGGTAAAGCGGGCGCCGTAGCGCCCGCTTTACCTGTCTGGATAGGCGTGCCGCAAACCAGGCGCACCGTTGACTAGTTGAGCACGGGTTCCCGCGAACTGCCGCGGCGGTTTTCGGCAATGAGCGGATACAGCACGCCTGCGATCACCGCGCCGATAATCGGGGCGAGCCAGAACATCCACAGTTGGTCCACCGCTGCGCCGCCAACGAACAGCGCCGGGCCAGTCGAGCGCGCCGGGTTAACCGATGTATTGGTGACCGGAATGGAGATCAGGTGAATCAGCGTCAGGCACAGTCCAATGGCGATAGGTGCGAAACCGGCCGGCGCCCGCTTGTCGGTCGCGCCGAGAATGACGAACAGGAAGAAGCCGGTCATCACCACTTCGCAAATGAAGGCGGCCGCGAGCGAGTAATGGCCGGGCGAGCGCTCACCGTAGCCGTTGCTGGCGAAGCCGCTGGCGACGAGGTCGAAACCCGGCTTACCCGATGCGATCAACGACAGCACCAGCGCACCGAGCACGGCGCCGATCACTTGCGCAACGATATACGGCAGCAGGTCGCGAGCCGGAAAGCGGCCCGCGACGCTCAGGCCGACGCTCACTGCCGGATTCAGATGGCAGCCGGAGATGTGGCCGATCGCATAAGCCATGGTCAGGACCGTGAGGCCGAATGCGAGCGCGACGCCCACGAAGCCAATGCCCAGTCCATGGACCGGACCGGCGAAGCTGGCGGCGAGCACGGCGCTGCCGCAGCCCCCGAGCACAAGCCAGAAGGTGCCGAACAGCTCGGCAGCAAGTCGCTTTGACAACGGCATGATTGGTAATCCTAAAATGTTTGGCGTGTGAAGTGGCATGAGTGCTAAGTGCCGATGCATGCCATTGAGCGCGCAATTTTAGGGAAAGACGGCCGGATTAGGTGTCAAGAATTGTCAATGTGGAGTCTCCTTTACCTATTATTCCGCGATAAAGATCATGTTTTACAATTCATCGACGCTTAATAATTATCAGATGATTTCTTCCTAAATCGGTATTATTGTCCATTGCGAATTTTTATAATTGCAGCTAGTCTGCGAGCGAATGAGTTCTAGAAAAGGGGAGAACCGAAATGTCTCAATATGCAGACCTCAAGGCGCAGATCGCCAAATTGCAGGCACAGGCTGACGAAGCACGGCGTACTGAAATCGATAACGTTGTCGCTGACATCCGCCAAAAGATCGCTGAATACGGTCTAACCGCGCAAGATCTCGGTTTTGCCGTTGCCGCCCGGCGCGGACGCCCGCCAAAGAAGGCACCGCTGCCGGCCAAGTATCAGGACCCGAAATCGGGTAATACCTGGAGTGGGCGCGGCAAACCACCCAAGTGGATTGTCGGCAAGAACCGCGAACGTTTTCTGATTGGCGCGGCTTGAATATGCTGCCGCTCCAGATGAAAGCAAACTGAAGGTTGATTGGTGCCGGGTCGCTAATTTGCGATGCGCTAATCCGGGATGGAAGCGTATCCACGACCGCATTAAAAAAGCCGCCTCTGAAGGGCGGCTTTTTCGAAGTGGAAGCGGGTTAACTCCAGCTAACCGCTCGCGCAAACGATTCACAAGGCAAATTTACTTACGATTGGCGTGCAAACTGGAAACCGGCGTGAGCGATAGACGCATGGCTTAAGCGGCTGAACGCATAAAGATGTCAGTCGCTTAAGCGTGTCGCTCAGCCCTTACCCCATCGCTACCTGGCGCAACACCGGGCGGCGCGTCGCGTCGATCAGCGCCGAATAGCCATCAACGTAATTCCGAGCCATCGTTTTCGAGCTGAAACGGCGTTCGAATTGCGCGCGGATTTCGGTGCGCGACAATTCGTCCAGGCGTTGCAAGGCGGCCACCGCACCTTGAACGTCCTCGACAATGTAGCCGGTCACGCCGTGGTCGATCACTTCCGGCACCGAACCGCGGTTGAACGCGATCACCGGCGTGCCGCACGCCATGGACTCGATCATCACCAGGCCGAACGGCTCCGACCAGTCGATCGGGAACAGCAGCGCCTTGGCGCCCGACAGAAACTCGGGCTTTTGCGCCTCGTTGATTTCGCCGACGAACTCCACGTGCGCCATCGAGAGCAGCGGTTCGATTTCCTTCTTGAAGTATTCCTGGTCGACCTTATCCACCTTGGCGGCGATCTTCAGCGGCAAACCGCTTTGTGCAGCGATCTTGATAGCTGTATCGACGCGCTTCTCCGGACAGATACGGCCGAGAAACGCCAGGTATTCCGGCTTCTTGTGCGTTTGCGGCGTGAGCAGTTGCTCCGGCAGACCATGGTAAATCGTGTTCAGCCAGTTGGCCTGCGGCAGCGGCGCACGCTGCGAATCCGAAATCGACACCACCGGGACATTCGAGAATGCGTCGAACACCGGTTGCAGTTCCGGCAAGTCGAGGCGGCCGTGCAGCGTCGTCACGAACGGCGTGTCCATGGTGGAGAAGAGCGGGAACGGCATGTAGTCGAGGTGAAAGTGCAGCACGTCGAATTCATGCGCAACCTTGCGCACCTTTTCCATCATCAGGACATGCGGCGCCAGCGCATCGCGGATCGTCGGATCGAGGCGCAGCGCGCGAGGCCAGCAGGCCTCGAGGTTCGCGGAGGTGACCGAGTCGCCGCTCGCGAACAGCGTGACGTCATGGCCGAGATCGACCAGCGCTTCGGTCAGGTACGAGACGACACGCTCCGTGCCCCCGTAAAGTTTCGGCGGGACAGCTTCGTATAATGGCGCAATCTGTGCGATTCGCATGCGTTGTTCTCCTGTTCAAAACGGCTTCGCACAGCGACGCTCGAGTAGAGCGGGGAGCGAATGCCTGACGGACGGTTGGGCGCGGTAAGCCGCCGCCCGGGGGTGCTCCGAACCTGCATCGGGTAATCCCTTAGCTTCATTATCGGGATCGGCCGCGCCAATTCGAGTTATTTTTCAAACGCTTAATGTTGTTACAGCGCGAAACATGATGCGTTACAGGTCGGCAGGAGGGCTGTCCCGATAGTCGGGAAGGCACGGCTGGTGGACATTCAAACGCTGAAGAAACATTAGCAAGGAGCGGTCCCGGGACCTCAGATCACGTCCGTTGCGCAGTAGTGAAAACGTCTTATAATTCTTCCTCACCGTTGCAAGGTGCGGATTGTGCGCTACGCAGAACTCACCATCTGGTTCACATTTCGGCCGCAAAGTTATCCGGATCGCATCGCGAGTCCCAAGCCACGCGGCAGTTCACCCACTTCAATCTGCTTTCTGACACCCTCCGTGTAGGAAGAATTCCTACACGAATGACGGATTAATCCGTCAGGTAGGCTGGGTGTCTGTCCGATTTTCGTTCGCCCCCCCTTTCGACACAATGCTCGCAAGACCAGAAACGAGCCGATTCGTGCGGTTTAAGTGCGCGCGTTCGAGCAAACGTTTCCGTAACGGCCTGACCAGCCAGATACACCCCGGGGGAATCATGAGCGCGACAAGCGAAATGCTCAATGAGATCAGAGAAGTCAACCTGTCTTATCTCCTGCTCGCTCAGCGTCTGCTGCGCGAAGACAAGCCGATGGGCATGTTTCGCATGGGGATTTCGGACCAGTTGGCCGACGTGCTCGCCAATCTGTCTTTGGCGCAGACCGTGAAGCTGGCGGCGTCCAATCAGGTGTTGTGCCGTTTCCGTTTCGATGACCATGCCGTGCTGTCCGCCCTTGCGGACAAAGGCAAATCCGGCGCCGTGGCTCAGGCGCATTCCGCGATCCTGATGGCAAGCCAGCCAGTCGAGCAACTCGGCTGATGGCAGCTTTTAGCTCAAATAAAGCGATCAGGACGGGGGAAATGCAAACGGATGGCCTATAAAAGTGTGGTGCAGGAAGTCAGGGAAATCACCCTGGCCATCGAGCTGATCGAACTCGGCGCGCGGTTGCAATTGCTGGAAGCTGAAACCAGTCTGTCGCGCGACCGGCTGATCAAGCTTTACAAGGAATTGAAAGGGGTGTCGCCGCCCAAGGGCATGCTGCCCTTTTCGACCGACTGGTTCATGACCTGGCAGCCGAACTTTCACTCGTCGCTGTTCTATAACATTTACCGTTTCATGGCCGGCCACGGCGGCTGTCTGACGATCCAGTCGATCGTGAAGAGCTACCGGCTCTATCTGGAACATGTCCAGATGCACGACGACGAGCCCGTGCTCAGTCTTACGCGCGCCTGGACGCTAGTGCGCTTCTTCGACTCCGGAATGCTGCAAATGACCGCCTGCTGCCGCTGCGGCGGACATTTTGTCGCGCATGCGCACGATCCGCAGCACGCCTTCGTCTGCGGGCTGTGCCAGCCGCCTTCGCGCGCCGGTAAGACAAAGAAATTCGCCGACGCCCGGGCCCGCGAAAGCCTTGCCGCGCTTGAGGTTTGACCCATAAAGCGGCATTGGCCTACGGCGCGCAACCCGGTGCACGCGCCGTTATACACGTCCCAGCCCCTACCCGGCGGGCTTTCCGGCCCCACTGGCCGGCGCCAGACCCTGACGGGCGGGTTTAACCCGCCTCTGGTTTACACCGGAGTGACGCGCCGCTTTTCCGTCAAAGTTTTCTGCTCCGTTGCCGTAAACCAGATTAACGACGGTCACCGTCGCTTCTTTGTGAGGGCTCGGCAGTGCTGATTTTCGTGGGAACACTCGTGACGCTATTGTCCGTTTTCGGCGGTTACGCGCTGGAAGGCGGCCATCTCGGCGCGCTGTTGCAGCCTGTCGAAGTGCTGATGATCGTCGGCGCCGGCGTCGGCGCGTTCATTCTCGGCAACGGGATGAAGACGATCAAGGCGACACTGCGCGTCATTCCGACCCTGTTCAAGGGCGCGAAGTACAACAAGGACGTCTATATGGAGCTGATGGCGCTCCTTTACGTCCTGCTCGCCAAGGCGCGCAAGGAAGGCACGCTGACGCTGGAAGCCGACATCGACGATCCGGCGAAGAGCCCGATCTTCACGCAGTACCCCAAGATTCTCGCCGACAAGCACATCATCGAATTCCTGACCGACTACCTGCGCCTGATGGTGGGCGGCAACATGAACGCGTTCGAGATCGAAAGCCTGATGGACGAGGAGATCGAGACGCACCACCAGGAAGGCGAAGCCCCGGCGCATGCATTGACCAAGGTGGGCGACGCCATGCCGGCATTCGGTATCGTGGCCGCGGTGATGGGCGTGGTGCACACCATGGCCTCCGCCGACAAGCCGCCTGCCGTGCTAGGCGAGATGATCGCCCAGGCGCTGGTCGGCACCTTCCTCGGGATTCTGCTTTCGTACGGGCTGATCAGCCCGCTCGCGAGCGTCGCCGAGCAGCGCGTGACCGAGTCGACCAAGATGTTCCAGTGCATCAAGGTGACGATTCTTGCCAGCCTGAATGGCTACGCGCCGGCGATCGCCGTCGAATTCGGCCGCAAGGTGCTCTTCTCGACCGAACGCCCGTCGTTCGCCGAGCTGGAAGAGCACGTGCGCCGCGTCAAGGCCAAGTAACGGGCGCCGGGAATCGATTCGATGAGCAAGGACAAAGACCGCGCGATTGTCGTCAAGCGCTCCGCGCCGGCCAAGAAAGGCCATCACGGCGGTGCGTGGAAGCTCGCGTACGCGGACTTCATGACCGCGATGATGGCGTTCTTCCTGCTGATGTGGCTGCTGAGTTCGGCGTCCACCGTGCAGTTGAAGGGCATTGCCGATTACTTTAACCAGCCGTTGAAGATCACCTTGTGGGGCGGCGATCGCAGCGCCGAGGACTCGAGCATTCTGAAGGGCGGCGGCCGCGACATTTCGACCGACGCCCAAGGCGTGACGCGCGCCACCGACGGCTCGACCGCGCGCGCCGAGCGCACCGCTTCACACAACAACGAAGACTCGGTGAAGCAGTTGCAAGGCGAGCTGGAGCGCCGCGAACAGGTCCGCCTGCACGATCTGCAGATCAAGCTGATGGCCGCGATCGAAGCGAATCCGGTACTGCGCCAGTTCAAGCAGCAGATCCGCATCGATTCGACGCTGACCGGCCTGCGCATCGAAATTGTCGACTCGCAGAAGCGGCCAATGTTCGCGACCGCGAGAGACGTCGTTGAACCGTATATGCGCGACATCCTGCGCGAAATCGGCCACACGCTGAACGACGTGCCGAACCGCATCATCGTGCAAGGGCACACCGACGCCGCGCAGTACGCCGGCGGCGAGAAGGGTTACAGCAACTGGGAACTGTCCGCGGACCGCGCCAATGCGTCGCGCCGCGAGCTGATCGCCGGCGGCATGGACGAGGCGAAGGTAATGCGCGTGCTCGGTCTCGCGTCGACGCAGAACCTGAACAAGGCGGACCCGATGGATCCGGAGAACCGCCGCATCAGCATCATCGTGCTGAACAGGAAGTCGGAGGAGGCGCTTGACCATGACGACTCCACCACGACTACCTTGTCGGACGACGCGGCCGGCTCCAAGCCGCTGCTGCAAAAGCTTGCGCAACCGGTGACGGTTGCACCGAAGGCGCCGGCGGTAGTGCCGGCGGCCCAGTAACAGACAACGATCGCCAGCTCGGCTCCGGCGCCCATGTGGCGCGGACCGGCCGGCGATCCATAGCGTAAGTGCAGCGAGGTTTTCATGATCAGGCACATTCTGGCAATCGACGATTCGGCATCGATGCGGCAAATCCTTGCCGCAACGCTGACGACAGCCGGTTACGAGGTGACGCTCGCGGCGGACGGCAACGAAGGGCTCGAAAACGCGCTCGCCATGTCGTTCGACCTCGTGCTGACCGACCAGCATATGCCGGGCAAGACCGGCCTCGATCTGATCACGGAACTGCGTGGCAACCCGGCCTATGAGGCGACCCCCATCCTCGTCCTCACGACGGAATCGGGCGAACCCTTCAAGGCGGCGGCGCGGGCCGCGGGGGCGACCGGCTGGATCGAAAAGCCGCTCGACCCCGACATGCTGACCGAACTGGTGGCGGCGTTAGCCGAACCGGGCGAGGCGTGAGCACCCCATAAGCACAACCTTTAGACAAGTTATAGAAGCTCTCGACGCAGCGGCGCGCAAGCAGCCCAAGCGTAGACAGGAACTCTCGCGGTGACCCAGGCATGACACTCGACATCACTCAGTTCTATCAGACCTTCTTCGACGAAGCGGACGAACTGCTCGCGCAGATGGAGCAGTTGCTGCTCAATCTGGATATCGCCCACCCGGACCCCGAAGACCTCGCGGCGATTTTCCGCGCGGCGCACTCGATCAAGGGCGGCGCGGCGACGTTCGGCTTTACCGCGCTGACCGAAACGACCCACATTCTGGAATCGCTGCTCGACCGCGCGCGCAATAACGAACTCGTGCTGCGCAAGGACATGATCGACACGTTCCTCGAAACCAAGGATGTGTTGTCAGGCCAGCTCGCCGACTATCGCGCGAGTGCCGAGCCGGATGCGGCGGTCGCCAAGGCGATCTGCGCGAAGCTCGAACGCCTGAATACGGAAAGCCGCTTCGACGCCGAACCGGTGCCGATGCCGACCGCGACGCCGGCACCGATCCCGCCGGCTGCAACCGCCACGCCGCTCGGCGCGGCGTCAGCGGGTCAGGGCGGGACCCCGCCCGAGCACGTCGTCGAACAGGCGGTGCAGGCGGCGGGCGAATGGACTGACGGCGAACCGGCACAGACCGGGCAAGCCGCGGGCGCGGGTGGCGACACCGGCCCACACCTGAAAATTACGCTACGGGGCGTAGGTGAGAAGGACCAGGAACTGCTGGCCGAAGAGCTCGGCAACCTGGGTGACATTGTCGGACGGGTCAAGAGCGGCGGCGATCTTACGCTGTGGCTCCAGACCGATGTGACCGCCGACGACATTACCGCCGTGTGCTGTTTCGTGATCGACGAAAGTCAGATCCTGATCGGCCGCGGCACCGCACCGGCGGACGGCACGCAGCAAGGCGAACCTGGAACGCCCGACGCTGCCGAGTCGACCCCGGCGCCAGCAGCACAGGCGGCACAGGCAGTAGAGGTGGAACGCGCAGCATCGTCGGCACCGGTGGCCCCCACCGCTGCGCCCGCCCAAGCCGCCACACATGGACTGTTCGATACCGCAAGCGCGCCGGCGGCCACGCCGGCGCCCGTCGCGGCTGCACCCGCGGCGCCGGCGGCAAGCGCGGCAGCACCCGCCGAGCAGGACCGCAAAGCGGGGCGCCCGGCTGCGGCGGCCGGCGGCGCGGAAGGCAGCTCGATTCGCGTGGGCGTCGAGAAGGTCGATCAGTTGATCAACCTGGTCGGCGAACTGGTGATCACGCAGGCGATGTTGGCCGAGACCACCAGCACGTTCGATCCGGCCTTGCACGACCGGCTCTTCAACGGCATGGCGCAGCTCGAGCGCAACGCGCGCGATCTGCAGGAAGCCGTGATGTCGATCCGCATGATGCCGATGGATTACGTGTTCAGCCGCTTCCCGCGCCTGGTGCGCGATCTGGCGGCGAAACTCGGCAAGGAAGTGGAACTTGTCACCTTCGGTCAGGCGACCGAACTCGACAAGAGCCTCATTGAACGGATCATCGATCCGTTGACTCACCTCGTGCGCAACAGTCTCGACCACGGCATCGAAACCGTGGAGGCGCGGCGCGCGGCGGGTAAGGATGCGACCGGCCAGCTGGTGCTGTCGGCGGCTCACCATGGCGGCAACATCGTCATCGAAGTGAGCGACGACGGTGCCGGCCTGCGCCGCGACAAGATTCTCGCGAAGGCGGCGAAGCAAGGCATGCAGGTCAGCGAAAGCATGACCGACGAAGAAGTCTGGAACCTGATTTTCCTGCCGGGCTTCTCGACGGCGGAGCAGGTCACGGACGTCTCCGGCCGCGGCGTCGGCATGGACGTGGTGAAGCGCAACATCCAGTCGATGGGTGGGCACGTTGAAATCACCTCGCATGCCGGCAAGGGCAGCACGACGCGCATCGTCTTGCCGCTCACGCTGGCGATTCTCGACGGCATGTCGGTGAAGGTCGGCAACGAGATTTTCATCTTGCCGCTGAACTTCGTGATGGAGTCGCTGCAGCCGCGAGCCGAGGACATCTACACGGTGGCCAACGGCGAGCGCGTGGTGCGCGTGCGCGGCGAATATCTGCCGCTCGTCGCGCTGCACGAAGTATTCACGGTCGAAGACGCCAAGCAGGAACCGACTCAGGGCATCGTCACCATCATGCAAACCGAGGGGCGCCGCTTCGCGATGCTGATCGATGAACTGGTGGGGCAGCAGCAGGTGGTCGTAAAGAATCTGGAAACCAATTACCGCAAGGTGCACGGCATTTCCGCCGCAACCATTCTCGGCGACGGCAGTGTCGCGCTGATCGTGGACGTGGCGGCGCTGAACCGCGAAACGCGCCATGCACACGGCGCGATGAGCCTCGCATGACACTCGTCGAATTCACTCAACTTATTTCATCCCAACCGTTTGGGGGCTAACGTGGCAGAAGTCCAATCCATCAATTCGAGCGTCGCGAACGCGACGAATGGTCGCCGCGACGCGCAGCAGGCAGACGCCGGCGGTCAGGAATTCCTCGTCTTCACGCTCGGCGCCGAAGAGTACGGCATCGACATTCTGAAGGTGCAGGAAATCCGCGGCTACGACAACGTGACGCGGATCGCCAATGCGCCTGAGTTCATCAAAGGCGTGATCAATCTGCGCGGCATCATCGTGCCGATCGTGGACATGCGCATCAAGTTCCATCTGGGCCGCGTCGAATACGACCATCAGACGGTGGTGATCATCCTGAACGTCGCGCATCGCGTGGTCGGGATGGTGGTGGACGGCGTGTCGGACGTGCTGACGCTCGCCACCGACCAGATCATGCCGGCGCCGGAATTCGGCGCGACGCTGACGACCGAATACCTCACGGGTCTGGGCACGGTGGACGGCCGCATGCTGATCCTGATGGACATCGAGAAGCTGATGACCAGCCGCGAAATGGCGCTGATCGAAACGCTCGGCGCGTGAACGGCAGTATGTGCCGGGACGAAAGAAAGATCGAACAGGGAGCATCAAGATGCTGAGCAGGTGGTCGATTCGCACATCGCTGACGATGATGGGGATCATTCTGGTGGCGCTGACGGTGGTGGTCGGCGCGCTGGGTCTAACCGCGTTGAACGACGCGAGCCGGTCGCTCGACCGTATCGCGCGCGGCGATCTGGTCGCCATTCACGCGCTCGACGATGCGTCGTCGTACCTGTTGCGCTCGCGCGTCTCGCTCGACCGCTTCAATGCGTTGAGCGCGGCCGGCGACACCGAACAGGCGAAGAAGGTCCTCGATCGCGCGCAGGAACTGTACGGCATGGGCAACCAGAGCTGGCAGGTCTATCTCGACACGCAAAAGAACGGCGTGCCCCAGGCGCAACTGGACGAACTGCTGGCGCGCCGCACGTCCCTGATGCGCGACGGCATGGAGCCTGAATTCGCCGCATTGCGGGCGAACGATCTGGCCGCCTACCACGCCATTGCCGATACGAAGATCAGCCCGTGGTTCGTTTCGTACGACAATGCGGCGTCCGCGGTCGTCAAGGCGCTCCAGCAGCATGCAGTGGATCAGCAGTCGAGCGCGCAATCGGACATTTCGCTGATGACCACGCTGATCATCGGCGTTACCGTGCTCGCGTTGCTGTTGGTGGTCGGCATCCGCTTCGCCCTGCGCGGCCTGATCGTGCAGCCGTTGAACGACGCGACCGCGTGCTTCGAGCGGATGGCCTCGGGCGATCTGTCCGAGACCATCGAAGTATTCAGCCGTAACGAAATCGGCCGCCTGTTCTCCGGCATCAAGCGGATGCAGGAAAGCCTCGCCGCGATGGTGAAGTCGGTTCACAGCAGCACCGAATCGATCGATACCGGCGCGCGCGAAATCGCGATGGGCAATACTGATCTGTCGCAACGCACCGAACAGCAGGCCGCCTCGTTGCAGGAGACCGCGTCGAGCATGGAGCAACTGACCGGCACCGTGCGGCAGAACGCCGAGAACGCGCGTCAGGCGAGTCAACTGGCGGTCAGCGCGTCCGATATCGCAACCCGCGGTGGCGACGTGGTGAGCCAGGTCGTCACGACGATGCAGGACATCGCGACCAGCTCGAACAAGGTCGTCGACATCATCGGCGTGATCGAAGGGATTGCGTTCCAGACCAATATTCTCGCGCTGAACGCGGCGGTCGAAGCTGCCCGGGCAGGCGAGCAGGGCCGCGGTTTCGCGGTGGTCGCAGGCGAAGTGCGCAGCCTCGCGCAGCGCAGCGCCAGCGCCGCGAAGGAAATCAAGGAGCTGATCGGCGACTCCGTCGACAAGGTGCAAAGCGGCTCCACGCTGGTTGGCCGCGCGGGCACCACGATGGACGAGATCGTGCAGGCGGTGCGGCGCGTGACCGACATCATGGGCGAAATCAGCGCGGCTTCCGAAGAGCAATCGGGCGGCATCGAACAGGTCAACCGCGCGGTCGTGCAGATGGACGAGGTGACGCAGCAGAACGCCGCGCTGGTCGAACAGGCTGCGGCTGCGGCGGCCTCGCTCGAAGAGCAGACCCGTCAATTGCAAGCGGTGGTGAACGGCTGGAAGGTGGGCGGCGAGGCGCGCGGCAGTGCAGCGACGCCTGCCCCGGCTGCGGCACGCCCGAGCGCCGGCAAGAGCGGCGGCCAGTACGTGCGGTCGGCAAAGGCGCCGCCGCCGGCGTCCACTCATGCCGCGGCACACCCGGCAGCAGGCAAGACGGCAAAGACAGCAACTGCGGCAACCCCGGCAGCAGCACCGGCCTCGGCCACTCAGGGTGCCGACACCACACGTGTCGAACCGGCTCTTAAACCGAAGACGGCCCGCGCCGCCTACGACTCCGCAGCACGCCCGGCCGCCGCAGGCGCCGCGACGGCGGGATCGGACGCGGACTGGGAAACGTTCTAGGAAGTGGCACAAAGACATGCGGTCATTCGACATCTCGCTCCCTGAGGGGCGAATCATCGAAGCACGCTCACAAAGCGTGTCGCGGGCCGACTGCGTGTTTGCAGAACTCGCGGGCGGGCGCGACCCCGCGAACTCAATCCCTTTCGCCAGAAGCAATCCTTTTGACGAAAAGCGGAATGGCTCGTATTGCAGGCGGAAACTCTCATGACGGCAACGCGCGCACAACAATCTCCGCGAGCGGCAGCTCCACAAGCGGCACGTGCCGACCGGGCAGAACCGCTTAGATCCGGCGAGCAAGGACGGGATTTCGAATTCACGTCGGCGGATTTCGCTCGTATTCGCGATCTGATTCATCGCAGCGCCGGCATTTCGCTGTCGGATCACAAGCGCGACATGGCGTACAGCCGGCTGGCGCGGCGGCTGCGCGCCCGCGGCCTCGAGACTTTCAAGCAGTACCTGGATCTGCTCGAAGCGGAAAACGACCCGGCCGAGTGGGAAGCCTTCACCAATGCGCTGACCACCAACCTGACCGCATTCTTCCGCGAAGCCCATCATTTCCCGATCCTCGCCGAATTCGTGCCGCGCCGCCCGCAACCGGTTTCGGTGTGGTGCTCGGCGGCCTCGACCGGGGAGGAGCCGTATTCGATCGCGATGACGCTGATCGAAGCGCTCGGCGATAGCGGCGCGCGCCAGGCCACCGTGCTCGCGACCGACATCGACACGCAGGTGCTGGCGAAAGCCGAAGCCGGCATGTATCAGTTCGACCAGGTGAAGCACCTGTCGCCCGAGCGGCTCAAGCGCTTCTTCCTGAAAGGCACGGGAGCGCACGCGGGCCTCGTCAAGGTGCGTCCGGAAGTGCGCGCGATGGTGCGCTTCGAACAACTGAATCTGACTGACCGCGATTACCAGTTGCGCTCGCAGTTCGACGCGATTTTCTGCCGCAACGTGATGATCTATTTCGACAAGCCGACCCAGGCGCAGGTGCTTGCGCGCTTCGAGCCGCTGATGAAGTCCGGTGGTCTGCTGTTTGCCGGCCACTCGGAAAACTTCACCTATGTGACGCAGGCGTTCAAGCTGCGCGGCCAGACCGTCTACGAACTGACGCGCGACGCAGGCGCGGCACGCACGCCCGCGCGTGCCGCGAGCCATGCGGCTGGCGCAACGACAAGTGGGGTGACCGCATGAGCAGCACCCTGCCGATCGCCTCCAATCTGTACTTCGACAACCACTTCCAGCGCCCCGGCGTGAAGTTGTTGCCGAACGAGTTTTACACGACGGGCGAAGACATGGTGCTCGTCACCGTGCTGGGCTCGTGCGTCGCGGCCTGCATTCAGGACCGCACGGCCGGCATTGGCGGCATGAATCACTTCATGCTGCCCGACGACGGCGCGGACGCCGGCCAGCCCGCGTCGGATTCGATGCGCTACGGCGCCTACGCCATGGAAGTGCTGATCAACGAACTGATCAAGGC
Organism: Paraburkholderia sp. BGA-UO-ETr-F12; assembly: GCF_059567945.1. Lineage (NCBI taxonomy): Bacteria > Pseudomonadati > Pseudomonadota > Betaproteobacteria > Burkholderiales > Burkholderiaceae > Paraburkholderia > Paraburkholderia sp. BGA-UO-ETr-F12. The sequence continues at coordinate 80,035 of NZ_JCAQOZ010000032.1, read as the reverse complement.
CGGCGGCCGGCGCGAGCGTTTCGAAGCCAAGGTGTTCGGCGGCGGCGCGGTGCTGGCCGGCATGACCACGATGAACATCGGCGATCGCAATTCGGAATTCGTGCGCCGCTATCTGGCGCTCGAAAAGATCCGCATCGTCGCCGAGGATTTGCAGGGCAATCACCCGCGCAAGGTTGCTTTCATGCCGCGCACCGGCCAGGTGATGGTGAAGAAGTTGCGCCTGCAGCAGGAAGCAGGCGTGGCCGAGCGCGAACAGGCGCTCGTGCGGCAAAGCGCCGAAGCGCGTGCCGAGCGGCTCGCGGCAGCACGCAAACGGGTCGAGTTGTTCTCGACGCCGGCTGCCACGCGGCCCAGGGTCGAGCTGTTCGGCAGAACGGCAGGCGGTGCGGGCGCGGGCAGCCCGAAGCCGCGTGTCGAGCTGTTCGGCGGTGGCTCGCGCCCGATTAACTCAAACAACGCCAGAACTACAGAGGAGGCGTGAGCGCTGTGCAAAAGATCAAAGTACTGTGCGTCGACGATTCGGCGCTGATTCGCAGCCTGATGACGGAAATCATCAATGGCCAGCCGGACATGACTGTCGTGGCGACCGCACCCGACCCGCTGGTCGCGCGTGAGCTCATCAAGCAACACAATCCGGACGTGCTGACGCTCGACGTCGAAATGCCGCGCATGGACGGTCTCGACTTCCTCGAGAAGCTGATGCGCCTGCGGCCGATGCCGGTCGTGATGGTGTCGTCGCTGACCGAGCGCGGCAATGAAATCACGCTGCGCGCGCTGGAGTTGGGCGCGGTCGACTTCGTCACCAAGCCGAAAGTCGGCATTCGCGACGGCATGCTCGACTATTCGGAAAAACTTGCCGACAAGATTCGCGCCGCGGCCCGCGCGCGTGTGCGCCAGGCCGCGCCGGTGCAGCACGCGGCCACGCAAGCCGCGCATGCGCCTGCCGCCGCCGCGCCGCTCTTCAACAATCCGCTGCTCAGTACCGAGAAGCTGATCATCGTCGGCGCGTCGACGGGGGGCACCGAAGCGATCCGCGAAGTGCTGGTGCCGCTGCCGCCGGATGCGCCCGCGGTGCTGATCGCGCAGCATATGCCGCCGGGTTTTACGAAATCTTTTGCGCAACGCCTTAATGGTTTGTGCCGGATTACCGTTAAAGAGGCAGAGCACGGCGAACGCGTACTGCCGGGACATGCGTATATCGCGCCCGGCCACGCTCACCTGTTGCTGGCCCGCAGCGGCGCGAACTATATTGCGCACCTGTCGGACGAGCCGCCGGTGAACCGGCATCGGCCGTCAGTCGACGTGTTGTTCCGTTCAGCCGCGCAGCACGCGGGCAAGAACGCGGTCGGGGTGATTCTGACCGGGATGGGGCGCGACGGCGCCGCCGGGCTGCTGGACATGAAAAAAGCGGGGGCGTATACCCTTGCGCAGGACGAAGCGAGCTGCATCGTGTTCGGCATGCCACGCGAAGCCATTGCGCTCGGCGCGGCGGACGAAATCGCGTCGCTGCCGGAGATGAGCCGCCGGGTGATGGCGCGTTTGTCGTCGATGGGTGATCGCGTACAGCGGGTATGATGCGCGCGTATGGAATGAACAGGCGGTCATGCGCCGCATCACGGATCAAGCAAAGGGAATGAAATGGATAAGGGAATGAAGATTCTGGTGGTTGACGACTTTCCGACAATGCGCCGGATTGTTCGCAACCTGCTCAAAGAGCTCGGCTACTCGAACGTCGATGAAGCGGAAGACGGTCAGGCCGGTCTCGCGCGTTTGCGCAGCGGCACCTACGAGTTCGTGATCTCCGACTGGAACATGCCGAACCTCGACGGTCTGGCCATGCTCAAGGAAATCCGCGCCGACGCCAACCTCACGCACCTGCCGGTGCTGATGGTGACGGCCGAGTCGAAGAAGGAAAACATCATCGCGGCGGCGCAGGCCGGCGCGAGCGGTTATGTCGTCAAGCCGTTCACGGCCGCGACGCTCGACGAGAAGCTCAACAAGATTCTCGAGAAGATGGCAAAAGCCGGGAGCTGATGTGAATCTGCCGACCAACGCGCAAAGCGCTGATACGGTCAACGAGAGCGGTGACTTCGCGTCCGATCGCATCCTCGCCCGTATCGGACAACTGACGCGCACGCTGCGTGACTCGATGCGCGAGCTCGGGCTCGACAAACATGTCGAGCGTGCGGCGGAAGCCGTGCCCGACGCCCGCGATCGCCTGAAGTACATCGCGAACATGACGGAGCAGGCCGCCGAGCGCGTGCTGTCTTCGATCGAAATCGCCAAGCCGATCCAGACGCAATTGCAGCAGGACGCGGGCGAGCTCGACGCGCGCTGGGAGCAATGGTATGCGGCGCCGATCGAACGCGAGGAAGTGCGCGCGTTGATGAACGACACGCGCACCTTTCTGCGCGGCGTGCCTGAAGCGACGGGCGCGACCAACGCGCAGCTGATGGAGATCATGCTGGCACAGGACTTCCAGGATCTGACCGGCCAGGTCATCAAGAAGATCACGGATGTCGTCTACCTGATCGAGCAGCAACTGCTCGGCGTGCTGGTCGAGAACATCGCGCTCGAGCGGCGCGAGCAGTTCGCGGCGAACGCGGCGGCTCTCGCGGCCGAACCGTCGTCCACCGGCAGCCCCGAACATCTGCTGAACGGTCCCCAGATCAATCCGGAAGGCAAGACGGATGTGATGCAGGACCAGTCGCAGGTCGACGATCTGCTGGCAAGTCTCGGCTTCTGAGCGGCGCGCCCGCGAGGGTGCGCGGCCAACCGCGGGATCGCGGTCCGGTATCGGCAGCAAGCCGCGCGCCCGCGTGCGCTTGCTGTCTACCGACACAAACCACAGGCATACTACGGACTCAAGCAGCGGCACGGCTTTCCGGTGAGATGCAGTCACCGGTCGGCGGCACGATGAGGCATGACTTCTGAGTGCGGCCGCAGCGGTGCCGTATGATCTGCATACATGCGGCCGGTTCGCACGAGGTGCGCACCGAGCCCCAGCAGCTCGGGAGGAGCCTTGTCATGTGGAGTCGTGTACGTCGCGCCGGATTTGTTATCGCGCTAGCTTTACCCTGTTCGCTGTCAGCCGTGCAGTCCGCCCATGCGGCACTGGGCGGCGCCCCGATGACGCCTCCAGCGGATGCGTCGGTGTCTTCCCGCACCGTGCAGCCCGCCGCCAGTTCGGCAGCGGGGGCCCAAAGCGTGATGCGTTCCGCGTCCAGCGCGGCCTCTTCCACCTCGGCTTCCGCGTCCTACACGGTGCGTGAAACCACGTTGGGCAACGGCACGGTCGTGCGCGAATATCTTGCCGTCGACGGCTCGGTGTTCGGCATCGCGTGGCGCGGTCCGCAAATGCCGGATCTCAACGATCTGCTCGGCAGCTACTTCCCCCAATATGTCACCGGCGTACAGGCCGTGCGCGCGGCGCGCGGAGGCGGTCACGGCCCCGTTGCGGTCAACCAGAGCAGCCTGGTGGTTCGCTCCGGCGGCCATATGGGCGCGTTCAACGGTCAGGCCTGGTTGCCGCAGGCGTTGCCTGCCGGCGTCAGCGGTTCCGACATCCAGTAAGGGCGAGGACAAACGATGCGAACCATGCAAAGTGCTGTGAAGCTCAAGGGCTGGATGCAGGCCGTTGTGGCCGTGGCATTGGTGTCGGTGCTGGTCGCCTGCGGCGGTGGCGGCTCGAGCTCCAGCAACAATTCGTCGGATGCGCTGAACGGCGGCTCGCTGCCGCCCAGCCCGACCCAGCAGCCGATCGCCGCGAATGCCGCGAATACCGTGCCGATCACGGTCGCGCGAGGGGTGAACGGCGTCATCAATATTCCGACGGTTAGCGTGACCATTTGTCCGCCAGGCACGACAACCAATTGTCAGACCATCAACAACATCCAGGTCGATACCGGTTCGTTTGGGCTGCGTGTGGTCAGCTCGGCGCTGAATACTTCGGCGTTGCCGATCAGCACCCTGAGCAGCGGCGCGCAAATTGCCGAATGCGCGACTTTTGCCGACGGCTACACGTGGGGCACCGTGCGTACGGCGACCGTGCAGATCGGCGGCGAGACGACGGGCAGGGCCATCCCGATACAGATCATCGGCGACATGGCCGCCAGTACGGTGCCGGCAAAGGGTTGCGGCAGCGGCTCGGCGGAAAGCACGGCCAGCGATCTTGGCGCCAACGGCATTCTCGGCATAGGGACGGCGCTTTATGATTGCGGCCCCACCTGCGCGAACCAGGCAACCGCGACCACCTATAGCAATTACTTCGCATGTCCTGGCGGCACATCCTGTGCCCGTACCGCGGTGCCGCTCGCCCAGCAGGTTGCCAATCCGGTCGCCAACTTCACCGGCGACAACAACGGCGTGATCGTGCAGATGCCGCCGGTGTCGAACACCGGTGCACCCTCGGCCACCGGCACGCTGGTATTCGGGATCGGCACGCAGTCGAACAATGCGCTGGCGGCCTCGCAGACCTTCGCCACCGACGGCTATGGCGACCTGAATAACAGCGTCTATAACGGGACGACCGTGCAGGCGTTCTTCGATTCGGGTTCGAACGCGTACTTCTTCTCCGATAGCTCGATCGCCCAGTGCCCCAGTAATTACGCCGGGTTCTATTGCCCGTCGGCCGCGCAAACCCGCTCGATCACGCTGTCCGGTCAGAACAGCACGACCGCCAGCGTCAGCATCGGCATCCTGAACGCGGCCACGCTGTTCGGTAACAGCAGCAACTACGCGTTCAACGATCTGGGCGGGCAGATCGGCGGCAGCAGCAGCTTCGATCTCGGCTTGCCGTTCTTTTATGGCCGCCACATGTACTACGGCTTCGACTTGACGGCGACCGGCGGTCAAGCACCTTACGTCGGCTTCTAGGCCGTAGGCGCAAGCTTATGGAACCGGGCGGGCACCCGCGCGCGTTAGCGCGGGTGCCCGCTTGACCCTGGCGCGCTCCGTTGGCGGGGCGCAATCGCCACAGTCCCGCCAGCAAACGCCGCCGGGCGCTCCATCCCCCGAAATACCCCCCTTTCTCCAGCTTTATCCGCCGATCAGCGCTTGCGTCGAGCGGGAATAATCGCTCTCACTGGAAAGAGGCGCCGTGCCTCAGCCGACTGGAGAGCGTTTGTGGCAGAGGATAGCGACCTCGAAAAAACCGAATCAGCCACTCCCCGGCGCCTGCAGAAGGCGCGCGAGGAAGGGCAGATCGTGCGTTCGCGGGAGCTGTCGACGTTTGCGCTGCTGGCAGCGGGATTTTTCGGCGCATGGGGTATGTCCAGCCACATTGGCGAGCATTTGCAGGCCATGCTGCGTTCGTCCTTCACGTTCGACCATGCCACGGTGTTCGAAACCCGCCGCATGATGATCGGCGCGGGCGTGGCGAGTCGCGAAGGCCTGTACGCGCTGCTGCCGATTCTGGCCTTCACGGGCGCGGCGGCCTTGCTTGCGCCGATGGCGCTGGGCGGCTGGCAGTTTTCTTCGAAAGGACTCGAGCCCAAGTTCAACCGGCTCAATCCGATCGAAGGCTTCGGCAAGATGTTCTCCATCAACGGGCCGATCCAGCTTGGCATGTCGCTCGCGAAGACGCTCGTGGTGGGCGGCATCGGCGGCTCGGCGATCTGGACCCGCCGCGAGGAAATTCTCGCGCTGGCGAATCAGCCGATACAACTGGCGCTCGCCAACACCGTGCATCTGATCGCGGTGTGCTGCGGCATGACGGTGGCCGGCATGTTCGTCGTGGCCGCGCTCGATGTGCCGTATCAACTCTGGCAGTTCCACAAGAAATTGCGCATGACGAAGGAAGAAGTGAAGCGCGAACACCGCGAAAGCGAAGGCGATCCGCATGTGAAAGGCCGGATTCGCCAGCAGCAGCGCGCGATTGCCCGCCGCCGCATGATGACCAACGTGCCGAAGGCCGACGTGGTGGTCACCAACCCGACGCACTTCGCGGTCGCGCTGCAATACACCGACGGCGAGATGCGCGCGCCGAAGGTCGTCGCCAAGGGCGTCAATCTGGTGGCCGCGCGGATTCGCGAAATCGCAGCCGAGAACAACGTGCCGCTGCTGGAAGCGCCGCCGCTCGCGCGTGCGCTGTATCACAACGTCGAGCTGAACCGCGAAATTCCCGGCCCGCTGTATGGCGCGGTCGCCGAAGTGCTCGCCTGGGTGTATCAGTTGCGGCGCTTCAACACCGAGGGCGGCGTCGCGCCGGTCGCACCGACCGATTTCGACGTGCCCGCGGACCTCGACAAGGGCGGCGTGCCGGACGATGAAGCCGCGCAGGAAGCCGCCGACACGCTCAACCCCGCTAACGACAACGCTTCAGGAGCCTCCGCATGAACGCTCGCGCCGGATTCCTGTCCCGACGGCCGGATGCCTTGAGCAGCACCAATTTGCGCGCCCTCGCCGGGCCGGTGCTGATCTGCATGATCCTCGGCATGATGATTCTGCCGCTGCCGCCGTTTCTGCTGGATCTGCTGTTCACCTTCAATATCGCGCTTTCCGTGATGGTGCTGCTCGTCAGCATGTACACGATGAAACCGCTCGACTTTGCCGCTTTCCCAAGCGTGCTGCTGTTCTCGACCTTGCTGCGCCTGTCGCTGAACGTCGCGTCCACGCGCGTCGTGCTGCTCGAAGGCCATACCGGGCCGGACGCGGCGGGCCAGGTGATCGAGTCGTTCGGCCACTTCCTCGTGGGCGGCAACTTCGCGGTCGGTATCGTCGTCTTTGTCATCTTGATGGTCATCAACTTCATGGTGATCACCAAGGGCGCCGGGCGGATCGCGGAAGTGTCCGCGCGCTTCACGCTCGACGCGATGCCCGGCAAGCAGATGGCGATCGACGCCGATCTGAACGCCGGCCTCATCAATGAAGAGCAGGCGAGGAAGCGCCGCGCGGAGGTCTCGCAGGAGGCCGAGTTCTACGGCTCGATGGACGGCGCGAGCAAGTTCGTGCGCGGCGATGCGATCGCCGGTTTGCTGATCATGCTGATCAACATCGTCGGCGGGCTGATCGTCGGGATGGTCCAGCACAACATGGACTTCGCGGCGGCGGGCAAGAACTACACGCTGCTGACGATCGGCGACGGGCTCGTTGCCCAGATCCCGTCGCTGGTGATTTCGACGGCCGCCGGCGTGATCGTCTCGCGCGTCGCGACCAACGAAGACATCGGCACGCAACTGACCGGCCAGCTCTTCACGAATCCGCGCGTGCTGATCATCACTGGCTGCATTTTGGTGCTGATGGGCCTGATTCCGAACATGCCGCACTTCGCGTTTCTGGTTCTCGGCGGCGGTCTGATTCAACTCGGCCGCACGATGAAGAAGCGCAGCGAGGCACGCAAGACCAGCGCGGCGCTCGTCGACGTCGCACCGGCCGCGATGGCGCCGACGGAAAACACCGAAGCCAGCTGGGACGACGTCACGATGATCGATACGCTCGGTCTCGAAGTGGGCTACCGGCTGATTCCACTCGTCGACAAGAACTCGGATGGCGAACTGCTCAAGCGGATCAAGAGCATCCGCAAGAAGTTCGCGCAGGAAATCGGCTTCCTGCCGCCGGTGATCCATATCCGCGACAACCTCGAATTACGGCCGAATGGCTACCGGATCGCGCTCAAGGGCGTCGAGGTGGGCGTCGGCGAGGCGTATCCCGGGCAGTGGCTGGCGATCAATCCGGGGCAGGTGTCAGCCGCGCTGCCGGGCACGCCGACGCAGGATCCGGCATTCGGGCTGCCGGCGATCTGGATCGATACGAATCTGCGCGAACAGGCGCAGGTGTACGGCTACACCGTGGTCGATTCGAGCACCGTGGTGGCCACGCACCTGAATCACCTGGTGGTCACGCATGCGTCCGAACTGCTCGGCCGCCGCGAAGTGCAGGCGCTGCTGGAGCGGATGCAGAAGGACACGCCGTCGCTGGTCGACGATCTGGTGCCGAAGTCGCTGCCGCTCACCACCTTGCAAAAGGTGCTGCAAAACCTGCTGGAAGAAGGTGTGCCGATCCGCGACATGCGCACGATTCTCGAAGCCCTGTCCGAACACACGCCGAAGATCACCGACGCGCACGATCTCACCGCCGCCGTGCGCCTCGCACTGGGCCGCGCGATCACCCAGCAATGGTTCCCGGGTGTGGGCGACATGCAGGTGATGGGCCTCGATTCGAATCTGGAGCGGGTGTTGTCGCAGGCGCTTTCCACGGGCGCCAATCCGGGCCTCGAACCGGGTCTCGCGCATACGCTGCTCACTGAAACGCAGAAGGCCATGACGCGGCAGCAGAATCTGGGGCTCGCGCCGGTGCTGCTGGTGCAGCATGCCTTGCGACCCATGCTCGCGCGCTTCCTGCGCCGCAGCCTGCCGCAGTTGAAGGTGCTGTCTTACGCGGAAGTACCGGATACGCGCAACATCAAGGTGGTGAATCTGATCGGGGCGCACGGTTAAGTCCCGCGTGGCCAGACTTGCACGATGATTCCCGGCCGTTAGGCGAAGTTGTTCCAGACCCATGATTTCCCGCCGGCGCTCCTTGGAGCGCCGGTTTTCATTTCAGCGTCTGACTTTGCGTGCCGCAAGCGTCTCGCGGAGGTCATGCTGCGTCCGCGAAAACACCGCTGGACGCGGCTCTGGCGCCTGTTTCAAACCGCCTCGCGCGTGCCTCGCGGCGCGTTTCCATCGCCCGAATTGCCCACCTTTAACGGTCTTTATCCACCGATCGTCGCTCGACAGCTTTCGCAATAATGATCTCAATGGGAAGCGGTATGTTGCCGGTCCGTTAGTCCGTAAGTCCGTTTACCTCATCGGGGGTCCAGCTTGAACATTCGTAAATTTGTCGGTGCTACCAGTCGCGATGCTCTGCGTCTCGTGCGCGAAGCGTTGGGCCCGGATGCCGTCGTTCTGTCGAACCGCACGATGGACGACGGCAGCGTCGAGATCGTCGCGCTAGCCGACAGCGACCTCGCCGCCATCACGCCGAAGGCGCCGCGCGGCAGCGCGGGCGCAGCGCCGGGTATGCCGACGAATGGAACGACCGTAACGACTGCAACGACCGTAACGACTGCAACGACCGCAGCGACTGGACAGCAAGCCGCGCTCGCCGCACCGCGCGCCAACCCGTATGCGAGCGGTATGCCCGATGTATTTTCGTCAGTGTTCGGCGCGAGCCCGGAAGCGGGCACTGAGAACATGACGCCGAATGTTTCGCATGCCGCTGGCGCGTCAGGTTCGGCCGCCAAGGGAGCCGCTCCCGCCGCGCCGAAGGCCTCGCTGCCGAACGCGCCTAAAGCAGCGCTCGCCGCGTCCGCTGCGGGCTCAGCTTCAGCGCCGGCATCGACGTCGCAACCGATCAGCATCGAGCAACCCAGTGCCCGCGCCGCAGCGACGCGCCTCACCGAAGACATCCGCGCGGATCTGCTCAAAGCCGCCGGCGTGCCCCCCGCACCCGCCGCCGACACCCCGCGCACGATGGCCGAATCGAATCCCTGGCTGATCGATCACGCCCGCCGCATCGCGGCCGAACAGCAGCAGCAAGGTGCCTACAGCGCGCGCCCCGCCGCGATGACGCCGGCCGCCGCGATGGCCAAGGGCCTCGGCGCCGCCGTCGAACCGGGCGCACAACCGGCCATGCCGCAAGTCACGGACACGCCCGAATGGGCCCGCGAAGCGCAGCAGCTCGCCGCGCGCCGCGCCGCTCAGAAAGCTGCCCCGCCGCTGCCCACGGGTGACGACGCCCGCACCCCGGCTTCGGTCGCCGAAGCGATCAAGGCGCGCATGGAGCAGGTCGTCAACGACACCGTCATGCATGAACTGTCGTCGATGCGCGGCATGATGGAAGAACACTTCGCCGGCCTGTTGTGGGGCGAACGCCAGCGCCGCAGCCCGGCGCGCGCCGCGCTCACCAAGCACCTGTTCGCCGCCGGTTTCTCCGCGCAGCTCGTGCAGATGATGGTCGACAACCTGCCCGACGACGTCGACAACATGGAAGGCGGCATGGAGTGGGTGCGTTCGGTGCTCGAATCGAACCTGCCGGTGATGGAAGACGAAGACGCACTGATGGAGCGCGGCGGCGTGTTCGCGCTGATGGGCCCGACGGGCGTGGGCAAGACCACGACCACGGCGAAGCTCGCCGCGCGCTGCGTGATGCGTTTCGGCGCCAGCAAGGTGGCGCTCCTCACCACCGATAGTTACCGGATCGGCGGCCACGAACAACTGCGCATTTTCGGCAAGATTCTCGGCGTCTCGGTTCACGCGGTGAAAGACGGCGCCGATCTGCAACTCGCGCTCTCCGAATTGCGCAACAAGCACATCGTGCTGATCGACACGATCGGCATGAGCCAGCGCGACCGCCTCGTCTCCGATCAGATCGCCATGCTATGCCGCGCCGGCCAGCCGGTGCAGCGTCTGCTGCTGCTCAACGCAACGAGCCACGGCGATACCTTGAACGAGGTGGTGCAGGCCTATCAGCGCGCACCCGATCAACAGCCGCTCGCCGGCTGCATCTTGACCAAGCTCGACGAGGCCACCAATCTGGGCGGCGTGCTCGATACGGTGATTCGCTACAAGCTGCCGGTGCATTACGTGTCGACCGGTCAGAAGGTGCCGGAAAACCTGTACGTCGCGACCAGGAAATTCCTGATCAAGAGCACGTTCTGCATTCCGCGCGACAACTCGCCGTTCGTGCCGCACGACGACGACATTCCGGCGCTGCTGTCCGCGCTGTCCGCACGGTCGACCGCCGAATTGCACGAGGTCCGCTTTGGATAAATTCATTTCGGATCAAGCCGAAGGATTGCGGCGTTTGTTGGCGAGAAGCGGCTCGCGCGTGATTTCAGTGGCCGGTGGATCGGCCGGCGTGGGCTCCACGACGATCGTGGTGAACCTCGCCGCAGCGCTCGCGCAACAGGGCAAGGACGTGCTGGTGATCGACGAGTGCCTCGGCGGCAAGTCGGTGAGCGCGATGCTCGGCGGCGTGCGCGGCGCAGGGAATTTTGCGGCTGTGATGCGCGGCGAGATGGCGCTCGACGAAGCCAGCGCACGGCACGCACTCGGGTTCTCGGTGCTGAGCGCCTCGCGTCACAACCGCGAGGGCCACACGGCCGCGCAGTTGGGCGCCGTGTTGCGCGGATCCGCCGACATTGTGCTGATCGACGCCGAGCTCGACGAGCGCGGTCATCTGTCGCCGCTCGCAATGCAGGCGCATGACCTGATGATCGTGACACGGGTGGCCGCGCAGGCGATCACCGACGCGTATGCGTGCATGAAACGTCTGCACTACGCACACGCCACCGCGCAGTTTCGCGTGCTGGTGAATCATGTGCAGAGCGTTGACGACGCGCATACCGCCTTTGTCAACCTGGCCGGCGTGGCTGGACGCTACCTGACGGTGGCGCTGGAAGACGCCGGATGTATTGCCGCCGATGCGCGGATGGCGCGAGCCCTGGAGTTGTCGCGGTGTGTCGTCGATGCATTTCCATCGACACCGGCCGCACGCGACTTCCGGCATCTCGCTGCCGAACTGCAGTACTGGCCGATGCGGCCAGCGATGTCGTCGCAAGCGCCGTGGATGGCGCCAGCGACAGTTACAGCGGCGCAACACGCCGACCAACCGTCCGCGCAGCACGCCTGAGCGGCGGCACAAGGACAAGGGGAGCACGATGTATAACGCTCAGGGAAAGATCTCCCAAGCCGACGTTCTGACGAAGTACGCGCCGCTGGTGCGTCGCCTCGGCTTGCAGCTCGTCGCCAAGATGCCGGCGAGCGTCGATCTCGACGACCTGATCCAGGCCGGCATGATCGGCTTGCTGGATGCGGCGAGCCGCTACAAGGAAGACCAGGGCGCGCAGTTCGAGACCTATGCCAGCCAGCGGATTCGCGGCGCGATGCTCGACGAATTGCGCAGCAACGACTGGTTGCCGCGCAGCTTGCGGCGCACGTCGCGCGAAGTCGAATCCGCTGTGCACAAGGTCGAACAGAATCTGGGGCGCTCGGCGAGTGAAACGGAAATCGCCGAGCATCTGCAAATGCCGCTCGACGAGTATCAGTCGATGCTCCAGGATCTGCACGGCAGTCAGCTTATCTATTACGAAGACTTCGACCGTTCCGCGGACGACGAACCGTTTCTCGACCGTTACTGCGTCGATCATTCGGATCCGCTGTCGGCTCTGCTCGACGACAGCCTGCGCTCGGCGCTGATCGAGGCGATCGACCGCCTGCCGGAACGCGAGAAGCTGTTGATGTCGCTGTACTACGAGCGCGGCATGAACCTGCGCGAGATTGGCGCGGTGATGGAAGTCAGCGAGTCGCGGGTGTGCCAGTTGCACAGCCAGGCCGTGGCGCGTTTGCGTACGCGCCTGCGTGAGATGGCCTGGGCGAACGCCGAGGCGACGGGCGCCTGACGGCCCGATGGTTGACTGGCGGCGCGTGCAACGCCCGCCTTCCCGTTCTGTTTCTTCTCTTCAGTTACGCATCCGCCATCTCGTGCTCGGCGGCCAGCGCGAGAAACGCCGAGCGCGACATGCCGCGTGCCTGGGCGTAAGCGTCGATATCGTGAACCAGCGCCTCGGGCAGCGAGATATTGATGCGCACGGCTTTCTTCAGCGCCGGAATATTGCGCGTGGTGACAAATCCCCAGGTGAAACCGGCGTAGTCGGGATTGCGCCGATGTTCCTCCAGTGTTAGCCGCTCGGGAATCGGCAGGCCTTCATCGAGCAGCGTGTCCAGATGCGCCTCGATTGCTTCTTTTGCGTTCGCGTAGGCTTCTTCCAGCGAACTACCCGCCGAATGACAACCCGGAATATCGGGGACGATCACGCCGAACGCGTGGTGCGTGTCACCAGGTTCGATTGCGATCGGGAAAATCAGATTTTTCATTTCAGACCCGCCTGTTTCAGGATGCTGTTCAATGTGCCGGGCGGAAGATCTTTTTTCGGATGCGGGATGGTCACGAGACCGGCTTTTACCGCGTGCCGAAAATGATGGTGACCGCCCGATATCCGGATCAACCGCCAGCCATCCGCTTGAATGACTTTGACGACTTCGGCGCTGTTCATAATGCACTCCTCTTACTATACACACGATTACACAACCTCGCTAGTGGTTGACGTTCCGCTTTGCTCGCCCGACGCGGCGTCGAAAAGCCGTGAGCGACGGCGGAGAACCTCAGTGGGGGGAATCCGTGATTTCAACCTGGCGGCGAATTGCGCGCGACCTGGCCGGATGGCCAACGTGCGTCGGAGAAGGGCCTAAGCGCCCTGGGCGGAAGGGGAAAAGCAAAAAGGGCTCGTCAAAGACGAGCCCTTCTGTTCAAGGCAATCTACGCCATGGGGTCAGCGCGTGAAATGCGCCGCATAGCTAGATTTTCAAACCGCCGGTTGCGCCGGAATCCGCCCATCCGGGCCGTAGAAACCGACTTTCTGCGGCACGGCCACCTGCAGCGCCGTCAGAGCGCGCTGGTTGTAGTCCATCCGCACGCGGATCAGCTCACCGTTGTTCGTATTGAAGTGCCGCGCCCGCTCGGCGGCTTTTTGCAGCAGCGCCCATTGCTCGGCGATCCGCGTATCCGCGCTGGCCGCGAGCTCCATGCCGGGCCAGCCGGCCGGAAAGCCCATGTCCGCGAGCAACCCGTCGCGCGTGGCTTCGAGTTTGGCGAGCGTGCCGATCAGTTCGGTTTTCTTCTCGATGACCGGCGGCAGTAGCTCCAGCGGCGACAAGGCGGTCAATGCCTTCGTCTCGAGCGTCAGAACCGAGGCGAATGCCTCGACGGCCGAATATTCTTCGATGAGGGTGGCAAGCAGGGCGTCTTTCATCTCAACAACTCGCTGAACACGACGGCTCGCGCACGATTCGCGAGCCGGGTTTGTCGAATGCCGCCCGGCCATTCACCATACTTCGATGCGTCGATTAGTTGCCGGTCGACGAAGTTTTGCTTTGCAACAGTTCGCGTGCGGTATTCAGCACGCCGTCGGCGATCTTGCTCGAATCGATCGTCAGCGAGCCGTCCTTGATGGCTGCCTTGATCGACTCGACGTGCGCCGTGTCGATATCGGCCGAGCCGGACGCGGCGAGGCTGCGCAGATGCTGCGACAGACCCGACAGGCTGACGCTGGCGTCGCCCGAGCCGCTGGTAGTGGTCGGCGAGCTCGTGCTCGCACTCTGCGCGTTGCTGGTCACGCTGTTCGTCGCGTCGCCCGGCTGTGAGCGGGACAGGGCGTCTTTCAACGTCGGCAGATTCGAATTGGTTGTGGAATCGACTTTCACGATTGGCTTCCTGAACGATTTGATTCTGATAACGGCAAGCGTTGATCAAAACTTTAGCGCAATCGCTCCAGGTTTTACCTTTCCTTTCAAGATAATCCGGCCCCATCACGGCTGCCGCGGCTGTTGTAGCCACCGGGCCGGCCGCACGGGTCGTCGCGCCAGAATTCTCGCTGGCGCAGGGCTTCATAGCTGAATCTCCACCGTCGAACCATCCTTGACGATGCCGGAGATGATCTGGCCGTTAGCCGTCTTCACCCGTACCTGCTGGCCCGGCGAGGCGTTGTTCATCGCGCTGCCTTCGGCGGAAATCGCAAAACCCTGGCCGGCCGCGACGACCCGCACCGTTTGTCCGATGGACACCGCCGACGCGCTTTTTATCATGTCGCGGCGCAGGGGCATGCCGCCGGCGATCCGCACGAGCGACACCGAACCGACCGCCTGCGAGGGGTCCGTGACGATCGCCTGCGGCAGACCGGTCAGATCGCCGTCACGCGCGACGAGGTCGGCGGCCGTGAACACTTCGCCCGGCGCCATCGCGCGGGCGGCCAGATAGTAGGTGGCGCGCAGCGAAATGCGCGCTTGCAGATAGATGGTCCACGGCCGTTCACCGGCGCAACGCACGCCCACGGTCATCCTGCCCCACAGGCGCGCACCGCTGGGCATGAAGGGTTCGAGCGTCGTGCAGGCCGCGAGCCCGCGCGGGAAGGCCGGCGAGACGGTGATGTCGACCTTGCCGGGCAAGCCTGCCGACTGTTGTTGCAGGAATGCGAGCGCGGCGCTGCGAATCGCCTCGGCATCCTGTTGGCCAGGCAGCGGGGCGGGCTGCGCCACGGCGGCGGGTTGCAGATTCTGTTGCGCAACAGCCGGCGCCACCTGGCGCACCGACTGCGAGCGGCCGACGATAGCGGGCGGTGTCGGCATTGGCGCCGCTGTCGGTGCCGGTTTGGCTGCGGCTGTGGTGGCCGCGATGAGTTTGCCGTTCGCACCCAACTGAGGCGGCTCGCCACGCGAGGCCAGGCTGTCGAAGCCACCGGCCGCCGGCGCATTGCTGCCAATGGCGCTTTCGATACCGGCGCCGTTGGCGCTATTGCCAGGCGCGGGCGCGCGTCCAGCAGTGTTTCCAGATGCGGTTCCAGGCGGGGGAATCGTGACGACGCCGTTCGCGTCGGGCTTGAAACTGGTGCGGATCATTTGCGGCGCGGCGGGCGGCTCGTCCGCGCCCGGAATGACGATCGAGCCGCTCGCGTTGGCGGCTCGCGTGAACTGATCCGTGTTGCGCGCGACCGGTCCCGGCGCCAGCGACTGTGCCGTCGCGGCAGCGAGCGTCGCTGCGGAGCCCGTGCGTTTGGCGGGTGCGGCCTGCATCTGCGCGGCCAGGTCAGCGAGGGCGGCCGGATTCTTTTCGCCCGGGCCCGGAATCACGATGGCGCCCCCGGTGTCCGGCGCCTGTTGAGCCTTTGTCGAGGCAGGCAGCAGCACGATGCCGCCGGCAACCCATACCGCGAGGTTCACGGCAACGCGAGCCAGCAGACGGCACGCGCCGCGGGATGCGCCACGCGCAGCACGCCGGAGCGCGCCCGCACTTCCACGATGCGCCGCCACGCGGCTTGCGTGGGGCGTCAGGTCGAAGGCGGGCTGGTCCATCGTGTTTCTCCATCGAATGCATCGGTACGCCTTGCATTCTAGTGAGCGCCCCCATTGCGCAAACGTTGAATAGAAGCCCCCTTTCCCGGTTATTCGTCCGATTGCCGCTTGCGTTCGGCCCATAAGATGCACCTCATGCAAAAAGGTCTTCCCGGCCGACGCAGGTTTCATGTGAGGCAAGCCCCGGGAAGCCTCGGGAACGTTCTCCGGAGATTTCTATGCTGGACAAACTCGATGCCGAATTCGCCTTTGGCCGTCAGGCGCTCGATGTGCGCGCTTACCGGCAGGAACTGCTGTCGTCGAATATCGCCAACGCCGATACCCCCGGGTACAAGGCGCGCGATGTCGACTTCGCTTCGTCGCTGGCCGGCGCGCTGAAGAAGGCGGGCGGCGGCACGGGCACGGCCGCTTCGAACAATTCAACGCTCGCCATGACGCAGCCCGCGGGTGTGACGAGCGGCATGTCGATGGTGTCGACCGCGCCGGGCCACATGTCCGGTAAGGCGACGTTGACGCCGACCGGCGGTACGCCCGACGACTACGGCAATCTGCAATACCGCATCCCGACGCAACCGGCGCTCGACGGCAACACGGTCGATATCGATACGGAGCGGGTGCAGTTCGCGGACAACACGTTGCACTTCGAATCGGGCATGACGGTGCTGTCTAGCCAGATCAAAACGATGCTCGCGGCGATCACGTCGGGCTCGTAGTAACAGGTTACGAATACAGCGGCCCATGCCGCACAAAGAAAACGCAGTACGCACGAACAATCGCTACGGGATTTAACTTGAGGCCGGGTCGGCCCATGCAACTGCGGTGCATGGGACCGGAATAAGCGCTAAAGCGCCAACTCCGGTCGACATAGGAGAGGGAAGGGAACATGCCATCTTTGATGAACATTTTTGGTGTTGCGGGCTCCGCGATGTCGGCGCAGTCGCAGCGGCTCAACGTGACGGCGTCGAATCTCGCCAACGCGGACAGCACGACGGGTCCGGACGGCCAGCCGTACAAGGCCAAACAGGTCGTGTTCGCGGTCAGCCCGATCGGCGGCTCGCGCACGGCCTCCGGCCAGCAGATCGGCGGCGTGCAGGTCACCGGCGTGGTCGACGATCCGACGCCGATGAAGACCGCGTACGACCCCGGCAACCCGGCCGCCAATGCGGACGGTTACGTCACGCTGCCCAACGTCGACCCGGTGCAGGAGATGGTCAACATGATCTCGGCCTCGCGCTCGTACCAGGCCAACGTCGAGACCCTGAACACCGCCAAGACGTTGATGCTCAAAACGCTCACGATCGGCACCTGAGGAGAGTTCCTTGACCACCCCTATTGGCAACAACGGCCCGACCGTATCGCAAACGCTGCTCGATACGATGAACGGCACGAACAGCGCGAGCGGCAGCACCAAGAGCGCGAGCAGTTCCACCAGCTCGACCGGCAGCACCTCGGGCACGTCGGCCACGGATTTGCAGAACACCTTCTTGCAACTGCTCGTCGCGCAGCTGAAGAACCAGGATCCGACCAATCCGATGGACAGCTCGCAGATGACGTCGCAGTTGGCCCAGATCAACACGGTGTCGGGCATCAGCCAGTTGAACACGACGCTCACCTCGCTCGCCACGCAGATGTCGGCAGGCCAGCAATCGCAAGCCGCGCTGCTGATCGGCTCGACCGTGCTCGCACCGGGCAGCTCGGTGGCGGTCGCAAGCGGCAAGGCCGGTGCGTTCGGCGTGCAGCTCGCCAACTCGGTGAGCGATCTGCAGGTGGTCGTGAAGAATTCGGCGGGCCAGATCGTCAACACGATCGACCTCGGCAAGCAGTCCGCGGGCACGATTCCGGTGGGCTGGACGCCAACCGATTCGGCCGGCAACACGCTGCCCGACGACAGCTACACGATCAGCGCGGTCGGCACGATCAACGGTCAGCAGGCCACGGCCACGACGCTCACGGGCGCGACGGTGCAAAGCGTCGTCATGCAGAGCAGCGGTACGCCGGGCCTCGTGCTGTCGAACGGCACGACCGTGGGGCTGACCAGCGTCGCCGCCATCCTCTGATTCAGATTCTGTCAGTTACGACTTTCCAGATACGGAGACCGTCATGGGTTACCAACAAGGTTTGAGTGGTTTGTCCGCGTCGTCGAGCGACCTCGACGTGATCGGCAACAACATCGCCAACGCGAATACGGTTGGCTTCAAGAGCGGCGCGGCGCAATTCGCCGACATGTACGCCAATTCGGTGGCGACCGCGGTGGGCAACCAGGTCGGTATCGGCACCAAGCTGGCCGAAGTGCAGCAGCAGTTCTCGCAAGGCACGATCACCAGCACGAACCAGGCGCTCGACGTCGCGATCAACGGCAACGGTTTCTTCCAGCTGTCGAACAACGGCTCGCTGGTGTACTCGCGCAACGGCGTGTTCCAGCTCGACAAGAACGGCTTTATCACCAACGCGCAAGGCCTGCAGCTGATGGGCTACGCCGCGAACAGCGCGGGCATCATCAACACCGCGCAGACCGTGCCGCTCAGCGTGCCGACCGCGAACATCGCGCCGCAAGCCACGACCAAGATCGTCGCCGGTTTGAACCTGAATGCGCAGGACCCGCTGATGCTGGGTACGCCGACGGTGACGCCGGTGACCAGCACGGGCACGCTTACCACGCCGGGCGCGACCATCACGAACACCGCGTCGGGCACGAACAACGACACGTATACGGTCGCTTTCGACGCCACGACGACTCCGCCGACCTACAAAGTGACGGACACGACGCTCGGCACAACGTCCGCCCCCACGCCGTATACGGCTGGCACGGCGATCCAGCTCGGCAACGGACAGACGATCACGTTCAACGGCGCGCCGGCCACCGGCGACACGTACAAGATCACGCCGACCGCCGTGGCGTTCAACCAGAACAGCTCGTCGACCTACAACTACTCGACCAGCACGACGGTCTACGACTCGCTCGGCGGCTCGCAAACGGTCAACATGTACTTCGCCAAGACTGCGGCCGGTACGTGGAACGTGTACGCCGGCACCTCGACCGGCACCGCAAGCCTCGTCGGTCACGCGAACTTCAACTCGTCGGGCACGCTGCTGGGCACGACCGACGCGGCCGGTGTCGCCACCACCACGCCGTTCGTTTTCAACTTCAGCATCCCGACCACCGACGGTTCGTCGACGCCGCAAAACCTGACGCTGAACATCGGCGGCACGACGCAGTACGGCGGCAAGGACGGCGTGAACTCGCTGCAGCCCGACGGTTACGCAGCCGGCACGCTGACGAGCTTCACGATCGGCGCCGACGGCACGCTGACCGGCAACTACTCGAACCAGCAGACCGCTGCGCTCGGCCAGATCGTGCTCGCGAACTTCTCGAACCAGAACGGTCTCGTGAACCTCGGCAACAACGAATTCCAGCAGACCTCGCAATCGGGTGTCGCGCAGATTTCGGCGCCGGGCGCGACTAACCACGGCGTGCTGCAAGGTGGCGCGGTGGAAAACTCGAACGTCGATCTGACGAGCGAACTGGTGAACCTGATCACCGCGCAACGCAACTATCAGGCGAACGCGCAGACGATCAAGACCCAGCAGACCGTCGACCAGACCCTGATCAACCTGTAAGCGACCGGGACCTCCCATCATGGATCGGCTGATCTACACCGCGATGTCGGGCAGCACGCAAGCGCTCGAGCAGCAGGCTATCGTCGCCAACAACCTGGCGAACGCCTCGACCACCGGCTTTCGCGCCCAGCTTGCAACTTTCCGCGCCGTGCCGATGGCGTTCGGCGACGGCAGTTCGATCAACGACAACACCACCCGCACCTTCGTGCTGTCGTCCACGCCGGGCGCCGACTATACGCCGGGGCCGATCCAGCAGACGGGCAATCCGCTTGACGTCGCGATTCAGGGTCCGGGCTGGCTGGCGGTGCAAACCGCCGACGGCGGCGAGGCCTACACGCGCGCCGGCAACCTGCACGTCGACGAGAACGGCCAACTGGTCAACGCGATGAACCAGGTCGTGCTCGGCAACGGCGGCCCGGTGTCGGTGCCGCCGGGCGCGGAGATCACGATCGGCAAGGACGGCACGGTGTCCGCGCTGACGCCCGGCGATCCGCCGACCGCGGTGGTGACGGTCGATCAGCTGAAGCTGGTGAATCCCGATCCGCAAACCATGACGCGTGGCGACGACGGCCTGTTTCGCACCGCCGACGGCAATGCCGCCGACGCCGATCCGGCCGTCACGCTGGCGCCGGCGTCGCTCGAAGGCAGCAACGTGAATCCGGTTGCCGCGATGGTCTCGATGATCACCAACGCGCGCCAGTTCCAGATGCAGACGAAGCTGCTGGAGAACGCGGACAAGAACGATCAGTCCGCCAACCAGCTGCTCAGCTTTAGCTAACGGGTTGTTCCGGGATTGCCCCGACACCTTGGAGAAGAATGATGAATCGCTCGCTCTATATCGCCGCTACCGGCATGAATGCGCAACAGGCGCAGATGGACGTGATTTCGAACAACCTCGCGAACGTCAGCACCAATGGCTTCAAGGGCTCGCGCGCGGTGTTCGAGGATCTGCTGTATCAGACCATCCGTCAGCCGGGCGCGAACTCGACGCAGAACACCGAATTGCCGTCGGGCATCCAGCTCGGCACGGGTGTGCAGCAGGTCGCGACCGAGCGTCTGTACACGCAGGGCAACCTGCAGCAGACCGGCAACTCGAAAGACATCGCCATCAACGGCCAAGGCTTTTTCCAGGTGCAGATGCCTGACGGCACGACCGCCTACACGCGTGACGGCTCGTTCCAGACCAACGCCCAGGGCCAGCTCGTCACTTCGAGCGGCTATCAGGTGATTCCGGGCATCACGATCCCGAGCAACGCCACCTCGCTGACCATCGGCAGCGACGGCGTGGTGTCGATCACCGTGGCCGGCTCGACCAATAGCCAGCAGCTCGGCTCGATGCAACTGGCCACCTTCATCAACCCGGCCGGTCTCGATGCGAAGGGTGAGAACCTGTTCGCGGAAACGGCTTCGTCGGGCGCGCCGAACATCGCGCAACCGGGCCTGAACGGCGCGGGCAATCTCAGCCAGGGTTACGTGGAAGCATCGAACGTGAATGTGGTGCAGGAACTGGTGAACATGATCCAGACACAGCGCGCTTACGAAATCAACAGCAAGGCCGTGACAACTTCCGACCAGATGCTGCAGACCCTCAGCCAGATGCAGGTTTAAGGCTCAGGGGATCAGGAATCAAGAGCGCCTCCGAACCTGTCGCCTGGCGACAGGCCCCTCAACGGGGACCAGGAAAATTTGGGACGGCCCGGCGCTTTATCGAAAGGCAGTAATCAAGATGTCGCACTCCACTCGTCATCCGGTTCATTCGCGCACCGCTCAGGCGCTCGTGCAGCTCACGCTGCTCGCGACGCTGGGCGGCTGCGGCCTCGTGCCGAAGCAGCCGATCACGCAGCAGCCGATGACTGCGCTGCCGCCGATGCCGCCGCAGGCTCAATCGCCGGGCTCGATCTACAACCCGGGCTATGCGGGCCGGCCGTTGTTCGAAGACCAGCGGCCGCGCAACGTGGGCGACATCCTGACCATCGTGATTCAGGAAAACGTCAACGCGACCAAGTCGTCGGGCGCCAACGCGAATCGCTCGGGCAGCACCAACTTCAACGTGCCGACCGCGGGCTTCCTCGGCGGACTGTTCGGCAAGACCAACCTGAGCGCCACCGGGGCGAACGTGTTCAACGGAACCGGCGGCGCCAATGCGTCGAATACGTTTAACGGCACGATCACCGTGACGGTGACCGGCGTGCTGCCGAACGGCAATCTGATGGTGAGCGGCGAGAAGCAGATGCTGATCAATCAGGGCGATGAATTCGTGCGCTTTTCCGGCGTGGTGAATCCGAACACGATTTCCAACCTGAACGCCGTGTACTCGACCCAGGTGGCCGACGCGAAGATCGAATACTCAGCGAAGGGCTATCTCAACGAGGCCGAGAACATGGGCTGGTTGCAGCGCTTCTTCCTTAACGTGTCGCCGTGGTGATCATGCGTACCGTCTTTTCCCGCCTCGGCCGCGCCCTCGCTCTAGTTGCGCTCGCCTGCGCCGCGCTGCCGGCCGCCACGCCCGCTCACGCCGAACGTCTGAAAGACCTCGTGCAGATTCAGGGCGTGCGCGATAACCCGCTGATCGGCTACGGCCTCGTCGTCGGTCTGGACGGCACGGGCGACCAGACCACCCAGACGCCGTTCACGACGCAAACGCTCGCCAACATGCTGGCGAATCTCGGCATCTCGATCAACAACCAGGCGGCGGGTTCGACCAATCAGCAGTCGTCGCTGTCGAACATTCAATTGAAGAACGTCGCCGCGGTGATGGTCACGGCGGTGCTGCCCCCGTTCGCGCGTCCGGGCGAAGCCATCGACGTGACGGTGTCGTCACTCGGCAATTCGAAGAGCCTGCGCGGCGGCACGCTACTGCTCACGCCGCTGAAGGGCGCGGACGGCCAGGTGTACGCGCTCGGCCAGGGCAATCTGGCGGTCGGCGGCGCCGGCGCGAGCGCGAACGGCAGCAAGGTGCAGGTCAACACGCTCAATGCGGGCCGCATTGCGGGCGGGGCGATTGTCGAACGCGCGGTGCCGACCTCGGTCTCGCAGGCCGGCACGATGCAGCTCGACCTGAACGACATGGACTACGACACCACGCAACGCATCGTGGCCGCGGTGAACAATGCGTTCGGCAGTGGCACGGCCACCGCGCTCGACGGCCGCACGATCCAGCTGCGCGCGCCGTCCGATCCGGAACAGCAGGTCGCCTTCATGGCGCAATTGCAGAATCTCGACGTGAAGCCGGCGCAAGCCGCCGCGAAGGTGATCCTGAACGCGCGCACCGGCTCGATCGTGATGAACCAGATGGTCACGCTGCAAAACTGCGCGGTGGCGCACGGCAATCTGTCGGTGGTGATCAATACGCAGCCGGTGGTGAGTCAGCCGGGCGCGTTCTCGAACGGCCAGACGGTAGTGGCCAAGCAGTCGCAGATTCAAATGAAGCAGGACAACGGCGCACTGAAGATGGTGACCGCCGGCGCCAATCTGGCCGAAGTGGTGAAGGCGCTCAATGCGCTCGGTGCGACGCCCGCGGATCTGATGTCGATCCTGCAGGCCATGAAAGCGGCGGGCGCTCTGCGCGCCGACCTGGAAATCATCTAAGGAAGACACAGGATGAATTCGGATACGACCAATTCCGCCAATATGGCGAACGACCTGACCCAGCGCTTCGCGCTCGACGTGCAGGGCTTCGGCAAATTGAGCGCGCAGGCCAAGGCTTCGCCGCAGGCCGGCATGAAGATGGCCGCGCAGCAGTTCGACGCGGTGTTCACGCAGATGATGCTGAAGAGCATGCGCGATGCGACGCCGCAGGACGGCCCGTTCGATTCGCACGACAGCGCCACCTTCACGTCGATGATGGATCAGCAGTTGTCGCAACAGTTGTCGCAGAAGGGCATCGGCGTGGCTGACGCGATGCTCAAGCAGATGATGCGCAATCAGGGCCTGCAGGTGGGCGGCGGCAGCGGCGCGGGCGGCGGTCTTGCCGGCATGGCCAATGCACTGGGTGGCGGCAGCGGCGGCGACGAAGGCCAGACCGCGGCGCTGAACGCGCTCGCCAAGGCCTATGGCAATGCGCAGGCCAATGGCCAACTGGCGATGGGTAAGGGCTACTCGGCCAACAGCGCGCTGACGCCGCCGCTCAAAGGCGACGGCAGCTCGCCGAAGGTCGATGCCTTCGTCGACAAGCTTGCCGAGCCGGCCCAGGCCGCCAGCGCGGCAACCGGCATCCCGGCGCGCTTCATCATCGGCCAGGCCGCGCTTGAATCGGGCTGGGGCAAGAGCGAGATCAAGAAGTCGGACGGGTCGACCAGCCATAACGTGTTTGGCATCAAGGCGACCAAGGACTGGACCGGCAAGACCGTCTCGACGGTCACGACAGAATATGTGAACGGCAAGCCGCAGCGCGTGGTCGAAAAATTCCGTGCGTACGACTCGTATCAGGAAGCGATGACCGACTACGCGAGCCTGCTCAAGGGTAACCCGCGTTATGCGCAGGTGATTAATTCCGCGCATGACGTGAATGGCTTTGCCAATGGCATGCAGCGCGCGGGTTACGCGACCGATCCGCATTACGCTAAAAAACTGATGTCCATCATGCAGAAAATGGGCTGAGCTGCCGTTAATGCAGGGGCGCGGTTGCACGGGAGTGCGCAGCCAGTCAGTTTTTGCAGTCTGATTTTCTCGAATAAAGTATGCACGCGACGGGGCCAGGTGCATAACAAGACGGACGAGGCCGGCCGCCTGTGGGCGGCCGGTCCACCCGCATAAGCGGCGTGATGTGTGCAATGTGCCGCTGATTGCCGCCTGGTTTCGATGCACCGGACTGCGCTGATCGCCTGTCGGCGTTCTAACGTTTGTGGCAAATATTTCATTAACCGCCCTAAATTTTGGCGGAATGCTGCCGCTAATCAGTTAGACCCGATACCGGAAAGCGTTGTAATGTCCGGTTGACTGCGCGTGCTGCGGCTTCGACGAAGACCGCGCGAAAGCCCCGGCAGGAGCCTGGCACGCGCCCGCAAGAACATGCATACCGGCAAGCCCATGGATACTAACCAGTCGCACGGCCAGACCGACGCACCCGGCCAGTCGCACGCTCCGCTAGACGACAGCACACCCGATTTCGGCCGTCGCAATCCGCTGGAGATCGGCGTTCAGTTGCGCAACCTCGTCAATCGGGGCGATTTCCTCACCGTTGAATATGCGGGCGGTCAGCTCGTGACGCGCCTGCTCGAAGTCGACGTACGCGGGCGCACTTTCACGTTCGACTGGGGCGCGCTCTCCGAGCAGAACCGAGGCTTGCTGGCCGCGCCGCGTTGCCAGTTCCACGCCTCGCCCGACGGCGTGCGCGTCGAGTTCGTGACCGCCACACCGCGCGAAACCCGCTATGAAGGGCTGCCCGCGTTCGAGGCCGATTTCCCTGAGGTGCTGTTCTACGTGCAGCGCCGCGAGTATTTCCGCGTCGATGCGCCGATTCTCGATCCGTATATGTGCAGCGGCCGTTTGCCCGAAGGCGACACATTCCGCTTCGAAGTGCACGATCTGTCGCTCGGTGGCGTGGGCATGCGCACCACGGATGAGCGCGTGGCCGAATTGCCGATGGGCGTGCGCTTGCAGGATTGCGAGCTGTCGCTTGGCGGCTTCGGCCGGCTTTCGCTCGATCTGCAACTGGTGTCGCACCGCTCCACGGCGTTGCCGAACGGCACCCAGCGCTACCAACTCGGCTTTCGGTTTCTGACACTGCCGGGCAATGCCGAAAACACGCTGCAACGTCTGATTACGCAACTCGAAATGAAGCGCCGCTCGCTGGTGCGCTGATGCGGAATGGCCCTCAATTTTTCGTCGAAAGGGCCGTTAAACAGAATGTTCAAGTAACGCGGCGGCAAGCGGTCGGTGTCGCCCTTCAGGATGACGCATGTCGAGCAACCTCATCAATCTCGGACTCAGTGGACTGAACGCAGCCCAGTGGGGTCTTACGACGACCGGCCAGAACATCAGCAATGCGTCGACGCCGGGCTACACGATCGAAACCCCGGTCTACGCGGAGAGCGCCGGCCAGTACACGGGTTCCGGCTTCCTGCCGCAGGGGGTCTCGACTGTCACCGTGACGCGCCAGTACAGCCAGTATCTGACCACTCAGCTGAACAACGCGCAGAGCTCGGGCAGCTCGCTGTCGACCTATAACACGCTGATCTCGCAACTGAACAATCTGGTCGGGAGTCCGACTTCCGGCATTGCGAGCGCGATCACCAGCTATTTCACCGGTCTGCAGAACGTCTCGAACAACGCCTCCAGCCTGGCCACCCGCCAGACCGCGATCAGCGGCGCGCAGACGCTCGTGAACCAGATCAATGCCGCGGGCCAGCAATACGATGCGCTGCGCCAGAGCGTCAACACGCAGCTCAGCAACACCGTTTCGCAGATCAACAGCTACACGCAGCAGATCGCGCAGTTGAACGGCCAGATTTCCCAGGCCAGCACGCAGGGACAGCCGCCGAACCAGTTGATGGATCAGCGCGATCTCGCCGTGTCGAACCTGTCGCAACTGATCGGCGTGAACGTGGTGAACAGCAACGGCAGCTACAGCGTGTTCATGGCCAACGGCCAGCCGCTCGTGTCGTCAACCAACAGCTACAACCTGGGCACCGCGCCTTCGACGGGCGATACCAGCGAATTGTCGGTGCAGTATCTCGGCCAGGCCGGCGCCAACCCGGCCGCCGCGCCGCAAAACCTGCCCGACAGCAAAGTCACCGGCGGCACGCTGGGCGGTCTGCTGGCGTTCCGCAGCCAGACGCTCGATCCGGCCGAAGCGCAACTTGGCGCGATTGCAGTGAGCTTCGCTTCGCAGGTCAATGCGCAGAACAGCCTTGGCATTACGCTCGCCGGTGCTCAAGGCGGCGCGCTGTTTTCGGTGGGCGGCCCGACCGTCTATGCGAACACGCAGAATACCGGCAATGCGCAACTGAACGTCTCGTTCGCGAATCCCGCACAGCCGACCACTGGCGATTACACGCTGTCCTATAACGGCAGCATCTACACGCTGACCGACAATTCGACCGGCAACGTGGTGGGTTCGGCGGCCAATCTGAGCCAGCCGATCAATGGTCTGAATTTCTCGACCACCGGCACGATGAACGCCGGCGACTCGTTCACGGTTGAACCGACCCGCGGCGCGCTCAACAGCTTCAACACCGCGACCACGGACCCGTCGGCGATTGCCGCCGCCGCACCGGTGCTGGGCGCCGCAACGGCGAGCAACACCGGCACCGCCACGATCACGCAAGGCACGGTGACGGCCGGCTACACGATGCCGAATGCGACCACCACGCTGTCGTACAACGGCACCGGCCTCACCGGTTTCCCGGCTGGCTCGACGGTGACGGTGACGGCCGGCACACCGCCGACCACCACCACCTACAACACCGGCACGACGCCGGTGATCCCGTATTCGGCGACCACCGGCGCGACGCTGACGATCAACAACGCGACGGCGGGCAACATGAACGGCGTGTCGGTCACGATCAGCGGCGCACCGGCTGCCGGCGACACCTTCACCATCGGCCCGAACACCGGCGCGAGCAACGACGGACGCAATGCGCTGGCGCTGTCGAACCTGTCCAACGCAAAAGCGCTGGCCGGCGGCACGGTTACGCTGACGGGCGCCTATGCGAACTACGTCAACCAGATCGGCAACCAGACCAACCAGATTCAGACCTCGAGCACGGCGCAGACCGCGCTGGTGACGCAGATCACCACCGCGCAGCAGTCGGTCTCGGGCGTGAACATCAACGAAGAAGCAGCCAACCTGCTTCAGTATCAGCAGCTGTATCAGGCAAACAGCAAGGTCATCCAGACCGCGCAGACCCTGTTCCAGACGATACTTGGCATCTTCCAGTGAGGCGTTGAACATGCGTATCTCCAGCATGCAGTACTTCAACATGAACGTTTCGACGATGAGCGACCAGCAAGCTCAGCTGTCGCAACTGTACGCACAGATCTCGAGCGGCGTGAGCCTCTCCACGCCGTCGGACAATCCGCTCGGCGCGGCGCAGGCGGTGCAGTTGAGCTCGACGGCGACGAGCCTCGCGCAGTACACGACCAACCAGAATGTGGCGCTGTCTTCGCTGCAGCAGGAAGATTCGACGCTCGGCAGCGTCAATACCGTGCTGCAAAGCATTCACACGCTGGTGCTGCGCGCCGGCGACGGTTCGCTGAACGACGGCGACCGTGGCTCGATCGCGACGCAATTGCAGAGCTTGCGCAGCCAGCTGCTCACGCTCGCCAACTCGACCGACCCGCAGGGCAATGCGTTGTTTGGCGGTTATCAAAGCACCGCGCAGCCATACACCACCAACTCGGCCGGCGCGGTGACCTATTCGGGCGATACCGGTACGCCTGCCATGCAGATCACGCCTTCGCACACCATCCAGACGGGTGACAACGGGATCGCGATCTTCAACAGTGTGGCGGCGATCGGCACCAGCTCGGTACCGGCAGCGACGACCGGCAACACGGGCACAGGCGTGGTCAGCACCGTCAGCATGACGAATCCGACCAACCCGGCCAACGCGGACAAGTACACCATTTCCTTCACGTCGGCGACCACCTACACGGTGACCCAGACCACGCCTTCCGGCACGGTGACCACGGGCGGACCGCAACCGTTCACGGCCGGCTCGGCGATCACGCTGGGCGGCCAGACCGTGTCGATCAGCGGCGCGCCGAACGCGGGCGACAGCTTCACGGTGACGCCGGCCACGCAAGGCAGCACGGACGTGTTCGCCAACCTGAGCCAGTTGATCACCACCTTGCAAACGCCGGTGTCGGGCGGCGCCTCGACGGCCAGCTTCCAGAGCGCGCTGACCACCAGCATGACCCAGCTCGAAAACACGATGAACAATGTCGTGACGGCGCAGGCGGCGGTGGGTGGCCGCGAGCAGCAAGTGCAGGCATTGCAGACGGTTACGCAGAGCAACACCTTGCAGACGGCGAGCAACCTGGCGGATCTGACCCAGACCGACATGGTCAAGACGATCGGCCAGTACACGATGACGCAAAACGCGCTGCAAGCGGCACAGCAGGCATTCGTGAAGATTCAGAGCGTTTCGCTGTTCCAGTACCTGAACTGAACGCGGCAGTAGTCTGAAACAGGAAGGGCGGAAGCCGGTGTGAGCCGGCTCCCGCCCTTCCTGTTTTCCGCGTACGCTACTTCAATCCGGCTGCAACCCGTCCCATCTGATCGATGCCGATATCGAACAGGCGCATGAAGAACGGAATCATGTTCGGGATCATCAGTTGCAGAAGCAGCATGCCGATCAGCATCGTCAGTGGAAAGCCGATCTGGAACACGCCGATTTGCGGCGCCGCGCGGTTCAGGATGCCGAGCGCGAGATTGGTGATCAGCAGAGCGACGACCACCGGCAGCGACAGCAGCAGGCCGGCAGAAAACACCGTGCTGCCGAAATTCGCCAGGGTGCGCCAGCCAGGCGCGCCCAGAATGTTCGCCGACACCGGCACGGACTGGAAGGTGGCCAGCAGCGCGCTGATCATTTGCAAATGGCCGTCGATCACCAGAAACACCAGCATGGCGATGGTGTTCATATAGCTCGACAGCACCTGGCTCGAACTGCTCGCCTGCGCATCGAAGAATGTCGCGAAGCCGAGCCCCATGCCGAGTCCGACGAAATCGCCGGTGGCGCTGATCGCCTGAAACACGATCTGCATCGTCATGCCGAGCGCGATGCCGATCAGGAACTGGTTGACGATGATCCACACGCCTGCGGCGGAAAACACCGTGACTTGCGGCAGCGCGCCGAGCGTGGGCGCGACGATGATCGTAATGAAGGCCGCGAGACCGATCTTCACGCGTGTCGGCAGCGAGCGGTGGCCGAGCACCGGCGCGGTTGCCACCAGTGCGAGAATTCGCACGAACGGCCACAGGAACGCCGTGAGCCAGGCGTTCAGTTGGGCGTAGGTGACGGAAAACATGGTGGAGGGGGAGCGGGCGAGCGCCGGGCGAAGGCCTGGGCCGCGCTCAGTTGACCAGCGAGGGGATGTTGGTGAGTGTCTGGCGCAGGTAGTCGAGCATGGTCGTCAGCATCCACGGACCGGCGATCACCATCGTGATGGCGATCGCGAGCAGCTTCGGAATGAACGACAGCGTGGTTTCATTGATCTGCGTGGCGGCCTGGAACAGGCTCACCACCAGACCGACCACCAGCGCGACCAGCAGCAACGGCGCGGCAAGCAGCAGGCCGACATACATGGCCTGGTGCGCGAGCGTCATGACGGATTCTTGATTCATGGCGTTTTCAGTGCGATGCGTGAGGGGTTAAGTGACGCAGCGAGGTGAACCGGCGGTTAAACAAAGCTTTGCGCGAGCGAGCCGAGCAGCAATTGCCAACCGTCCACTAGCACGAACAGCATCAGCTTGAACGGCAGCGAGATGGTGGCGGGCGACACCATCATCATCCCCATCGACATCAGCACGCTCGCTACCACCATGTCGATGATCAGGAACGGGATGAAAATCGTGAAGCCGATCTGGAAACCCGTCTTCAGTTCGCTCGTCACGAACGACGGCACCAGCAGCGACAGCGGCACGTCTTCCGGACCCTGCATGGGTGCGGCGTGCGAGATGCGGGCGAACAGCGCGAGATCGCTTTCGCGGGTCTGGCGCAGCATGAAGGTCTTGAACGGCGCGAGGCCGCGGCTGACGGCGGTCTCCATCGGTATCGAGCCGTCGGAGAACGGTTTGTAGCCGTCGTTATAGGCCTTGTCGAGCACCGGCGACATCACGAACAGCGTGAGGAACAGCGCGAGACCGACCAGCACCTGGTTCGGCGGCGTGGTGGCGGTGCCGAGCGCCTGACGCAGCAGCGACAAGACGATGATGATGCGCGTGAAGCTCGTCATCATCAGCACCATGGCCGGCAGGAACGACAGCATTGTGAGCAGCAGCATCGTCTGCACGCTCAGCGAGTAGGTCGTGCCGCCGTTCGGGCCCGGGCTCGTATTGAAGGCGGGCAAGCCGGCGGCCTGCGCGAACGACAGCGTCGGCAGCGCGAGCATCAGGGCCGGCAACGCCACGGGCGCCGCTCGGCGCAGGCCGGCGATGCCTTTCAAAGCGATGCGGGACATGCGAGTGCTGTGCGCTCGGTGGCCTGACTGCGCGGGGCGCGATGATTGAAGACTGAACTGCATTACCGATCCCCGTTGCCTTGCCCGTTGAAACGTTTGCCCACTTCGCCTCGTAAAGCGTCGCGAAAGCGTTGACCGAAGGTGCCGGGCAATGCCGTGCCCTTAGCCGATGCATCCGAGCCGCCCGTTGCGTCCGGTTGCGTGCTCGCGACGGAATCGCCCGCGACCGAACCAGCGGGCATGGTGTGCAGCAGACGCACATTGCCGGGTGCCGTGCCGAGCACGAGCCACGTGTCGCCGATCTCTACCACGGCGACGCGCTCCTTGCCGCCGAGCGAGGCGCCCCCAATCGTCTTCACGAGGCCGCTGCGATTGGCCGGCTGCAAGCCGAAGCGGCGCGCGAGCCATGCGCAGGCAAACACCAGGCCGATCACCACCAGCAGGCCGACGATGGTTTGCAGCACCGCGCCCACGCCGAGCGCCGGAACGGCTGTGCCGGCGCCGACACCCGATGCGATGCTTGCGGCGTTGTTGACCGCGTTCATATCGGCTGCGTGAACGGCCGATGCGGCGAAGCTCGCCACGCAGGCTACTGCGAACACCAGCGCCGAGGTGGCCGTTGACGTCGTTGCCGTTGCGGTCGCTGCTGTCGAGGCTGCGGGCACAGTGCGATTGAAAAGATTGCGCGACGCATGCAGCATGGCGCGACCGGCAACGCGTTTCATCGATTCAGCTTCCGGATGCGTTCGGACGGCGTGATGATGTCGGTCAGACGGATACCGAACTTGTCGTTCACGACCACCACTTCGCCCTGGGCGATCAGGCAGCCGTTGACCAGCACGTCCATCGGTTCACCCGCCATGCCGTCCAGCTCCACCACCGAGCCTTGCGCCAGTTGCAGCAGATTGCGGATCGCGATTTTGGTACGGCCGAGTTCGACGGTCATCTGGACGGGAATGTCCAGGATCATGTCAATGTCGTTGCGCGTCGAGGTCGATTCGACCTTCGAGAGCGGCTGGAACACGCCGGCCGTGGCCGCGCTGACTTCCGTGTTGTCGTTCTGTTCGGCCAGCGCGCTGGCCCAGTCGGCCATCGCCGCGTCGTCTTCGGCGGCTGCGGCGTCGGCGGCCAGTTGCGGCTCGCCGGCGGCCAGTTCGGCCTCAGTCTTTGCGTTCAGGTCACTCATATCCACCTTCCTTCATCGTGTCGGCTGCGCTGATCATTTTCTGGACCCGCAACGCGTACTGACCATTGAAAATTCCGTAGCCGCACTCCATCACCGGCACGCCATCGACTTTCGCCGTGATGTGTTCAGGGATGTTGATCGGCAAAACATCGCCTTTGCGCATGTTCAGGATCTGTTCGAACGTAACCGGCACCTGTGCGAGGTCGGCGGTCAGTTCCACTTCCGCTGCCTGCACCTGTTGCGACAGCACGCGAACCCAGCGGCGGTCGACTTCCAGCGCCTCGCCCTGGATCGGCGACGACAGAATGTCGCGAATCGGTTCGATCATCGAATACGGCATGCAGATGTGCAGCGTGCCGCCCGTCGTGCCGAACTCGATCGAGAACTGCGTGACGATGACGATTTCGTTCGGCGTCGCCACGTTGGCGAACTGCGTGTGCATTTCCGAGCGCACGAATTCGAACTGCAGCGGGCGCACGCTTTTCCACGACGCCGCGTAGTGTTCGAACGTGAGATTGAGCAGCTTCATGATGATGCGCTGCTCGGTTGCCGTGAAATCGCGGCCTTCGACGCGGGTATGAAAACGCCCGTCGCCGCCGAACAGGTTGTCGACCACGAAGAACACCAGATTCGGGTCGAACACGAACAGTGACGTGCCGCGCAACGGCTTCACATGGACCAGGTTCAGGTTGGTCGGGATCGGCAGGTTGCGGGTGAACTCGCTGTACTTCACCACTTTCACCGGACCGACGGAGATTTCCGCCGAGCGCCGCATGAAGTTGAAGATACCGACGCGCAACAGACGCGCGAAGCGGTCGTTGATGATCTCGAGACCGGGCATCCGGCCGCGGACGATGCGTTCCTGCGTCGCGATGTTGTACGGACGTACCCCGGCGCGATCAGTCTGCTCGGTTTCCGAATCGGACTCGCCGGTGACGCCCTTGAGGAGGGCATCGACCTCCTCCTGGGACATGAACTCTTCGTGGCCCATTCCTTATTCCTCGTGCGTCCGGCGGTTAGTGATGGCAGCGTGAATCAGTTTCACTGCACGACGAATTCGGTGAACAGCACGTCCTGGACATGGATCGGCGCCGCGCCCTTGTCGGTCGGCTCTTCGATCAGCGTCCGGAGTTCGGCGGCCAGCGCGCGTTTGCCTTCCAGCGGCGCGAGTTCTTCCGGGTGTTTGTTCGACAGGGCGAGGAGGATGCGGCTGCGTACTTCCGGCATATGCTCGGTGAGTTCCTGCTGGGTTTTCGGGTCGTTGAGCTTGAGGGTCAGGCCGATACGCAGGAAGTGTTGCTGGCCGTCGTCCGATTGCAGGTTGACGGTCATCGATTCGAGCGGGAAGAACAGCGGCGCGGCGAGCGGCGGCGGAGCGCTGGCGGTTTCCGCCGACACCGGGGTCGGCGCGCGTTTGGACATGAAGAACCACACACCCGCGCCGGCAGCGCCCGCGGCGATGATCGCGATGAGGACGATCAGGATGATGCGCTTCAAGGGGCCCGGGGAAGCGGGCACGGCTTGCTGGTTTGCGGTCGTGGTTGCCATGAGGTTTGCTTTGCTTGCCTTTATTGCTGATGAGGGTGATTGTTGTTGATTTGCCTGCGGCGCGATGGGTCGAAAAGAAGGGGTATTGAGGGCTATCTCTGGTTTTTGCCTGGTCGGCGGTTTTCTTGTTGATCTGGTTTTGGGCGTTGCCTTGCTGTTGTTGTGGTCTGTTCTGGTGTTGGTTCTTTGGCCTTTCCTTGGTTTGTTCGTGGTCTATTAGCGTTGCCCCTGTGCGGGGCGGCACCTACTTTTCTTTGCCTGCCGCAAAGAAAAGTAGGCAAAAGAAAGCGGCTTTACACCGCCAGCTCATAAGCGGGTCCCCTGGCTTGGAGGGGGTAGTGGTGCATCTGGAATCTGTCTTCTCGCACACTCCGCCCCAGTGACAAGGCAGTCATACCTCCGGCGACGCTGCGCGCGCCGATACCCCGTTCATATCGCCACCCGCTACGGTTTCCACCCTCGATCCGCCCGCTGCGGTTTCGCGCCTCGATTTATCCAGATACTGACTCGTCGGCAGCATCGCTGTCACCAGGCCTCGGCCTCCCGCTGCCGTTTGCCTCGGTTCCTGCTCGCCGCTGCCCCGCTGCTGCAAGCTCAGCCGCAACAGCGATCGCAATCGCGCCGCGAAAGCGAAAACAAGAGCAACGCACCGACATTTCCGAAGTGGGGTTGGCCAATCAGAGCGGGGGCATTTCGCCGAGGCGAAGCCGAGGGCACCCGCTGCGCGAAGCGAAGCTGCTGGTTTCCCAGGCAGACCCATCCGCGACGCACTCAGTGCGGAGTGGGAGCTGATGAGCGCCTTGTCGCTGACGCGGAGTGCGCGGGAACACGGATTCCAGATGCACCACTACCCTCTCCAAGCCAGGGGACCCGCTTAAGAATTAGCGGTGTGAGCCGCTTTCTTTTGCCTACTTTTCTTTGCGGCCGGCAAAGAAAAGTAGGTGCCGCCCCGCACAGGGGCAACGCTAATAGACCACTAACAATTCAAGGAAAGGCCAAAAGACCAACAACAGAACAGACCACTACGACAGCAAGGCAACGCCCAAAATCCAGACCAACAACAACCCCGCCGACCAGGCCAAAAACACAAAATCAAGCAAACGTATCAACCAACCCAACACTCCGCCGAACGGCAACATCAGCCTTTACAGAATCAGAATCACCCGCGGCCCCGCCGCCAAAAGACCCGGCAGCCCCGCTGCCACCTCCACCAGAACGCCCAAATCCAGCACTCTGCTGCCCGCCCTGCCGGGCAAACCCATCGCTAACACTAGCGCTCCCCAACCCAATCCCGTTGGATTCCATCGCCTCGCGAAGCTTCGGCAACGCGGCCTCGACAGCTTCCCGCACCTGCTGGTGCTGCGAAACAAACAACGCATGTGCATGGTTATCGGCAACCTGCAACACAACCTGCAACGGCCCGAGATCCTTCGGATTCAAAGTCAGCTCGGCGCTCTGCGAATGGGCATTCGACAAAAACACCACCTTCTGACTCAACGCGTCTTCCCAATCCGTCGTGCCCACCTGCGGCGACAACGCATTCGCCACTTCCGCCGCACCGGCGTTCCCCGTCGTCTGCACAGCCGTGGTCGTGCTCGCGGCCCCCGCCGCAACCTGGCCGGCCGCCAGCGCCGCCGTCGCGGCGTCGGCCGCACTCCTGAAGGACGCCAGATCGTCAGTCTGCGCACCGCCAGCAGCAGTCGCGCTCAGCGCATCAGCCGCAACCTTCGCAGCCGTCGATGGATCGGCCACGGTCGTAGCCGCGCTCGTCAATGTGGTCTTGCCGGCGCCCGATCCCTTGCCGTTGCCGAATAAACCAGCCGCCAAGGTCTTGCCGTCCGCCGATTCGGTCAGTCCGTTGCTCGCGCCAGCACCCAAACTGCCCGCCGGCGTTGCGTTCGCCGCCGCGCCGCTGGCAAGCGCCTGCGCCGGGACCACGGCCTGGCCGCTCGCCAACGCGGCCAGCGCTGCCTGCAGGGCGTCCTGCGCGGACTTTGAATCGGTCGCGGAAGTCTTTTTGCCGGTGGCGCCATCCGTCGTGGGGTCCGTGCCAGCCTGCGTGGTCGCGGCGTCAGTCAGCGCGGCGGCAGGGTCGGTGCTCGCCGGATCGGCGGCGTTGTTCGCGTTGGCCTGCGCCTGCGCTTGTGCCTGCGCGGCTGCGGCGGCCGCTGCCGTACCCGCGTCGGTCTGCGTGGTGGTGTTGGTGGACTTCGAAGGTGTCGCGTTGTTCGTGCTGTTCGAGGCCTGCTGCGAACCGGACGACGAACCCGACGACGAGCTGGATGAAGATCCATTCGCCGAGTTGCCGTCGTTCGTGTTGCTGCTCGCGGCATTCTGGTTCTGCGTCGAAGGATCGGACGGCGGCGGCGCGTCATGCACGCTCGACGAAGAGGACGAAGAGGCCGAAGACGACGAGGAAGCAGACGAAGAAGATGAAGACGACGGCGGAGCCGGCGGCTTGCTGGCACTCTGCGCCGCCGTGTTGTTCTGCAGGTTGATGCTCTGCTGCAGGGTCTGCGAGAACGGTGTGGCGTTCGCCGCCGCAGCCATGGCCGCAGTGGTGGACGTGCTGCTGGCGGAGCCGAGCAGTGAGCCGATCTGTGAAAGAAGCGACATAGGGAATCCTGTCAATCCGTCAAACGGGGTGTTCGGTCAGCGAGGCGGCGCCCGGGCGCGTCAAACGCCCTCGGCGCGCATCCTCAGAATGCGGGCGGCATGTTCGTCGGCATCGCGCTGATCGCGCCGCGCCGTGACTTTTGCTTCGGCAGCCTCGCCGCGCGCCTGCAGCACTTCGTACGAACCAAGCTTCTGCTTCTGGCGCTGCCAGTCGGGCTTGGCCGCCTCGACACGCGCATTGGCGGTCACCAGCAGGTTGCGCTGCTGTTCGATGGCGGCGTCGAGCGTGTCGATGAACGCCTGGAAATTGCGCATGTTGCCGGCCGGCATGCCAGTCTGAGCGGTTGCCGTGAAGCGCGCGTGATATTCGTCGCGATACTGCACCAGCGCGTCAAGTTGCGATTGCACGTCGTTGCGCTCGCGCTGCGCGCGGCCCAGACGTTGCGCGGCCGCGTCCACATCGTCCTGAGCGAGGCCGATAAGTGTCTTGATCGGAAAATGTTTCGCCATCGTCAGCCTCCTTGGGCAAACAGAGCGTCCAGCATCTCGAGACTCGGTTCAAAGTTCGCGCATTCGCGGAAACCTTGCTGCAAAAATGCTTCCATCCGGGGGTACAACGCAATCGCACGGTCGAGCAGCGCGTCGCGCCCACTCGAATAGGCGCCGACGTTGATCAGATCGCGGTTGCGCTGGTAGCGCGACAGCATCTGCTTGAACATACGCGTTTTCTCAAGATGGTTATCGTCGATCAGCGCGGTCATTGCCCGGCTAATCGATGCTTCGATGTCAATCGCCGGATAGTGGCCGGCCTCGGCGAGCGAGCGAGACAGCACGATGTGGCCGTCCAGAATCGCGCGCGCGGAGTCGGCGATCGGGTCCTGCTGGTCGTCGCCTTCGGTCAGCACGGTGTAGAACGCGGTGATCGATCCGCCGCCCGCCGGGCCGTTGCCGGTACGTTCGACGAGCGCCGGCAGCTTGGCGAACACCGAAGGCGGATAGCCCTTGGTGGCAGGCGGCTCGCCCACGGCGAGCGCGATCTCGCGCTGCGCCATCGCATAGCGGGTCAACGAATCCATCAGCAGCAGCACGTGCTTGCCCTGATCGCGGAAATACTCGGCGAGCGAGGTCGAGTACGACGCGGCCTGCATCCGCAAGAGCGGCGAGACGTCGGCCGGCGCGGCGATGACGACCGAGCGCGCGAGGCCTTCCTCGCCGAGAATCTGTTCGATGAATTCCTTCACTTCACGGCCGCGTTCGCCGATCAGGCCGATCACGATCACCTCGGCGCTGGTGTAGCGCGCCATCGTGCCGAGCAGCACCGATTTACCGACACCCGAACCGGCGAACAGGCCCATGCGCTGGCCGCGGCCCACGGTCAGCAGCGCGTTGATCGCGCGCACGCCGACGTCGAGCACCTTGTGAATCGGCTCGCGGTTCAGCGGGTTGATGACCGGCGCCGACAGCGGCGCATCGGCATGCGCGCCGAGCGGGCCGAGCCCGTCGAGCGGGCGGCCGGACGCGTCCAGCACGCGGCCAAGCAGTTCCCAGCCGACCGGCAGGCGCTTGGCGCCCGCCATTGGATCGGCGATCGGCGCGCTTTCGAGCGGGTACACGCGCGCGCCGGGCAAGAGGCCGATCACCTCGGTGGTCGGCATCAGAAACAGTTTGTCGCCGGAGAAGCCAACCACTTCGGCTTCGGCCATCGGCAGCGAACTGCCGCGCGGCAGTTCGATCATCACTTCAGCGCCCACCGACAGCCGCAAGCCGACGGCTTCGAGCACCAGGCCGGCTGCGCGGGTCAAACGTCCGCAGGCTCGCATCGGTTTGGCGATTGCGTTGCGCTCGCGCAGTGCGTCGAGACGGCTACGCCAGGCTTGCATGTGCGGGTTGCTGTCGAGTGCGGGATCGTAGGGGGCGGGGAGGGGTGAAGCGGAACTCGACGAAGTGGTGTCTGAAGCGGCCTCCGCGGCAGCGGATTCGCGGCTCGGTGGCGTACCCGCCTCCAGCCGCGCCGCGCCCGGATGACCGTGGCCAGGCTCACGCAAGGCCGCTTCAATAGCCGCGACGGCGGCCGCGGCGGGCGTCAGCGCAGCCGGTGCATCCGCCAATGCCTCGGCGCCGAACGACGCGAGCGCGAGTTCGCGTTCGAGCGGCGTCAGATCGCTGGCGCGGATTTCTTCGAGCGTCGGCTTCACCATGTGCTCACCTTGCCGAGGGCGGCGGCGACGCGCTCCCAGCGTGTATCGATGCCGGCATCCACTTCACCGGTGCCGGCCTGGGCGCGGCAGCCACCGCGCTCGACCGCCGGATCGGTCCGCACGGTCCAGCCGCGCGTTTGCAATTCTTCCATCAGATAGGCCTCGACGACCGGCAGGTCGGCGGGGCTGACGATCAACGCGGGCGCGCCGACCAGCGCCGGTTCGCTGGCCAGCACCTCGCGGGCGGCGGCAATTAGCGCAGTGGGATCGTGCTGCACGTGCTGGCGCACCACCTGCTGGGCGATGTCCAGCGCCAACGCGACCAAGGTCTCCGAAATTGCGCCTTGCGCACCGTCAAGCGCTGCCTTGAAGGTCTCGGCCAGCGCGGCCAGACGCGCCGCTTCTTCGCGCGCTTCGCTCTGGCCCTGCTCGAAACCTTGCGCATGCCCCTGCTCGTAGCCGGCCTGATAACCGAGCGCCTGCCCGGCCACGTGACCGGTTGCGATGCCCTGCGCATGGGCGGCGTCGCGCACACGCTCGAGTTCGGCTTCGAACGCGCCGTCGTCGACTTCGGGCTCGGGCGGTGCCGGCGGTACCGGGTCGAACGAAGCCATCTCCCAGCGCTGGTAGGCCGAGAGGCTTTCCTTCGCCGCGGAGTTCTGATCAGACATACGCATCTTCCGCCTTGCCGCCTAGCGCGATCTGGCCGCTTTCCGCCAGATTGCGCACGATTTGCAGGATACGGCGCTGCTGCGTCTCGACTTCGGAGACGCGCACCGGGCCGCGCGAATCGAGGTCTTCGGCGAGCAGTTCGGCAGCACGTTGCGACATGTTCGACAGGAACTTCTGGCGCAACGCGGGCGGTGCGCCCTTCAGCGAGATGATCAACGCCTCGGACTCGACTTCCTTCAGCAGCAACTGGATCGCACGGTCCTCGAGATCGAGCAGGTTCTCGAACACAAACATCTGATCGATGATCTTCTGCGCGAGTTCCGCGTCGTATTGGCGAACGTTCTCGATAACGCCTTCTTCATGGTTGCTCGACATGAAGTTGAGAATTTCGGCCGCCGTGCGGATGCCGCCCATCGGGCTGCGCTTCAGGTTGTCGCTGCCGGACAGCAGGCCCGTCAGCACGTCGTCGAGTTCGCGCAGTGCGGCCGGCTGGATGCCGTCCAGCGTGGCGATCCGCAGCAGCACGTCGTTACGCAGACGCTCGGTAAAGCAGGCGACGATTTCCGAAGCCTGATCGCGGTCCAGGTGAACCAGAATGGTCGCGATGATCTGCGGGTGTTCGTTCTTGATGAGCTCGGCCACCGCCGCGGAGTCCATCCACTTGAGGCCTTCGATCCCGCTGGTATCGCTGCCCTGCAAAATCCGGTCGATGATCGCGCCGGCCTTGTCGTCGCCGAGCGCCTTGGTCAGCACCGAACGGATGTAGTCGCTCGAATCGAGCGACAGCGCGGTGTGCTTCTCGGCCTCGCGCACGAACTCCTGCAGGACTTCGTCGATCTGCTCGCGCGTGATGTTCTTCAGCGCGGCCATCGCCACGCCGATCTTCTGAACCTCGCGCGGTCCGAGAAACTTGAATACCTGCGCGGCTTCTTCCTCACCGATCGACATCAGCAGGAGCGCGCTCTTCATTACGCCTTCAGCGCTCATCGGACACCCAATTTTTCACGACGGTTGCGACGATCTTCGGATCCTGGCGGGCAATGTTGCGCGCGAATTCCAGGTTCCGTTCGTATTTGTGCTTCGAGTTTTCCAGCGCGAGCAATTCGTTGTCGCTTTCGAGTTCGGCGACGGTGGCTGTAGCCGCGCGCTCGGCGGCGGGAATGCCGTCCAGCAGGATCGGTTCGTCCGGCGACGGCAGCGCCGCGGCGGCGACCGGCTCCGGCGGCGGGAAAGCGCGGCGCAGCGCCGGCTTCACCATCACG
This sequence comes from Paraburkholderia sp. BGA-UO-ETr-F12, assembly GCF_059567945.1. NCBI lineage: Bacteria > Pseudomonadati > Pseudomonadota > Betaproteobacteria > Burkholderiales > Burkholderiaceae > Paraburkholderia > Paraburkholderia sp. BGA-UO-ETr-F12. Next base: position 39,924 of record NZ_JCAQOZ010000032.1, on the reverse strand, counting down.
AAGTACAGGAACAGGGCGACCGCGCCAATGCCGAGGTAGGTTGCGAGCTGCTTGGCGAGCGCGATCATGTCCGGCGTGCGCCACCACGGCAGGTCGGCATTCGGATCGATATCGGCGGAGAACGGGCTGTTGACCACGTTGACCGAGTCGCCGCGCGCGGCGTCGAAGCCCATCGCGTCCTTCACCAGTTGATTGACTTGCGCGAGCTTGTCGGCGGTGACCGGTTGCATGGTCGCGTGACCCTTGGCGTCGACCACTCGCAGGTAGTTGACCACCACCGCCACCGAAAGGCGCTTGATGCCGCCCATCGGCTGCTCCAGGTGCTGCACGGTCTTGTTGAGTTCGTAGTTGGTGGTCGAATCCTTGCGATCGCTGACCGGCGTGGTGGTCACGCCGCTCGCGCCGTTACCGGCGACGATCGGCGCCGAGGCCGGTTGCGGCGGCTGGTTCGACAACGCGCCCGGCACGCCGGAGGCCGCGGCCTGGGACATTTCGGTGGCGGTGCTGGTTTGCTGGCTGCGGATTGCCGCCTGCTGTGGACTGCCGTTCGGGCCGTAGTTTTCCGAGGTCTGCTCGCTGCGCGAGAAGTCGATGTCGGCGCTGACCTGCGAGTGCGCGTTGCCCGAACCAAATAACGGCGCGAGGATCGCGTCGATACGTTGCTGGGTGCTGCGCTCGATCTGCTGGCGGTACTTGAGTTGCGAGGCGTCCAGCCCGCTGCCGGTGGACGGCTGCGTCAGCAGGTTGCCGTCCTGGTCGAGGATGGTCACGCCCTTCACCGGCATATCCGGCACTGCCGACGACACCATATGGGTGATCGCCAGCACCTGGCCTTCGTCGAGCGCGCGGCCCGGGTACAGGTTGACCAGCACGGAGGCCGACGGCGCTTCCTTGTCGCGCACGAACACCGAAGGCTTCGGAATGGCCAGATGCACGCGTGCCGACTTCACCGATGAAATCGACTCGATCGTGCGTTCGAGTTCACCCTCCAGCGCGCGCTGGTAATTGATCTGCTCGGCGAACTGGCTGATGCCGAACTTCTGGTTGTCCATCAATTCGAAGCCGACCGAGCCGCTCTTGGGCAAGCCTTGCGCCGCCAGACGCAGACGCATTTCGTGCACCTGCTCGGACGGCACGAGGATCGCGCCACCGGCATCGGTGAACTTGTAGGGGATGTTGGCCGCCTGCAGCGCGGTGATGATGGCGCCGCCGTCACGGTCCGACAGGTTGCTGTAGAGCACCTTGTAGTCCGGCGCGCGCGACCACAGGAACAGGCCCGCGACGATGGCGACCAGCAACGCGACCGCGAAAATCAGCGGTGCGCGCGGGTTGCCGCGCATTTGCGCGAGACCCGACAGACGTTGGCCAAAATTGCCGCCCAGGTTGCTCCCCAGTCCGCCCAGGTCCGCGGCGGCGCCTGCCTGGCCGGTGCCGGCAGTGCCGGCGCCCGGCTGCGCGCCGGCGAGGCCCATACGGGCGTCGGGGTTGATCAAAGAGTTGGCTGACGAATCCATGCGTCGGGTATCTCCGGGATGCCTTTGCGTTCTGCCGCCTGAGCGCACCGAGGGTCGGCGGGCGTACGGACAGAGACTTTCACGATTGAAATTATCCGCAGCGCCGCTCAACCCGATTGCTTGAATAGAGCCGGGTTTCCCCCCTAGTTTCGGGGCTTTCCCTGAGGACCCGCTGCTATGCTTTCGTCCAGATCGGTACGGTTTCCGGCATGCCGGTCGTCATTCCCTGGAGAGAACATGACTTTGCCCGTAAACGCGCTCACGTCGGCACTGCAACAGATGCAGTCGATGGCGGCGCAAGCGACCGGCGGCAGCAGCCCGGCGGCCGATCAGTCCGGCGCGGCGACGGCCGGCGGGTTCGCCTCGGCGCTCAAGGCGTCGTTGGACAAGATCAGCGGCGATCAGACCAAGGCGATCGGCGAATCGCAGGCGTTCGAACTCGGCGCGTCCAACGTCTCGCTGAACGACGTGATGGTCGACATGCAGAAGGCCAACGTCGGCTTCCAGTTCGGGCTGCAGGTGCGCAACAAACTGGTGTCGGCTTACAACGACATCATGCAGATGTCGGTGTGAGTGCGACTCGGGCGGCAGGGCTGTTCCGCCCGCCCGAATGCCTGTGCTCCGGATGCAACGCCGTGCGCTTGCACGGCAGGACGGTCGGCCCGGCGCGCCCGCGAGGCGCCTTGTGGCGGGCGGGCTTGCCGCGTTCAGCGCGATGTCGCCGCGATCGGCCCCTTAATCCTCCTTACACCGGCCTAAAGCTTTCCCGTTGCCTATCCGATAACCAGCTATAGGCAGAAATCCTGGGTGCGCAGCGCACCCGGACGGGGTGCCACGACCAACCGCAGTGCAAGAGAGGAGGAGCGCCGATGTTTTCCCCAGGACACTCTGGAGCCAATGCGTATGCACGCGTCGGCGTCGAGACAGGGGTGATGGGCGCGAGTCCGCATCGTCTGATCGTGATGTTGTATCAGGGCGCCCGGCAGGCGATCGCGCAAGCGCGCATGCATGTGCAGCAAGGCAATGTGCCGGCTCGTGGTGAGGCGATCGGCAAGGCGATTCAGATCGTCGAAAGCGGGCTGCAACTATCGCTGAACCTCGAGGTGGGCGGCGAGATTGCAGAGCGGTTGGACGCGCTATATAGCTATATGTCGCGCCGGTTGCTCGAAGCCAATATAAAACAGAGCGAGGCGATGCTGGTCGAGGTCGATGGCCTGCTGGCGACACTCGAAGAGGCATGGATCGGGATCGCCCCGGAGATCGCGCGGATGGCAGCCCAGCCGGCCGCGGAAAGCATGAGATGACATCGAACGCAGAATATTTCGCCCGCTACGAGGCGATTGCAGCGATTTCCCGCCGCATGCTGACAGCCGCCCGGCGGGCCCTGTGGAGCGATCTGGCCCATTTGCAGGAGGAATACCGGAATCTGGTGGACGCGCTGAAAGACGCGGAAACCGGCGTTAGGCTGGACGATGCGGAGCGTCTGCGCAAGTACACGCTGATCCGGCAGATTCTGGCCGACGACGCGGCGATCCGGGATCTGGCGAATCCGCGCATGGCCAATCTGTCGGCGTTGTTCGCCGGACGGCCGACTCGCGTGCTCAAGGAATTGTACGGGGCGCGCTGAGTGCGCCCGCGGGCAACACGCTGTCTGAGTCCGTCCGACTATATTTGAGCGTGCCGCTGCCAATGTGACCAAGGAATCGGTATGAACGGAATCGACACGGTCGTCAGTTCGCTGCTCGCGAACCGGGTCGACAGTCTGCTCAATCTTGCGCCGGGCAGCGCGACGGCCTCGCAGACTGGCGCTGCGGGCGTCGATACCGAAGTTCTCAACACCACCCCTGTCGCGCCTCCCGCAGCCCCGCCGGCTTCCGCCCAGACCGCGCTGTCCGCCGTCGCGCTGACGCTCAATGCGATCGTGAACTCTGGCGGCGAGGCGACGCCGGCCGTGCTCGGCCAGGCACCGATCTGGCCGGCCGCTCCGGCGCTCGATATCGAGGCTGGTGGCTTGCCGCTCTTCGATACGGCTGCCCCATCCGCTGCTCCCTCCGCGAATCCGAATACCGCCGGCACCGCGGCCACCGCCAATGTCGCGGCGGCCCAGGTGCCGGTCGCCGCGCTCGCCGCCGCGCTCGAACAGACGGTCGGCGAAAGTGGCCTGTTTTACGAATCCCATCTCGCACAATGGCTGGCCGGCCAAAGCACGCCGGCCGCGCTGGCCGGCGAGGCGCAGAACAAGCTGGTGGCCGCCGCCGCGCAACTGCCGCTCAACTGGGCGAGCGACGCCGAGCAGGCTCCGTCTGCCAATGCGGCAGCCCGGCAGGGCGCGGGCGGTACGCCCAACGGCCCGGCCAACGGCGCGCCGGACGGCAACGCGGCAGGCCGGATGCCGTCGATCCAGACCGCGCAGGCCGCGCGTTTCGTAGCGGGCGAGGTGCTGGCGAGTTCGCTGTCCGACCTGAATGGCCAGCCGGCGCATGCGAGCTTACGCGGTGCCGCGACGCCGCTGGACGACGGCGGGTCGTCGCAAAACACACAATCGATGGCAGCCGCGGTTCATCCCGCGACCGTGCCGCTGGTGCGCCAGCAACTCGATCTGCTCGCTACCGGGCAATTCCGCTGGACCGGCGAAGCATGGCCGGGCGCCAAGCTCGACTGGACCATCGAGCAGGAAGGCGATGAATGGGATCGCAGCGGCGGCGGCACGGCGAGCGAGGACGATCAACCGTGGCGCACGCGGCTGACGCTGTCGCTGCCGACACTCGGCACCGTCGACGCGGACCTGACGCTGACGGGCTCACGGCTGGTCGCGCGCGTGCAGGCGAGTCCGGTTGGCGCGGCGCGCTTGTCCGTGCAGGGTGAGGATTTTCGTCAACGGCTCGCGGCGGCAGGCATCGAATTGCACGGGCTGACGATTCGCGAGATTGGCGGCGGCATGCCGGCTACCGCGGCGGGCGCCGCGGTAGCCGGACAGGCGGCGGCGTCCGCGTATGCGCGCTCGGCCTCAGTGGCATCTGCTGCCTCGGCGGCTGACAAAGCGTCGACGGGGCATCGCGCGGGGCGGGCTGACCGCTCGTCCGCGCCGCTCGACGATTTCGATTGGGATATGTGATGAGCCGCAAACATCGCCGCAGCGCGGCCGCGCTCGTCTACGACGCACAAGGCAACGATCCCGCGCCGCGTGTCGTCGCCAAAGGCTACGGCATGCTGGCCGAGATGATCGTGCAGCGCGCCAAGGAGGCCGGTCTGTATGTGCACGAGTCACCGGAAATGGTCTCGTTGCTGATGCAGGTCGATCTCGATACGCGGATTCCGCCGCAGCTTTATCAGGCGGTGGCAGAGTTGCTCGCCTGGCTGCATCGGCTGGAAAGCGGTGCGGAGAATGAGCCCGAAGGCGGAGCCGCTGCCGTGCATGACGTGACCGATGTGGTGGCGACGGACATAGCGGACGTTTCTGGCGGAGCGTCCAGGCGCTGAGGCGGAGGTGGGGCTGGCGGGCCCGACCGCCTATCGCCCGTCGCCCGGACAGCCGACCCCGGCCGCCCGTCGCATCAAAACCGCAGCATCAACTTCAGCAGCGCGTTCACCCGCTTGCCGTACGGCGGCGAGATCCAGCCGCGCGCATTCAGGCGCGCTTGCGTCAGCACCGGCTTCATCTTCGAGAAATTCACGAAGCCTTCGTAACCGTGATACGCCCCCATCCCGCTTGCACCGACGCCGCCGAACGGCAGGCTTTCGCACGCCAGATGCATGAGCGTTTCGTTGATCGCCATGCCGCCCGCGATGGTGTCGCGTGTGACGCGTTCGATCGTCGCGCTGTCGTCGGCGTAGAGATACAGCGCGAGCGGACGCGGACGCGCGTTGATCCACGCGATCGCGTCGTCGAGTGTGTCGTAGGGGACGATCGGCAGCAGCGGGCCGAAGATTTCCTCCTGCATCAACGCGCTCTCTTCCGGGGCATTCGTGACGGCGATCAGTGGGTAGCGGCGGCTTGCCTCGTCCGGCGTGCTGTCGGTGAGCGTGTGCAGCTGCGCGCCGGCGGCCTGTGCTTCGTCGGCAAGGCGCTGCAAGCGTGCAAAGTGCCGCTCCGAAATGATCGATGTGTAATCGAGGTTGTGCGCAAAATCGGGGTACACCTTCGCCATTCGCGCGCGCGCCCGTTCAATGAACGCCTGCTCCTTGCCACGCGGCACCAGCACGTAGTCCGGCGCGACGCAGGTCTGTCCCGCGTTGAGCGTTTTGCCGGCGATGAGGTTGTCCACCGCGTTGTCGAAGCGCGCGTGCTGACCGATGATGGCCGGCGATTTGCCGCCGAGTTCGAGCGTGACCGGAGTCAGATGTTCGGCGGCGGCGCGCATCACTTCATGGCCGATTTTGGTGGAACCGGTGAACAGCAGGTGGTCGAACGGTTGCGAGCTGAACGCGGCGGCGAATGCGGCGTCGCCATTCACCACGGCGACGTGTTCGCGAGCGAAGGTCTGGCCGATCAGTTGCTCGAACAGCGCCGAGGTACGTGGCGTCAATTCGGACATCTTGATGATGGCGCGATTGCCGGCCGTCAGTGCGCTGATCAGCGGACCGGCGGCGAGCAGCACCGGATAGTTCCACGGCACGATGATGCCGATCACGCCGAGCGGCTGCGGCACGACTTTCGCGCGCGCCGGCATCAGCCATTTGCTGGTGCTGCGGCGCTGCGCTTTCATCCAGCGTTTGCCGTGTTTGAGCGCGGCGTCGATCTCCTCTTTCACCAGCAGGAATTCCGCGAGCAGCACTTCCTGTTTGGCGCGATTGCCGAAGTCGGCGCTCATCGCGTCGGCGAGTGCATCGCGATTGTCGAGCATGACTTTGCGCAGCGCTTTCAGATGTCCCGCACGGGTTTCCCACGACGGATACGGCGCGCGCAAATACGCATGGCGCTGATCGCGTAGCAGCGCTTCGAGCGCGGCGACTTCGGGTAAATCGTTCTTCATGGATGTCCACTCCCTGATGGATAATGGTGCGCGTTGAGTCGCGCTTATTGATGTGTTGTCGGTTTGGTGCCGGGCGGTCCGCTTCGCTTCAGGCGGGAAATGCCCTTTCGATGATTGCCGCGTGGTCGAACGTCGCCGGCAGCGTGCCGTACACACGGCCGCTCTCGCCGCAGCCGTCGCCGAGACGTGTCGCGATGAAGGCCTCGGCGACTTCCGCCGGCGCATGCTTGAGCAGCAAAGTGGCTTGCGCGATCAGCACGATCTGCTGCGCGATCCGTCGCGCGGACCCTTCGCGATGTTCGGCGGGGCCGCTGAGCGTGGTCGCGAGCTTGCCGAGTGCGGCGCTCAAAGCGGGGTGCCCGTGCGCATCCGCTTGCCATGCGGCGAACAGGGCTTGCGCCGCGTCGGGCTCGCGCTCCATGGCGCGCAGCACGTCGAGACACATCACGTTGCCCGAGCCTTCCCAGATCGAATTCACAGGCGCTTCACGATAGAAGCGCGCCATCGGGCCGGTTTCGACGTAGCCGTTGCCGCCCCATACTTCCATCGCCTCGCCGGTGAATTCCAGCGCGCGCTTGCAGACCCAGTATTTCGCGGCCGGCGTGACGATCCGGCGCCATGCGCGCTCGGCGGGCGCGGCCGCCGACGCATCCGCCGACGCTTCGAAAGCGCGTGCGAGCCGCATGAACAGGATCGTCGCGGCTTCCGATTCCAACGCCAGGTCGGCGAGCACGTTACGCATCAGCGGCTGATCGGCCAGATGCCGGCCGAAGGCGCTGCGATGCCGCGCATGGTGAATCGCCTGCACCAGCGCCGCGCGCATCAAGGCCGCGCTGCCGATCACGCAATCGAGCCGCGTGTAGTTCGCCATTTCGATGATCGTCGGCACGCCGCGGCCCTCGTCGCCGATCATGACGCCGAACGCATCGAAGAATTCGACCTCGCTGCTGGCATTCGAACGGTTACCGAGTTTGTCTTTCAGACGCTGGATCTGCACGGCGTTCTTGCTGCCGTCCGGTGCGAAGCGCGGCACGAAGAAGCAGGAGAGGCCTTCGTGGTCGTCGGTGCGGGCGAGCACCAGATGCGCGTCGCACTGCGGCGCGGAGAAAAACCATTTGTGGCCGACCAGGCGGTATTCCGCCCCACGGCCGCTGCCGCGCGTGGCGTACGCACGGGTCTGGTTACTGCGCACGTCCGAGCCGCCCTGTTTTTCGGTCATCCCCATGCCGATCATCGCCGAATTTTTCTGCGTGAGCGGCACGTCGCGGGGATCGTGTTCGCGGGCGTAAAGCTTGTCGCGCAAGGTGTCGAACAACGCGGGTTCGCGTTGCAGAACGGGGATGCTGGCGAAGGTCATCGTCAGCGGGCAGAGCGAGCCTGATTCGAGTTGGGCATGCAGGAAGTAGCCTGCGCAGCGCGCAACCATTGCGCCGGCTTGCGGATCCGAAAACGGCAGCGCATGCAGGCCTTCACGACGCAACAGCGACAGCAGCGTATGCCACGAAGGATGAAACTCCAGTGCGTCAATGCGTTCGCCGCGTGGGCTGTGCGTGAAAAGCTCGGGTGTGTGGCGGTTCGCCAGTTCGGCGAGCGCGAGTGTCTCGGGTATGGTGAGTGCCGCGCCGTGCCGCTGCAACGCCTCACGATGCCACGCGGCCCCGTCGCGGTCGAGGGCGGCGGACAACGCCACGTCGCTCGCAAACAGGTTGTAGTTCGCGAGCGGCGGCGCCTGATTCGTCACGTCGTGGGTGGGGCCGAAGCTATGCCGTTCCATCTGCTGTCTCCGTTCACCGGATGCGCGCCGTCGCTCTGCGACAGCGGGCTGTTTTATCGCGGCGTGTCGTGCCGCACGCTCAGAGGACGGCGCGCGGGGCGCCGTGTTTGAATGCCGTGCGCAGCGGCCTGGCGGGCGCATGCGCGTCTTTCATCATAGGGTCGCGGGCGTCTTTTCGTTTAGAGGGATCGCTCTGACAGGAACCCGCCGCCGCGCCCGAACGCTCCCTACAATGCCGATGAAACACACGTAGACAAGTGTGCACGAGACAGGAGCCGCCAGCAATGCGGTCCCAACAGGAGGCGCGGATGCAATACGACTACATCATCGTCGGTGCGGGCTCGGGCGGCTGTTCGCTCGCGAGCCGTCTGGCGGATAGCTGCCCGGACGCGACGATCGCCCTGATCGAAGCCGGACCGCATACGGACCGCAATCTGTTCGTGAACATGCCGGTGGGCGTGGCGGCCGTCGTGCCGCACAAACTCAAGACCAACTACGGCTATCTGACGACGCCCCAGCCGGGGCTCGCCGGCCGCCAGGGCTATCAGCCGCGCGGGCGCGGTTTCGGTGGGTCGAGCGCGATCAACGCGATGATCTATACGCGCGGCCATCCGCTCGATTACGACGAATGGGCGCAACTCGGCTGCGAAGGCTGGTCGTGGGCCGAGGTGCTGCCGTATTTCCGCCGCGCCGAGGGCAACGAGCGTGGCGCCGATGCGTGGCACGGCGCCGACGGTCCGTTGACGGTGTCCGATCTGCGTTACCGCAATCCGTTTTCGAAGCGTTTCGTGCAGGCCGCGATGGAGGCCGGCTACAAACCGAATAACGACTTCAACGGCGCGGATCAGGAAGGGGTGGGCTTCTATCAGGTGACGCAGCGCGACGGACGACGCTGCAGCGTCGCGCGCGCCTATGTCTACGATCGCGAGCGTCCCAATCTCCATACCATCGCCGATGCGACGGTGCTGCGCGTGACCTTCGACGGTAAACGCGCGCGCGGCGTAGAAATCGTGCGAGGCGGCCGTACGGAAACCCTGGAAGCGCGCGCCGAAGTCGTGCTGGCGGCGGGTGCGTTCAACTCACCGCAATTGCTGATGTGCTCGGGGATCGGCCCGGCGGCACATCTGCAATCGCTGGGCATACCCGTGCTGCATGAGGCGCCCGAGGTCGGCCAGAACCTGATCGATCACGTCGACTTCACGATCAACAAGCGGGTGTCGTCGATTGAGCCGACTGGCTTTTCGATTCGCGGCATCGCGCGGATGCTGCCGCAATTCGTGACCTTCATGCGGCATGGAACCGGCATGCTGTCGAGCAATGTCGCCGAAGCCGGCGGGTTCCTGAAGAGCCGTCCGACGCTCGATCGCCCGGATCTGCAACTGCATTTCTGCGCAGCGATTGTCGACGACCATAACCGCCATATGCACTGGGGCCACGGCTATTCGCTGCACGTGTGCGTGTTGCGGCCGTATAGCCGCGGCACGGTGACGCTCGCGAGCGCCGACGCGCGCACCGCGCCGGTGATCGACCCGCGGTTTTTCAGCGACTCACGCGATCTCGATCTGCTGGTGGAAGGCGCGCAGATGGCGCGGCGCATTCTGGACGCGCCCTCGCTGGCGCTGCACGGCGGCAAGGAGCTCTACACGCATTCCGGCCAGAGCGAGGAGTCGTTGCGCCAGACCATCGCCGAACATGCCGACACGATCTATCACCCGGTAGCGACCTGCCGGATGGGCGGCGATGCGCGATCGGTGGTCGATCCGCAGTTGCGGGTGCGCGGCGTGACGGGACTGCGGATCGTCGATGCGTCCGTAATGCCGACGCTGATCGGCGGCAACACGAATTCGCCGACCGTGATGATCGGCGAGCGTGCTGCCGAACTGATCGCGGCGAGCCGGCGCGAGGGGCAAACGGCGCCCGCGATGGCATCGCCTGGCGTCGCCGGCGTGGCGGCTTGATGTCGCATCAATCGCCCTAATTTGGATCGTAAATATAAGAATATTTAGGCGAACGTCGGCTAATTCGTCATAAATTGTGTCACTTCGTTTATGAGATTTCCCCAAACCTATAATCGCGCCGCGAAAAAGAGCGCGTCAGGTGATGCGTTCGGGAACTCAAGGAAGCGAAGCGATGAGTATCAATGTGATTCAGCTGATTCAGTCCGCGTTGACGGACGGGGTCGTGCGACAGTTGGCGGCCCGCTTCGGGCTGCCACCGGATGCGACCCAGAAGGTGCTTGCGACAACCGGCCCCGCGCTGGTCGCCGGGCTGATGCAAAAGGGCGCGACGCTCGACGGCGCGCGTTCGCTGTTCGCAACGATCCTCTCGCCTGAGGTGAACGGCCACATCGCCGAGCAGTTGCCGCAATTGATCGGCAGCACCACCGGCGTGAGCCAGCTCGAAGGCGTGGGGCGCCAGTTGCTCGAGCGCGCGCTCGATCGCCGCGTCGATACGCTTAGCGATGAAGTGGCCGCCCAAACCGGCGTGCCCGCGCATGCAACGCATGCGATGACGGGTATCGTCGGCGCCACGCTGCTGGGTCTGCTGAAGCAGCATTTCCTCGAAGGTCAGGGCAACGTCGGCCAACTGCCGACCTTGCTGGGTCATCAACTGCCGGCCATTGCGCCGTACCTGAACGACCGTCTGATGACCGGCCTTGGCCTGAGCGGACTCGGCGCGTTCACCGGCAATATCCTGTCGCAGTTGAAAGCTGTCTCGTCGCATATCGATCATCCGACGCCTGCGGCCCGGCCGGTGGCTGAGGCCTTGCCGAACGTCCGCGTGCCGGCCGACGCCGTGGTGCGTGAAGAGCGCCGCTCGCACAAGGGGCTGTGGTGGCTGCTCGCGGCGATTGCCGCGGTACTGGCGTTCCTGTTCCTGCGCGGTTGCCACAATGAGCAACGCGACGGGCAACGAAGCGAACAAAGCAGCGAGCGCAGCGGCGAGCAAGCCGCTGCAACCGCGCAGCCCGCGTCCGCACCGGTCGCAGCGTCGGCTGCGGCGGCTTCGGCTACTTCGGCGACTCAAGCCAGCGCCGCCAGCGAAGCGCAGCAACCCGCTGCCGCGCCGGCGCCGACCAGCGACAGCCAGCTCAGCTTCACAGTCGACGCTGCAGGCAAACCGACGCTTACCAGCACGGTCGGCAGCGAAGCCGAAAAGAACCAACTGATCGAGGCGCTCACAAAGCGCTTCGGCACGGATGGTTTCGTCGCGAACATCACGGTCGATCAGGACACCCGGCCGGCCGACTGGCTTGCTCATCTGGACGGCTTGCTGCCGCTGATGGCGTTGCCGGGCGCCGAGGTGAAAGTGGACGGTGCGCGCATCGAACTGAGCGGTAGCGCGGCAAATGCGAAGCTCGGCTGGCTCGACAAGCTGAAGTCGCTGTTTGGTGGGTCGTATCAGATCGGTTCGTTCAACGTCGAACAGGCCGTCGCCAACGCAACCGAGAACTTCCGCGGCGCGATCAAGAACCTGCTCACGCCGGATAGCTCGTGCGCGGCGGCGGACGTCGTCAAAGTGCTGAATCTGCAGGTGATCAATTTCGCGAGCGCCAGTGCCCGTGTGCCGGCCTCGGCGGTTGAAGATCTGAATCAGTCGGCGCAGGTGCTGAACGCCTGTGCGCGCAACGGCAAGACGGCCAGGCTCGAAGTGGCCGGCTATTCGGATAATGTCGGCGGCGCGCAAGCCAATCTGCAACTGTCGAAGAAGCGCGCCGAAGCAGTTCGCGCGTATCTCGTGAAGACCGGCGTGCCGGCGGATTCGCTGGTCGCGCAAGGTTACGGCGACGCGCATCCGGTTGCGAGCAACGACACGGCGAGCGGCCGTTTTGCCAACCGCCGCATCGAGTTTGTCGCGCGGCAGTAACGGCGTATGACGGTGTTCGTTGAGCGTTCGCGATTAACGTTACCCGTTCCGGGTGAGCCGCTGAGGTGAACCTGAAAAACATGCCGCCCGCCTCGTGCCGGCGGCATGTTGTCGTCTGACCGGCTGCATAGGCGGCGGCCGCGTTTGCAGTGGCTACACGCGTGACGGCGGCGTCTGAACAGGTGCCGCAATGCCACTCATGCCGATGCCCGGTCCCAGCATGAAATCGTCGCCGGCTTGGCCCGGCAGCGTCTCACGAGCCACGTCCAGCCAGGCGCGAGCCGCGTGCGACAGATAGCCGTTGCGGCGCCAGCCGATCGCCATTTCCCACGGAATTTCCGGTTCCACCACGGGCCGGCAAGTAAACTGCGCCGCGTCGAGGCGCCGGCAATACGGCGCTGGCAACAGCGCAATCCCGACGCCGGCCAGCACCAGCGCCGCCATGAAATCCCAGTGCCCACTACGCCCGACAATGGTCGGCGCAAAGCCGGCGCTGCGGCATGCATTCAGCACGACATCGTTGAGCGCGAGGCTCTCGCCATAGAACACGAAGGGCTCGTTGGCGAGCGCGGCGAGCGGCACTTCGTGCAGGTCGTCCCAGCGCGAGCCGGTACGCGCGACCAGCCAGAGCAATTGCCGCGTCATCGGCAGCACTTCGATGTTTTCCGGGTCGACCGGTTGCAGCACGCCGCCCAACTCCAGTTCGCCGTGGATCAGCGCGGTTTCGATCGCGCGCGAACCCTGCTCGAACAGCTTCAGTTCGATTTTTGGGTAGCGCTGACGGAACGCGGCGATGGCCGGCGTGAACAGCGAGCCGCCCATCGGCGGAATGCCGATGGTCAACTCGCCACGGCCGAGCGTGTCGAGATCGTTCAGTTCGGCCTGCAACTGCGCGTGTGCCGCCAGCACGTCCTGACCGCGCTGATAGACGATCCGCCCGGCATCGGTCAGCACCATCTGCCGCCCGTCGCGCAACAGCAGCGGCGAGCCGATTTCGTCTTCCAGCGACTTGACCATTTTGCTGATGGTCGGCTGCGTGACGAACATCTGCTCGGCCGCGACGGTGAAGCTCTGTTGACGGACTACTTCGACGAAATACCGCAACGCACGTAGTTCCACGATCTCAAGCTCCAGAATTCCAATTTGGAATGAATTTCAGGATTGTAAGTCATTGTATTTATGTTGCGGAGCGGTCCATTCGGGGGTGTCCGGGGCTGCAGCCTTTCCAGGATGGGCTTCGCCACAAGCGGGCTACTATCGACGGTTTCTCTACCGTTCGGCCCGCAGCGCCCGCTCTGTCCATGACACCCATCTCGATCATCATTCCCTGCTACAACGGCGCAGCGACACTCGCCCGTGCACTCCGGAGTTGCCTCGCTCAGCCGGAAGCCGCGCAGATCATCGTGGTGGACGATGACTCCGCGGATAGCTCCGCCGACCTGGCCGTGCGCTATGGGAATCTCGACCCTCGCGTGTGTCTATTGCGAATGCCGCACAACGGCGGCCCGGCCCGCGCGCGCAACTGGGGCGCGATGCATGCGGCTCACGGTCTGCTCGCTTTCCTCGATGCCGACGACGAATACCTGCCCGGCGCATTAGCCGCCGCGAGCGCGTTTCTGGCGCAGAACCCGCAGGACGTCTCCGTGCGGCTCGACGTCGACTACACAAATTTTCCGGCCGAACTCACCGGCCATCCCGACTTCGCGATGCACGCTGCAACACTTAGCAATACCGTGCCGAGCAGCCTGATCATCCGCCGCGCGGCGTACGCCGCACTCGGTGGCTTTCCGATGGATGACGCGTTTCGCCGCATCGGTGGCGAAGACGGCGCGTTTTCGTGGGCGTTGCGCGAGCTTTTCGGCAACCGGCGCTTGACCGATGCAAAGCGCGTGCGCATGCACTATCACGCCGGGATTCACGCCGAACGTTATTTCCGTGTCGCGCTGGGCATGCAGATTCCGGACCCAGCCGATGTGGCCGAAGCATTCCGGTTTTCGAGGCAGTTCGTCGAAACCGCCCGCGCGGGAATCGAACAATTGCGCACGGCCAGCGTCACCCCGAAGCCATCTTGATTTGCTACAATCGCCGTTCGTCTTCGAGGAGCGTTGCGACGGGTACTGCGAATCCAGCTATTCGCCGGCCGCCCGCCAGGCTCGGAGGCTTCAATCGGATGGCCAGGATGCGCATTGCGCGTTTCCAGCCACCGCATCGAACCGCGCTCACGTCAAATTTCTAGTCAATTTTTTAGAAAGGAGGGCGTGATGAACGCCGCAGTTCTCGATTCAAACAAGAAGCAGGATTTCCTCGTCGCCGATATGTCGCTTGCAGCCTGGGGCCGCAAGGAACTGAACATCGCCGAAACCGAAATGCCCGGTCTCATGCAAACGCGTGAGGAATACAAGAACTCGCAGCCGCTGAAGGGCGCGCGCATCGCGGGTTCGCTGCACATGACGATTCAAACCGGCGTGCTGATCGAAACCTTGACGGCACTCGGCGCGGATGTGCGCTGGGCCTCGTGCAATATCTTCTCGACGCAAGACCATGCAGCCGCCGCGATTGCGGAGGGGGGCGTGCCGGTGTTCGCCTTCAAGGGCGAATCGCTCGACGAATACTGGGAATTCTCGCACCGCATTTTCGAATGGCCGAATGGCGAATTCGCCAACATGATCCTCGACGACGGCGGCGACGCCACGTTGCTGCTGATCCTCGGCTCGAAGGCCGAGAAAGACCGTTCGGTGATCTCGAAGCCGGAAAACGAAGAAGAAGTCGCGCTGTACAAGTCGATCGCCCGTCATCTGGACGCAGACCCGGTGTGGTATTCCACGCGTCTCGCGCACATCAAGGGCGTGACGGAAGAAACCACGACCGGCGTGCATCGTCTGTATCAGATGGAAAAGGAAGGGCGCCTGCCGTTCCCGGCCATCAATGTGAACGATTCGGTCACCAAGTCGAAATTCGACAACCTGTACGGCTGCCGTGAATCGCTGGTCGACGGGATCAAGCGCGCGACCGACGTGATGATCGCGGGCAAGATCGCGGTCGTGGCCGGTTACGGCGACGTGGGCAAGGGTTGCGCGCAATCGCTGCGCGGTCTGGGCGCCACGGTGTGGGTCACGGAAATCGATCCGATCTGCGCGTTGCAGGCCGCGATGGAAGGTTATCGCGTGGTGACAATGGAATATGCCGCCGACAAGGCTGACATTTTCGTTACGGCAACGGGCAATTACCACGTGATCGGCCACGATCACATGGCGGCCATGCGCAACAACGCGATTGTCTGCAACATCGGTCACTTCGATTCGGAAATCGACGTGGCGTCGACGCGCAAGTACCAGTGGGAAAACATCAAGCCGCAAGTCGACCACATCATTTTCCCGGACGGCAAGCGCGTGATCCTGCTGGCTGAAGGGCGCCTCGTGAATCTGGGTTGCGCGACCGGTCACCCGTCGTTCGTGATGTCGGCCTCGTTCACGAACCAGACGATCGCGCAGATCGAACTGTTCGTGCACGGCGACAAGTACGAAAACAAGGTCTATGTGCTGCCGAAGCACCTTGATGAAAAGGTCGCGCGTCTGCATCTGGGCCGTATCGGCGCGGAACTGACGGTGCTGTCGGACTACCAGGCGAACTACATCAGCGTCGACAAGAACGGTCCGTTCAAGCCGAACCACTACCGTTACTAAGTAGCGGTCAGGTAACCGCTTCCAGCTAATATTAAGCACGCAGGCGGTTTCAACGCATGACAGTTTGACAACAGGGCGGCGCGCAAAGCGCCGCTTTGTTCGCCATGCCCGCCTCGTTCCGTTCAAACGGACATCCTGCCTCAAAGGAGCTCTACATGACCGTGCTGCTGACCTGGCTGATCAACGCACTCGCGCTGCTGATCATCACCTACCTCGTACCGTCGATTCATATCCGCAGTTTCGGCACCGCACTGATCGTCGCGGTGGTGCTCGGGTTGATCAACACGATCCTGCGACCGGTGCTGATTCTGCTGACGCTGCCCGTCACGATCGTCACGCTCGGACTCTTCATTCTGGTGGTCAATGCGCTGTGCTTCTGGCTGTGCGCGTCGCTGTTGAAGGGATTCGAAGTGTCGGGTTTCTGGTCCGCGTTCTTCGGTTCGATTCTGTACAGCATCGTTTCGTGGCTGCTGTCCGCGCTTATTTTCGGCAACCGCAGCATCGGTTGATCTACTGAATCATGAACCCGATCGAACTTTCATTCGAATTCTTCCCGCCGAAAACGCAGGAAGGCGTCGACAAGCTGCGCGCCACCCGCGCGCAGCTTGCACCGCTCAAGCCCAAGTTCGTGTCCGTCACGTTCGGCGCCGGCGGCTCGACGCAACAGGGCACCCTCGATACCGTCGTCGATATGGCGAAGGAAGGGCTCGAAGCGGCGCCGCACGTATCGTGCATCGGCTCGTCGAAAGAGAGCCTGCGCGCGATCCTGAACGAGTACCGCGCGCATGGCATTCGCCATATCGTCGCGCTGCGCGGCGATTTGCCGTCCGGTATGGGCGAAGTCGGCGAGCTGCGCTATGCGTCGGAACTTGTGAGCTTTATTCGCGCCGAGTTTGGCGACTGGTTCTGGGTCGAAGTGGCCGGCTATCCGGAGTACCACCCGCAGTCGCGCTCGCCGCGTCACGATCTGGAAAATTTCGCCCACAAGGTGAAGGCGGGCGCTAATTCGGCGATCACGCAATATTTCTTCAACGCGGACGCCTATTTCCGTTTCGTCGACGACGCGCGCAAGCTTGGCGTCGACGTGCCGATCGTGCCGGGCATCATGCCGATCACGAACTTCTCGCAACTGATGCGTTTCTCGGAGATGTGCGGCGCGGAAGTGCCGCGCTGGATCGCGCGCCGTCTGGAAAGCTTCGGCGACGACCGCGAGTCGATTCGCGCGTTCGGGCTGGATGTGGTGACGGACCTGTGCCAGCGTCTCATCGACGCGAAAGTACCGGGTCTGCACTTCTATACGCTCAATGGCGCGGCGGCGACCAAGGCCATCTGCGAACGGCTGGGCGCTTGATGTCCGGGCGGCCGCCTGAAGCCTGACCAGGCAGCGTTGTAAAAAACCGCGCGGTTGATCGAACCGCGCGGTTTTTTTTCGCACCGGGCAGTCTCGCCGAGTTATCTCGCACGGTTAGGCCACGTAACCATCGCGTACAGAAAATCCCGGGCGTGAGGCCGCTATGAAGTATTTGCTGTATCGCAGTAGATGTGCGCCGCCAGGCGTTTTCCCCTCTGTCGTGTAAGCCCGCATTGAAGCCGATTTTTGCGCTATCTATGATCGAGGTGCAGCTGACCTGGCTGCTGTGCGGAGAACGTGATGACAGTACATCGATTGCTGTTTGCAGTTCGCCATACCTTCCTGCCAGTCCTGAGCGCGTGCGCCGTCCTCGCGGCGGGCCTCGCGCCGGCCGCTACCGACGCGGCCAGCTTGCCCGACAAAACCCTCGTGTTCTGCTCCGAAGGCAGTCCGGCCGGTTTCGATTCCGCGCAGTACACCACCAGCGTTGAATTTACCGCCGCTTCTTACACGGTCTATAACCGTCTTGTCGAATTCGCGCGCGGCAGTACCGATATCGAACCGGGCCTCGCCGAGAAATGGGATGTGTCGCAGGACGGCTTGCAATACACGTTCTACCTGCGGCACGGCGTGAAGTTTCAGACCACCGCGTTCTTCAAGCCCACTCGCGAATTCAATGCGGATGACGTTGTCTTCACTTACCAGCGGATGCTGGATCCGGACCAGCCGTTCCGTAAGGCGTACCCGGTGCCGTTTCCCTACTTCGCCGATCTCGGGCTGGCAAAGAACATTGCCAAGGTCGAGAAGCTGGATCCGTACACGGTGCGTTTCACGCTAAAAGAGGTCGATGCACCGTTCCTGCAGCAGATCGCGATGCCGTTCGCATCGATTCTGTCGGCGGAGTATACGGATCAGCTACTCAAGGCCGGCAAGGCCGCCGATATCAACCAATATCCGGTCGGCACCGGACCTTTCATTTTCCGCAGCTACACCAAGGACGACACGATTCGCTTCGACGGCAATCCGGATTATTGGAAACCGGGCATCGTGAAAGTCGGCAAGCTGATTTTTTCGATCACGCTGGATCCCGCGGTGCGGTTGCAGAAACTGAAACGCGGCGAATGTCAGGTGATGAGCTATCCGCGTCCCGCGGACATTCCGCAGATCAAGGCCGACCCCGCGCTGGCCATGCCGAGCGAGGTGGGCTTCAATCTGGGCATCCTTGGCTACAACACGACGAAAAAGCCGCTCGACAACGTGCTGGTGCGACGCGCGCTGGATATGTCGGTCAATAAGAAAGCGATCATCGAGTCGGTGTATCAGGGCGCCGGGCAAATCGCGACGAATCCCATGCCGCCGACCCAATGGGGCTACGACAAGAACCTGAAGGACGCGCCCTACGACATCGACAAGGCCAAGGCCTTGCTGAAAGAGGCAGGCTACCCGGACGGCTTCGACCTGACGCTGTGGGCCATGCCGGTGCAGCGGCCCTACAACCCGAACGCCCGCCTGATGGCTGAGATGCTGCAGGCCGACTGGGCGAAGATCGGCGTCAAGACGACGATCGCCACGTACGAATGGGGTGAGTACATCCGCCGCGCCCATGCTGGCGAGCACGAGGCGATCCTGATCGGCTGGACGGGGGACTACGGCGATCCTGACAACTGGCTTGGCGTGTTGCTCGGCTGCGATGCGGTGAAGGGCAGCAATTTCTCCAAATGGTGCTACAAACCTTTCGACGACCTGATCAGGAAAGCGCGTGGCACCACCGATCTCGCTGAGCGCACGAAGGACTATATTGAAGCGCAGGAGATCTTCAAGCAGCAGGTTCCGTTCACGCCGATCGCCCACTCCACGGTTTACCAGCCGATCAGCAAGGACGTCACGGGCTTCAGGATCGACCCGTTCGGCCCGACGCAATTCATGGGTGTCGGCCTGAAATAGCCGCCGGCAACGGTCCGCGGAGCGCTTTTTTGCCGGGTCCGCCTCCAACGCCGCACGTTCCGGCCAGTGCCGGCGTGCGGCCGTTCTTATGCCTTATCTGTTTCCTATCGTCAACGGGGGTATTTTCCTCCGCTTGTTGGTGCGAGCCAAGCTCAAGTAATATCGCGCTACGCTGGCGTCAGCCGGCCTCGAACCTGGAGGAAACATGAAGCAAAACAATCTGTTGCGCGCCGCGCGTGTTACGACGCTCGTCGCAGCTGCAGCGGCATCGATGGTGGGCGCAAGTGTCGCGCGTGCCGAGATTCCGAATAAAACCCTGGTTTACTGCTCAGAAGGCAGTCCCGCGGGTTTCGATCCGGCCCAATACACCACGGGTACTGATTTCACGGCGAATACGTTTACCGTCTATAACCGTCTCGTCGAATTCGAGCGCGGCGGCACCAAGGTCGAGCCTGGCCTTGCCGAAAAGTGGGACGTTTCCGCCGATGGCAAGACCTACACGTTCCATCTGCGCCATGGCGTGAAATTCCAGACCACGTCGTTCTTCAAGCCGACGCGCGAATTCAATGCGGACGACGTCGTGTTCACGTTCCAGCGCATGCTGGACACGAATCAGCCGTTCCGTAAGGCATACCCGGTTCAATTCCCGTATTTCACGGACATGGGCCTCGACAAGCTGATCACCAGCGTCGAAAAGGTCGATCCGTACACGGTCAAGTTCACGCTGAAGGAAGTCAACGCGCCGTTCATCCAGAACATGGCGATGGAATACGCGTCGATTCTATCGGCTGAGTATGGCGATCAATTGCTGAAGGCCGGCAAGGCCGCCGACATCAACCAGTTCCCGGTCGGCACCGGCCCGTTCATCTTCCGCAGCTACACGAAAGACGCGACGATCCGTTTCGACGGCAATCCGGATTACTGGAAGCCGAACGACGTGAAGATCTCGAAGCTGATCTTCTCGATCACGCCGGACGCCGGTGTGCGCGTGCAGAAGATCAAGCGCGACGAATGCCAGGTGATGAGCTATCCGCGGCCGGCCGACATCGCGCCGCTGAAGGCTGAAGCGAATATCGCGATGCCGTCGCAACCGGGCTTCAACCTCGGCTATCTCGCGTACAACGTGTCGCACAGGCCGGTCGACAAGGTCGAAGTGCGCCAGGCGCTCGACATGGCGATCAACAAGAAGGCGATCATCGAGTCGGTGTATCAAGGCGCAGGCCAGGCCGCGACGAACCCGATGCCGCCGACCCAATGGTCGTACGACAAAAACCTGAAGGGCGCGTCCTACGATCCGGATAAGGCGAAAGCGCTGCTGGCCAAGGCCGGTTATCCGAACGGCTTCGACATCACGCTGTGGGCGATGCCGGTGCAACGCGCATACAACCCGAACGCCCGTCTGATGGCGGAAATGATCCAGGCCGACTGGGCCAAGATCGGCGTGAAGGCGAAGATCGTCACGTATGAATGGGGCGAATACATCAAGCGCGCTCACGCAGGCGAAGACGACACGATGCTGATTGGCTGGACCGGCGATAACGGCGATCCGGACAACTGGCTCGGCACGTTGCTCGGTTGCGAAGCGGTGAACGGCAACAACTTCTCGAAGTGGTGCTACAAGCCGTTCGACGATCTGATCCAGAAGGGACGCGTCACGTCAGATCAGGGTGCGCGCACGACGGCCTACATGCAGGCGCAGCAGATTTTCGCGCAGCAACTGCCGTTCTCGCCGATCGCTCACTCCACCGTGTACCAGCCTGTCAGCAAGAAGGTGATCGACATGCGTATCGAGCCGCTCGGCTATGCGCGCTTCGACGGCGTCAGCGTCAAGTAAAGGTACTACAGTCAAGCTTACGCAGTAGCTTTTCGCACGGTTAGAAAACTGGTCGAAATGGTCCGGCGGCCGGGGTCACAAGCCCTCGTCGCCGGTTGCGTTTTTTCTTCATCAAGACCATAGGGACGAACCATGTTCCGCTTCGTTTTGCGCCGCATCGGCATGGTGATACCGACCTTCATCGGCATCACGATCCTCGCGTTTGCGCTGATTCACCTGATCCCGGGCGACCCCATCGAAGTGATGATGGGCGAGCGCGGCGTCGATCCCGCCATGCATGCCGCCGCGCTGCATCGTCTCGGACTCGACGAGTCTTTGCCGATGCAGTACATCCACTATGTCGGCCGCGCCTTGCACGGCGACCTCGGCACCTCGATCATCACCAATACGAGCGTGATGGGCGAATTCCTCGCACGCTTTCCGGCCACCATCGAACTGTCGATCTGCGCGATGCTGTTCGCACTGATCGTCGGTCTGCCGGCCGGCGTGTTCGCGGCGCTCCGGCGCGGCACGGTGGTCGATCACGGCGTGATGGGCACGGCGCTGACCGGCTACTCGATGCCGATCTTCTGGTGGGGTTTGATCCTCATCATGTTCTTTTCCGTCGATCTCGGCTGGACGCCGGTGTCGGGCCGCATCGCGGTCGAATACGACATTCCGCATGTGACCGGCTTCATGCTGATCGACGCATTCATGTCCACCGATGAAGGCGCATTCAAATCCGCGCTCAGCCATCTGATTCTGCCGGCCATCGTGCTCGGCACGATTCCGCTGGCGGTCGTCGCGCGCATGACGCGTTCGTCGATGCTCGAAGTGCTGCGCGAGGATTACATCCGCACGGCGCGCGCGAAAGGCTTGTCGCCCGCGCGCGTGATCATCGTGCATGCGTTGCGTAACGCGCTGATCCCGGTCGTGACCGTGATCGGCCTGCAGGTCGGCACGCTGCTGGCCGGTGCGGTGCTGACCGAGACGCTGTTTTCGTGGCCGGGTATCGGCAAGTGGCTGATCGACGCGATTGGCCGGCGTGATTATCCCGTGGTGCAGGGCGGTATCCTGATGATCGCTACGCTGGTGATCGTTGTGAACCTCGTCGTCGATCTGTTGTACGGCGTGCTGAACCCGCGCATTCGCCATACGAGGTAACTGGCCATGGCAGACATTCAAAACACAGTCCCCCAGTCGGTCACGCCACCCAGTGGCCGCGCAATAGCCGCCCGTGAATTCTGGGCGAATTTCTCACGTAACCGTGGCGCGGTCGCCGCCGGCATCGTCGTGCTGGGGTTGATCTTCATCGCGATCTTCGCGCCGTTGATCGCGCCGCATAGCCCGATCGAGCAGTATCGCGACTTCGTCAAGATTCCGCCCGCCTGGCTCGACGGCGGCAACTGGAAGTTCATTCTCGGCACCGACGAAGCGGGCCGCGACATCCTCTCGCGCCTGATGTACGGCGCGCGTCTGTCGTTCTGGATCGGCTTCGTCTCGGTGGTGCTGGCGCTGATTCCGGGCATCGTGCTCGGTCTGATCGCGGCATTCTTCGAGAAGTGGGCCGACACGCCGATCATGCGCATCATGGACGTGCTGCTCGCGTTGCCCTCGCTGCTGCTCGCCGTAGCGGTGGTCGCGATCATCGGTCCGGGTCTCGTCAACACGATGCTGGCGATCGCGATCGTCGCGTTGCCGGGCTATGTGCGTTTGACGCGTGCTTCGGCGCAGGGCGAATTGCAGAAAGAGTATGTGACGGCTTCGCGTGTTGCAGGCGCGAGCACGCTGCGCTTGATGTTCTCGCAAGTGCTGCCGAACTGCACCGCGCCGTTGATCGTGCAGGCTACGCTGGGCTTTTCGTCGGCGATTCTCGATGCCGCGGCGCTTGGCTTCCTCGGTCTCGGCGTGCAACCGCCGTCGGCGGAGTGGGGCGCGATGCTGGCCTCGGCGCGCGACTATATCGACAGCGCCTGGTGGATCGTCACGATGCCGGGTCTTTCCATCCTGATCTCGGTGCTCGCCATCAATCTGCTCGGCGACGGGCTGCGCGACGCACTCGATCCCAAACTGAAACGGATGGCCTGAAATGACCAGTTTATTGACCATCCGCAATCTGGCGGTGAATTTCAACGGCCTGCCCGCCGTTGACCGGATCAACCTCGATGTCGCGCCGGGCGAAGTTGTCGGCGTAGTCGGCGAATCGGGTTCGGGCAAGAGCGTGACGATGATGGCGCTGATGGGCCTGATCGACGCGCCGGGCAAAGTCACCGCGGACGAAATCACCTTCAACGGCAAGAATCTGCTGAAGGCAAGCGCAAGAGAGCGCCGCAAGATCATCGGCAAAGACATCGCGATGGTGTTCCAGGACGCGCTCACCAGTCTGAATCCGAGCTACACGGTCGGCTATCAGATCAAGGAAGTGCTCAAGCTGCACGAAGGTCTGCGCGGCAGCGCACTGGACAAACGCGCGCTGGAGTTGCTCGACCAGGTCGGCATTCCCGACCCGAAGGGCCGTATCGGCTCGTTCCCGCATCAGATGTCGGGCGGCATGAACCAGCGCGTGATGATCGCGATGGCGATTGCCTGCAACCCGAAGCTGCTGATCGCCGATGAGCCGACCACCGCGCTCGACGTGACGATCCAGGCGCAGATCATGGAGTTGCTGATCAAGCTGCAGAAGGAACGCGGCATGGCGCTCGTGCTGATCTCGCACGATCTGGCCGTGGTGTCCGAGGTCGCGCAGCGTGTCGCGGTCATGTACGCTGGCGAAGTGATCGAAACCAACCGCGTGCCGGATATTTTCGCGGCGCCCCATCATCCGTACACGGAAGCCTTGCTGGCGGCGATTCCCGAGCACAATGTGGGCGCGGTGCGGCTCGCCGCGCTGCCGGGCATGGTGCCGGGGCGCGACGACCGCCCCAAAGGTTGTCTCTTCGCGCCGCGCTGCAAGTATGTGGTCGACGATTGCATGATGGCGCGCCCCGCGTTGGCGCCGATGCAAGGTCACGCCGAAGTGGCGCGTGTGCGCTGCATCAAACCCCTGAACCTGAGCGGCGACGCCAACGTTCACACCCATGGAGGCGCACGATGAACGCAGTATTCGAACCGCGGCGCCAGTCGGACCATGCGGGCGATCACGTGCTGGTTGCCGACAAGCTGGCGCGGTACTACACGGTCAAACGCGGGCTGTTCGCGTCCGGCACGGTGAAGGCGCTCAACGGGGTTTCGTTCGCACTCGAGCGCGGCAAGACCCTGGCGGTGGTCGGTGAATCCGGCTGCGGCAAATCGACGCTCGCGCGGCAACTCACCATGATCGAGGCGCCCAGCGCGGGCCGCCTGCTGATCGACGGTGAAGACGTGGCCGGCGCCGATCACGCGAAGATCGCCGCGCTGCGGCGGCGCGTGCAGATGGTGTTTCAGAATCCGTTTGCTTCGCTGAATCCACGCAAGACTGTCGAGCAGACGCTCGGTGAACCGCTCGCGATCAACACGCAACTGAGTTCGACCGAGCGTGCCGAACGGATCGCGCAGATGATGCGCACGGTCGGCCTGCGTCCGGAGCATGCAAAGCGTTATCCGCACATGTTTTCGGGCGGTCAGCGTCAGCGCGTGGCGATTGCGCGCGCGATGATTCTCGATCCGCAGATCGTGGTCGCCGATGAACCGGTGTCCGCGCTCGACGTGTCGATCCAGGCGCAGATTCTCAATCTGTTCATGGATCTGCAGGAGCAGTTCAAGACCAGCTACGTGTTCATCTCGCACAATCTGTCGGTGGTGGAGCACATCGCCGACGATGTGATGGTGATGTACTTCGGCGGCGTGGCGGAGCTCGGCGACAAGAAGCGGATTTTCTCGAACCCGCGTCATCCGTACACGCGTGCGCTGATGTCGGCCACGCCTTCTATCTTCGAAGCGGATCGCACCATCAAGATCAAGCTGCAAGGCGAAATGCCTTCGCCGCTGCATCCGCCGTCGGGCTGCACGTTCCATCAGCGCTGCCCGTACGTGATCGACCGGTGTCGCAGCGAAGAACCGAAGTTGCGTGAAGTGGATGGCCGTCAGGTGTCGTGTCACCGTGCCGAGGAGGTGGGGGACGTGGATGCCTGATGCAGTGGCGGCGCGTCGTCTTACGCGCCGCTCGCGTGATGACGGCCGCCACGTTGCTTTTGCGCGGCGCTGGAGAGCGCGTGCACTGACCGGTGCCGTGCTCCTCGGCGTTTGTGCTGTTTTTCATTTGAGCGTGGCGCCAGTCGGTGTCGCGCATGCCGCCGGGGCGGCCGCCAATACGCCTGCTCAGGCAGGGCGGCCGGCAATGCCGGTGCCCAATCTGCCGGCTCCGCCGCGCGCCACCCTGCCGGGTTTCAATCCCCCGCCCGCCACGCCGGGCACTACCGCGAGCGGTCCGGTGCGTTTGCAACCGGCGCGTATGCCGTTCTATGTCGCGACACGCGGCACCACGACCATCTACGTGCTTGGCACGTTGCACGTCGGCGATCCCGCCGACTATCCGCCCCAGCAGCCGTTTCGCGCACCGATTCTCGGTGCGCTGGCCGCTTCGCCGACATTGGCGCTCGAACTCTCCCCCGACGAACTGCTGGTCTCGCAAGACGACGTGTCGAAGTACGGCGTGTGCCGCCGGGACTGCCTGCCGGGTCTGCTACCCGAGCCGCTGTGGCGCAAACTGGCCGCGCGTCTGCGCGGCAATCCGGCGGCGCTGGATGAAATCAAGAAGATGCGGCCGTGGCTCGCGTCGCTGGTGGTCGAAACCTACGATTCGTTGAGCGCCGGCCTGCAGACCGAGTACGGCACGGAAGCACAGTTGCAGAACGTCTACATCAGGACGCGCGGCAAGATCGTCGGCCTCGAGACGCTGCATCAGCAGATGCGCGCGTTCACGGGGCTTACGCTCGCGCAACAGCGCGAAATGCTCGCGCAGGACCTGGTGCAGACGCCCGCGGAAAATGTCGACGATGTGAAGACGCTGCATCGGCTGTGGCGAGTGGGGGACGCCGACGCGATTGCGGCCTGGCAGGCCGCGAAGTCCGAAAAGCTGGCGCGCGACAAGCGCGTCTCCGATTCGATCGACAACAAGATCGTGTACGAACGCAACCGGCGCTTCGTGTCGCGGATGCTGCTGATCGCCGGGCCGAACAAACCGGTGTTCGTGGCGATCGGCGCCTTGCATCTGGGCGGCCGCAAGGGTGTGCTGCAGTTGCTGCGGCAGCACGGGTTCGTGGTCGATGCGGGATGAGTGTCGTCCAGCCATGCGCTGGATGTCGTGACTCACTGCAGTGGTTCACTGCAGTCCTAACCGGGGTAGGCCGTTCGGCCAAGGCCGGAACCGGGAATTCAAACCGCCAGTCCGATGCTGACGTGCGCCGCAAACTGCTCGCGGCGCGCCGGCCATAGCTCTCTGCATATGCTATGATGTATGTACAAACGTAAATACGGGTGGCGTGTGCGTTTTGAGTGGGACGAAGTCAAAAATCAAATCAACATCCGCAAGCATGGCATCGATTTTAGAGATGCCGTCAACGTGTTCGATCATCCGGTGTTGACCGCGATGGACCAGCGGCAAGACTACGGTGAGGATCGCTGGATTGCATTAGGTTGGATGGCCGCCATCGTAGGCGTGGTGGTGTACGTTGAATGCAGTGCGGATGTGGTCCGTATCATTTCAGCCCGCAAGGCGACGAAGCACGAGGTCAAGCGCTTCAAGCAGAGCGTCTGGAATTGACTCACGCGGTGGCAATGACAGTAAACGAGCAGAGGCGAAACTATGGGCAAAACGTCAGGAACCGACTGGAAGCGGCTTGCAAAGACGAACGACGCGCAAATCGACACAAGCGACGTGCCGGAATTGGGTGACGATTTTTTTGACCGTGCCGAGTTGCACGTTCCGCCGAAACAGGCCGTGACAATGCGCCTGGATGCGGACGTACTGAACTGGTTCAAAGAGCAGGGCGCGGGTTATCAGACGCGCATCAACAAGTTGTTGCGCGCCTACATGCTGGCGCAGCAGCGCCGTCGTCCTTAAGGCGCGGTGTCGCGTAATTCTTCCGACACCCGCTGGACCACCTGCGCCCAATCGCCCAGAACTGTCTGCCGGAATAGTTTCATGGTCGGATACCACGGCGAATCGCTGCGCTCTTCGAGCCAGCGCCAGTCCGAGTTGGCGGGCAGCAGCACCCAGACCGGTTTTCCCAGCGCGGCGGCAAGGTGAGCCACCCCAGTGTCCACTGCAATCACCAGATCGAGATTCATGATGAGCGCGGCGGTGTCGTCGAAGTTGTGCAGATCGGCGGTGAAATCGTGGGCCCGGAAAGTTTTGGGTG
This sequence comes from Paraburkholderia sp. BGA-UO-ETr-F12, assembly GCF_059567945.1. Lineage (NCBI taxonomy): Bacteria > Pseudomonadati > Pseudomonadota > Betaproteobacteria > Burkholderiales > Burkholderiaceae > Paraburkholderia > Paraburkholderia sp. BGA-UO-ETr-F12. Next base: position 12,667 of record NZ_JCAQOZ010000032.1, on the reverse strand, counting down.
CATCGGCCAGTTGATCGTGCGCCGGGCCTTTCTGCAGCGCGTACCAGGCAATGTTTTTTACTTCGCTTAGCGCGGCCAGGTCGGCGAGAACCACCGACCGATAACGATCGTTGCCAAACGTCGGACTGCCGGCCCACACCAGGCCCACTTTGCGCTTCGATTGGTCGGCGGCAGCCACCCGTTTGCGCCATGTCTTGATCTTCGCCTTGTCGGCGAACATGTACGGTACGGCAGCGGGAATGGTCGACAGTTCGGTGCCGACGCACGACGGCACGCTCATCAGCGGCACCCAGAAGTCGTACTCGCTATCGGGCTTGCCACTGAACGCGCGATGTACGCCAGGAATGCGCCCGACCAGCGGCAGCAGCGGCTCGCGCACACAGATGTCGACCGTGGCGCCCCGCCGTTCGAGTTCGCGCGCATAGCGTAGAAACTGGAAGTGATCGCCGAAACCCTGTTCGCCGATCACCAACAACCGGCGCCCGTCGAGCGGCTCGCCACGCCACTCGGCGACGTTCGGCACGGCGATCGCTTCGTAGTCGCGCTTGCGCCAGCGCTTTGCAAACTCCGCCCAACCCTGCTTGTAATCGCCACGCTTGAGCAACAGCCAGGCGATGTTTTGATGCGCGTCTGCGTAGTCGGGGTCAAGCGCCAGCGCATGGCGGTAGGGACCTTCTTCCTCGTCGAGACGGCCTTGCGCGCCAAGCGAGCCGCCAAGGCAAACCAGATTGGTTGGGTTCGGCTTGAGCGCAACTGCCTGCCGATAATGGGCTTCGGCTCCGGCGTAGTCGCCGAGCTTGCCGATCACACTGCCGAGGTTGACGTGCGCTTCGGCGTAACTGGGGCGCAACAGCAGCGCTTGTTGAAAGCTGGCAATCGCAGCGCTGTGATTGCGCTGCGCGGTGTGTGCATTGCCCGCGTTAAAGTGCGCTTCCGCCGATTGCGGGTCGAGTGTCAGCACCTCCTGATAACACGCGAGCGCTTCGTCGTAGCGGTCGAGCTTGCTGAGCGCGGTGCCGAGGTTCAGAAGCGCGTCGATGAACAGCGGGTCCGCGGCAAGCGCCAGGCGATATTGCCCGATCGCTTCGTCGAACGCGCCTTGCGCCTGCAGCGCGACACCGAAATTGTTGCGCGCGTCGGCGAAATCAGGCTGCAACTGCAACGCCTGGTCGTAGCAGATCATGGCTTCCTGCGGATGGCCGAGGGCGGCGGCCACGAGGCCGCGGTTACTCCAGCAGGCGGCATTCGTGCGATCGAGCTTGAGCGCCTCGCTCATCAGCTCCGCGGCAAAGCTATGGTTGCCGCGCTGATGCTGGAGCACGCCGAAGTAGTGCAGCGCCTGGGCCTGTGCGGGATCGAGCACGAGGGCTTCGCGATAGAGCGGTTCGGCGGAATCGAGCCTGCCGGCCAGGTGTTCTTCGAGCGCGGCGTCGAGCACCGAGGCGAGGTAAGCGGAGGGTGATGTACCGGTGCTCGCGGTATCGGATTGAGGTTGATGTTCCATGAGGGCCTGCTGGAAAGCGCCGGCGGCATGCGTTACCCGCGCCGGCACGTGTGGATGGGAGACCATCCACCAGCTTATGTTTTCGCCCCTTTCCTGAGGATCGGACGCCTCCGAATTCGGCGGCGTCCATTCGCCACGGTCTATGGAACTACACCGGCCAGCGCGACAATCCGGCGCGATACCGGCACTTCTCGCGTGGCCTGGCCAACATTCTTACAGGAACATCAGGAAATTCAGCAGGAAGATGTTCACGACCAGCAAGGTCAAGGCGGTCGGCACCTGCACCTTGATCACCGCATTCTTGTCCGGCAATTCCAGAAGCGCCGCCGGCACCATGTTGAAATTCGCGGCCATTGGCGTCATCAGCGTGCCGCAGTAGCCCGAGAACATGCCGATCGCGACCATCACCGCCGGATTGCCGTGGAACACGCCGACCAGAATCGGCACGCCGACGCCCCCCGTCATCACGGGAAATGCGGCGAAACCGTTGCCCATCACCATCGTGAAGAGCGCCATGCCGATGCAGTACACAGCCACGGCGATAAACCGGTAGTCGAGGCTGATGTAGGCCGTGGTCACGTGAGCAACCGCCTTGCCGACGCCGGCATCCGAGAACACGAGGCCGAGCATGCCGAGCATTTGCGGGAGCACCGCTGCCCATGACAACGCATCGACCAGGCGGCGCGCCTCTTTCATCGACTGGCCGACGGTGTCGCGCGTCATCACGCAGGCAATCGCCAGCGCGATCACGCAGCCGATGCCGAAGCCGATCAGCGTGACGTTGGCCTTCTCGATCAACGGTATGCCGCCGAAGATCAGATGGCTGGCCGACAGCGTAATGATCACGGTGACGACCGGAATCGTCAGCGCGGGCACGAACAGCTTGTTGCCCAGCCGCGCGGCGCTAGCCTTGCGCGCTTCGAGCGACAGCAGTTTCGGCTTGGCCGCGGTCACACCGCCGAAGCCCGCTGCGAGCGCCATCACGATGACCAGCACGCCGACCACGGAGGCCGGCAGCTTGTCGCCGATCAGAAAGATCAGTGCGTAAAGAATCCAGAAGCCGCCGGCGGTGAAGCGGCGCGGATGCTCCTTGTCCGTGACGATCATGCCGCCAATGACGAGCAGCACCACGCCCAGCAGCCAGAACAGATAGGTAATCGTGAGCGTCATGCTTTGTCTCCAGCGGCGGGTTGCGTCGGCGAAACGGATGCGGTGTTCGCTGCGGCATTGCCGCGCAGTTCGCGCTCAAGCCTGCGGTCGAGCAGATAGAGGCGGAAGCCGTGAATGATGAAGGCGCAGATCGCGGTCGGGATGCCCCAGACGGCCACGTGAATCGGCTCGACGACGATGCCTGCTTCTTTCAGGAAGGTCGTCATCAGCACGATTGCGCCGAACGCGACGAAGATGTCCTCGCCGAAGAACAGGCCGACGTTATCGGTCGCCGCCGAGAAGGCGCGCAGCTTGAAGCGAACCGCGTCGCTGATTTTGCCGAAGCGCGTTTCAGTCGCGCCTTCGGCCATCGGTGCGATCAGCGGACGCACCATCTGCGGATGCCCGCCTAGACCGGTCAGGCCGACAGCGGCGGTCAGTTCGCGCACCAGCAGATAGACGATCAGCAAACGTCCCGCGGTCGCGGCTTTGATGCCGCCGATCCACGCCTGCGCGCGCTCGCGCAGGCCATGCCGCTCGAGCAGACCGATCACGGCCAGCGGCAGCAGGATGATCAGCGGGATATTGCGGGTCTTGATGAAGCCGGTGCCGATTTCGGCGAGGATCTTTTCAGGCGGGAAGTGCGCGGCCAGACCGGTGATGATCGCGGCAACCGCCACGATCAGCATCGGATTGAACCGTAATAAAAAGCCGACGATGATGACGGCCACGCCAATAAGCGGCCATAGACTGACTGTTGTCTGCATCTGGATCTCCAAACAGGGTTTCAACCTCGCCGCTTGTGGCGGCTAACGTGTGCCGGCGCTTGCTGATCCTCGCGCCGTTTTGTTGCCACGGCTCTTGCTGGCCGCGTTGCTTCGACTACACCTGCACCTGCTGCTTCTTGTTATTCGACGGTGTTGTTCCACTCGGGGTACCGCAAACTCTCCTGCACCTGGCAAACGCCCCGCAAGGAGCGGGGCGTTCAGGGCACGGCAATGGGTCGACTCACGCTGACGGGTTCATGCGAGTCCGCGCGGCTCACACGCTCGCGGCGCCCGCCGCGTGTACTTCAATGCCGGCTTCCTCCAGCGCGCTGCGGATGCGCCGTGCGAACGCCAAAGCGTGCGGACCGTCGCCGTGCAGGCAGATGGTTTGCGCGTTGAGCGGCACCCAGTGTCCGTCCACCGCCTGCACGCGGCGCTCCCGCACCATGGCGAGCGTGCGAGCCAGCACCACTTCTTCGTCGTCTAGCAGCGCGCCAGGCTCCTTGCGCGGCACCAGCGAGCCGTCGGCGCGATAGCCGCGGTCGGCGAATACTTCTTCTACGGCGATCAGGCCTATTTCGCGCGCGGCGGTCACGAGGCCGCTGTTGGCCAGCGCGAACACGGCGACTGACGGATCGAAATCATGGACCGCCGAGACGATCGCGTCGGCGATCTTCGCGTCGCGCGCAGCCTGGTTGTAAAGCGCACCGTGCGGTTTGACGTGCGCGATGCGGCCACCCTCGGCCTGCGCGATGGCCGACAGTGCGCCGAGTTGATACAGCACGCCCGCGTAGATCTCGCTCGCCGGCAGGTCCATTTCCTTGCGGCCAAAATTCTCGGGATCGTTGAAGCTTGGATGCGCGCCGATCGACACGCCTTTTTGCACCGCCCACCGCACGCAGTCGCGCATCGCATTGGCGCCGCCGGCGTGCCAGCCGCACGCGATGTTGGCCGAGCTGACGAGGTCGAGCAGCGCCTCGTCGGAGCCGCAACCTTCGCCGAGATCGGCGTTCAAATCGATTTCCATGGTGTTCCTCAACTAAGTGTTACAGCGCAGCGAGCGCCGTCTGGCGCGCGCAGCGTTCCTCGTGCATGGCGATCGCGGCGTCGATCTGCCGCAGATACGTACGTTCTTCCAGTAGCGCCTGACGCGCCTCGTAGACTGTCGTCGGGATGAAGCGGATGGCGGCGTTCAGGCGAACCTGGGCAAGCTTCCACAGGTCGGCCTGAATCACGGCGCCGATCTTCGGATAGCCGCCGGTGGTCTGCGCATCGCTCATCAGCACGATCGGCTGGCCGTTCGGTGGAACCTGAATCGTGCCGGGCAGCACCGCATGCGAGAGCAGATCGCTTTTCTCGCTGCGCTTGAGTTGCGTGCCGGCGAGACGGTAGCCCATGCGGTTGCTGTTTGGCGTAACCAGCCATTCGTCGGACCAGAACGATTCGTGCGCCGCTTCAGTGAAGCTGTCGTACTCGGGGCCCTGCAGCACGCGGATCGGTACGGCCCACGGCACGCCGGACGGATGCCGGCCGCGCCGCAGCGGCTCGTGAACCAGCACGAACTTGCACCAGGCCGGCGCTTTCACGCCGAACTCCGGCGCTTCCGGGGTGAAGCCGAGATGGCCGCGTTGGGGCGGCGCGCCGACCGGCAGACGATCGCCGTCGCGCAGCGCCCGGCCGCCGAGTCCGCCGAACTGGCCGGCGAGATCGGTACTGCGCGAGCCGAGCATCGGCAGAACGTCAATGCCGCCGGCGATGCAGACGTAGCCGCGCATACCGCGTTTGGCCGCCTGCAGAACCAGTTCCTGACCGGCCTGCACGGGCAGGCTCCACCATGAATAGACCGGCTTGCCGTCGAGCGTCGCACCGAATTCGGTGCCGGTGATGGCCACACGCGTGGCACGCAGAAAGCGCAGCACGGTCGGGCCGAAGGTAATTTCCAGGCCGGCCGCATCGGGCCGGTTGCCGACCAGCCGGTTGCCGACTTCGAGCGACAAACGGTCGAGCGCACCGCCCATCGCGACGCCGAGGTGTCGGTAGCCGTGGCGGCCGAGGTCCTGAATCGTAGTCAGGAGGCCCGCGCGGATCACATCGATCATGCGTGTATCCCCGCAACGGTAAAGCGCACCCGGTCGCCCGGTTGCAGCAGCGTGGGCGGGCGCCGGGCCGGATCGAACAGCGGTAGTTCGGTTCGGCCGATCAACTGCCAGCCGCCGGGGGAGGTGGCCGGATAAATGCCGGTCTGCTCACCGCCGATGCCGACCGAACCGGCCGGCACTTCCAGCCTCGGCGACGAACGGCGCGGTGTGTGCAGCGTTTCGTCGAGCCCGCCCATATAGGCGAAACCCGGCTGGAAACCGAGAAAGAACACCACATACTCGCCCGCTGCATGACGTTGCACGACCTCGCGCACGCTCAGGCCGGTGTGGTCGGCGACCACCCGCAGGTCGGGTCCGAACTCGCCACCGTATTGCACCGGGATCTCGACCTCGCGGCCGGTTGCCGGCGTGTCGCTCACCGCGTCCCAGGCTGCTTGCAGGTGGTTCACCAGCGCGTCCCGGTCGGCTTCGAGCGAATCGAATACGAGCGTCAGATTGTTCATGCCCGGCACGACCTCCAGCACATGCGGCCAGTCGCGCGCGGCCTCGGCAGTGGCCCACACGCGCCGCTGACATTCCAGCGTGGCAGGCGGCGGCGCCTCGCAGACTAGCGCGGCATCACCGAACGGAAAGATTCTTGGCTGGCTCATTGCTCAATGGCCCTGGTCGAGTCGCAATTGTCGAACATATCGGACCCCGTGGTGTTCGTCTGGATGGGGCTGCGATGTTTGGAGAGTACATTATCAATAAAATATCGACAAATTATCAATAAGCGTTTTCGCCAGGCTCCCGGGAAGGGGTTGCTCGTCGTACACTCCCGACACCTTCCCTTCGTGCTTTCGAGAAACATCACCATGTCGCGCCACCCTACCAAGATCGTCTCTTCGGAACATCTCGTGTCTGACACAAGCGCGGAGTTATCCGAGCTCGAGTACGCACTGATCATGGCTGGCAACGCGTTTAACCGCTGGATGGTGCGCTGCATGTCGGCGGCCGGCGAAAAAGACATGACCGCGATCGAAGTTTCGCTGCTGCACCACGTCAGCCATCGCGAACGGCGCAAGAAGCTGGCCGACATCTGCTTCGTGCTGAACATCGAAGACACCCACGTCGCCACCTACGCGTTGAAGAAGCTTGTAGCTAGAGGGTATGTAAAAAGCGAAAAGACCGGCAAGGAAGTGTTCTTCTCGGCCACCGATGCCGGCCGGGAACTGTGTCTGAAGTACCGCGAGGTGCGCGAGAGCTGCCTGATTTCGACGCTGAAGGAAAGCGGCATGACCAATGAGCAGATCGGCGAGGCGGCGCAATTGATGCGCAATGCGTCCGGACTGTACGACACGGCCGCGCGGGCAGCGGCGTCTTTATAACGGGGTGCGGCCGCTGGGCCGACTGGAGGGCGCGCCGCGCGCCGTGCCCGTCAAACGCTTAATCCGCCGCGGATGGGTAGCAGCCGGCTTCCGTCACGATCAGATCGAGCGGGATGTCGTGGGTCTCGCGTTGCAACGCGTCCGTGCGGCACGCTTCATACGCGACGCCGAGCGTGACGGGTTTCTTCGCTCCCGGCCAGCCGGCAAGCGTGCGATCGTAGTAGCCGCCGCCGTAACCGAGCCGGTAGCCGTCGGCGTCGAAGCCGAGGCACGGCACAAATAGCAGATCGGGAATGACGACGCGCCCCGAGGTGGGCTCGGCGATCTTGTGATGGCCGATCTTCATCGGCGTATCCGGGGCCCATGCGTGAAATTCGAGCGGTGCGCCGCGCTCCTTGACGATCGGTAAGCTCGCCTCGCGTTGCGCGTCTGCCGCGAGCCAGACCGCGATCGCGGCGCGCGCGTCGAATTCGCCTGTCAGCGGCCAATAGAATCCGACACTGCTCACGCCGTAGTGCTTCAACGCGTCGAGAATCCGGCGGCCGAGCGCGGCATTGCGTGCGGGCTCGGAAGCCGCTTGTAGCCTTGCTTCCAATAGCATTCGACGCAGCGCCTTTTTCGATTCTGCGACGGGGTTGCATGCTATGCTTGGGATCAATTCGCGCTCCAGAAACAACGATGTCAAAACGCCTCTATCAAGTATATCGCGCGGTCGCTCTGGCGCTTGGCGCCGCGGCACTCGTCGCATGCAGTACGGCCTCCGCCATCAAGCCCGTTCCCCTTTCTCAGCTTACGAACGACGACCAGATTTTCGTCCAGCTGCGCGAAGCCGCCCGCTCGAACGACGCGGCGCGTGCCGCGCAACTGGCGAGCATGATTCCGAACTATCCTGCGCCTTCGTATCTGGAGTACTTCCAGATCAAGCCGCAGTTGTTCGATTCCAGCGGCCATGCACGGATCGATGCGCCGGATGCGCCGGTGCTGGCGTTCCTGCAGAAGTACGACGGCGAGGCCATTGCCGACCGCCTGCGCAACGACTACCTCACGGTGCTCGGCGCACGTCACGACTGGCGCAACTTCGATCAGCAATACGCGGGCTTCGTGCTGAACGACGATACGCAGGTGAAGTGCTATGCGCTCGAATCGCGTGCTGCGCGCGGCGAAAACGTTGCCGACGCGGCGCGTGCGCTGCTGGTCGATCCGAAGTGGTACGGCGACGGCTGCGTCGATCTGATTACGTCGCTGGCGGTCAATCAGCAATTCACGTCCGACGACGTGTGGCAGCAGATCCGTCTCGCGTACGAGCAGAACTACACCAGCACCGGCAGCAAGCTTGTCGATGCGCTCAGCAACCAGCCGCCCGACCCGGTGCTGTTCGGCCAGGCCACGAGCACGCCACCGTTGTTGCTGGCACGCGGCGTCGGCCCGGACACGCAGTCGCACCAGCTCGCGTTGCTCGCGATCACGCGCATGGCGCGCAACGACCCGGCCATGGCCGCGGCCACGTTTGCTTCGGTGGCGCCTTCGCTGAGTTCACCCGAGCGGGCCATCGGCTGGGGCACGATCGCCTACCAGGCCGCGGTCAAGCAGATGCCGGGCGCGGTCGACTGGTACCGTCTCTCGGTGAATGCGCCGTTGTCGAACCCGGCGTACGAATGGCGCACACGCACCGCGCTGCTTGCGGGCGACTGGACAATGGTGCGCTGGTCGATCGAACAGATGCCGGCGGCGCTGCGCACCCAGCCGTCGTGGGTGTACTGGCACGCCCGGGCCCTTAAGCAGGCTGGCGACACGACCACCGCCAACCAGGAATTCGCGTCGATCTCGCAAGGCTTCAACTTCTACGGCCAGCTGGCTTCGGAAGAGCTGGGTCAGAAGATCACCGTGCCGCCGAAAACGACTGTGACCGACGCGGAAATCCAGCAGGCCGGCAACACGCCGGGCTTCGATCTGGCGCAGCGGTTCTATGCGCTGAATCTGCGGCTCGAAGGCAATCGCGAGTGGAACTGGCCGCTGCGCAACATGAGCGACCGGCAACTGCTCGCTGCGGCCGAATACGCGCGCCGGATTCAGTTGTATGACCGCACCGTCAACACGGCCGATCGCACGAAGAGCGAACACGATTTTTCGCTGCGTTATCTGTCGCCCTTCAAGGACATCGTGGAGCGCGACGCGCAGTCGAACGGGCTCGACGTCGAATGGGCATACGGGCTGATTCGCCAGGAGTCGCGCTTCATCATGAACGCGCGCTCGGAAGTCGGCGCGAGCGGTTTGATGCAGTTGATGCCGGGCACCGCGCAGCTGGTGGCGAAGAAGATCGGCCTCGGCCCGATTTCGCGCGAGCAGATGAACGACATCAACACCAACATCCTGCTCGGCACGAACTACCTGTCGATGATCTACAATCAATTCGACGGGTCCGCCGTGCTGGCCACCGCCGGTTACAACGCCGGTCCCGGCCGTCCGCGCAACTGGCGGCAATCGTTGCAGCGTCCGGTTGAAGGCGCGATCTTTGCCGAGGCGATTCCGTTCCAGGAAACGCGCGACTACGTGAAGAATGTGTTGTCCAATACGGTCTACTACGCGGCATTGTTCGAAGGCCGTCCGCAATCGCTGAAGGCGCGTCTGGGTTATATCGCACCGTAAGCGCTGGGCCGCCGCCGTGTCACTCTGATGCGGCGGTGCGCCACGCCAGCCGTTGCCGCGGCTTCCACCAGGGAGTCGAAAATGCGACACCAAGCCATTGCGGTCATCGGCGGTTCCGGTTTTATCGGCAGCCATCTCGTCAATGCCCTCGTTGAAATGGGCAAAGACGTGCGCATTGCCACCCGGCGCCGCTACAACGCCCGCCATCTCACCCTGCTCCCCATCGACGTGATCGAAGCCGACGTGTTCGATCCGGTGCAACTCGCACGTTTCGTCGAAAACGCCGATTGCGTCATCAACCTGGTTGCCACGCTGCATGGCAAACGCGGGACACCTTATGGTCCGGATTTCGCGCGCCTGCACGTTGAGTTGCCGAGTAAAATCGTTGCGGCGTGCGAAGGCAAGGGCGTGCATCGCCTGATTCATATCAGCGCGCTCGGCGCCGATCCGAATGGGCCCAGCATGTACTCGCGCTCCAAGGGTGACGGAGAAAAGGCCGTGCGTGCGGCGAATCTGGCGTGGACGATTTTCCGGCCTTCCGTTGTGTTCGGTCCGGAAGACCAGTTTCTGAACAAGTTCGCGTTCTTGCAGCGGATGTTCCCGGCGATTCCCCTTGCCATGCCGGATGCGAAATTCCAGCCGGTATATGTCGGCGACGTGGCGAAGGCGATCTGCAACGTGCTCGATCTCGATGCAGCGAGCGGCCATACTTACGAACTGGGCGGTCCAACCGTCTATACCCTCGAAGATCTCGTCGAGTATTGCGGCGAGGTGATTGGCCGGCACGCGCGGATCATTCGCCTGCCCGAAGCGTTGGCGCGCTTGCAGGCGTTCACGTTCGAAATGGCGCCTGGCGTACCGGTGATTTCGCGCGACAATCTCGATTCGATGAAAGTCGACAACGTGTTGAGCGGACCGCTTGCGCCTGAACTCGGCATCGAACCCGTCAGCATCGAAACGGTCGCGCCCATCTATCTGACTGGCGCGTCGACGCGGTCACGTTTCGATACGTTTCGCGCCAGCGCGGGGCGTTGAATTTTTTATCCACTCCCTTATACAAAGATAGAGCATGAAGCTGCTTATCGGTGACAAGAACTATTCGTCGTGGTCGATGCGTCCGTGGCTGCTGTTCAAGCATTTCGGCATCCCCTTTGAAGAGGTGCTGATTCATCTGAATGAACCCGGTACGAAGGCTGCGATTCTGGCTTATGCGCCGACGGGTCCGGGCAAGGTGCCGTGTCTGATCGGCGAAGATGGGTCGGTTACGTGGGATTCACTGGCGATCGCCGAGACGCTGGCCGAGGGCTTTCCGCAGCATGCGCTGTGGCCGCGCGATCCGGCGGGACGGCGCCGCGCGCGCAGCGTGAGCGCCGAGATGCACTCGGGTTTCGGCGACTTGCGCTCGAACATGTGGATGAACATTCGCGCATCGTTTCCCGGCAAGAACGGCACACCGGGCGCGCTTGCCGACATCGCGCGTATCGAGGCGATCTGGAGCGAGTGCCTCACGACCTACGGCGGTCCGTTTCTGTTCGGTGAATTCAGCATTGCCGACGCGATGTACGCACCGGTGGCGATGCGCTTCAACACGTGGCAGCCGGCCTTGTCCGAAACGGCCGCGGCCTATGTGCGTCGCGTGACGGCGTTGCCGGCCGTGAAGGCCTGGATCGACGACGCGCTTCGCGAAACGCACACGATTGCTTATCAAGACGTATGCCCATGAATATCTACGCGGTCGGCGGCGCGATTCGCGACGAGCTGTTAGGCGTGCCGGTGCAAGACCGCGATTACGTGGTGGTCGGCGCGACCCCTGAGCAGATGGTGGCGCAGGGCTATCGTCCCGTGGGCAAGGATTTTCCGGTGTTCCTGCATCCGCAGACGCATGAGGAATACGCGCTCGCCCGCACTGAGCGGAAGACGGCGGCGGGGTATCACGGCTTCCAGTTCTTCTACGCACCGGACGTCACGCTTGAAGAGGATCTCGCTCGCCGCGACCTGACGATCAATGCGATGGCGCGCGAAGTGCGCCCGGACGGTGAGTTGACTGGTCCGGTGATCGACCCGTTCAACGGCCGGAGCGATTTGCAGGCGCGTCTGTTTCGTCACGTCAGCGATGCGTTTCTTGAAGATCCCGTGCGGATTTTGCGGATTGCGCGGTTCGCGGCACGTTTCGTTGATTTCACGGTGGCGCCGGAGACGATGGCGCTGATGCGCAAGATGGTGAGTCAAGGCGAGGTGGACGCGCTGGTAGCTGAACGCGTGTGGCAGGAAGTGTCGCGCGGCTTGATGGAGAAGAAGCCGTCGCGGATGTTCGAGGTGTTGCGGGAATGCGGCGCGCTGGCGCGGGTTTTACCTGAGATCGATGCGTTGTTCGGCGTGCCGCAGCGGGCGGACTATCACCCGGAAGTGGATACGGGTGTGCATGTGATGATGGTGGTCGACCATGCGGCACAGCAGGGCTATGCGTTGCCGGTTCGGTTCGCGGCGCTCACGCACGACCTGGGTAAGGCGACGACGCCGCCTGATGTATTACCGCGGCATATTGGGCATGAGGGGCGCAGCGTGGATTTGCTGAAGCCTTTTTGCGAGCGGCTGCGGGTGCCGAATGAATGCCGCGATCTGGCGGTGCTGGTGGCGCGGGAGCACGGGAATATTCATCGCGTGATGGAGATGGGGGCGGCCGCGTTGGTGAGGTTGCTGGAGCGTAGCGATGCTATTCGGAAACCTGCGCGGTTTGCTGAAGCGTTGCAGGCATGCGAGGCGGACGCGCGCGGGCGGCAGGGGTTTGAGATGCGGGAGTATCCGCAGGCTGAGCGGCTGCGGGTTGCGCTTGTTGCTGCGCGAGGTGTGGATGCAGGAGCGGTGGCGAAGAGGCTCGCTGACTCGCCTGGTGGGATTAAGGATGCAGTGCATCGGGAGCGCGTTCGCGCTGTTGAAGAGGTTCTTAAGTGAGGGTTGGGCCTGCTTGGCGGGTTTTGTTGTTGGTTTTGCTCTTTGGCCTTTTCTTGCTGGGTTCGTGGGGGTGTCAGAATTTCCGTGTTTAAGGCGTTTGGAGAATTACACGGGTGATCTGATGAAGCGATCCTGATAGAGGATAGCGAATTGGTTCATGGCCGTCTTCCAGTCGTGAGCTGC